>JAKPPU010000050.1 GCA_029547185.1 Deltaproteobacteria bacterium | reverse complement strand
TCGGGAGGCTGGCCGAGACGAAACCATCTTCTCGAGTTCTTTGACGTTTTCTCTGGCTGCTGCATGGCAGGGTTCGATGGCGAGGACCTTGTCGTAGAAAAAGCGCGCATCATTGTGCAGACCCTTCGCGCCGCATACGTTCCCGATCCGGAGCAGCGTTTCGATATCGTCCGGCTTGAGGGCAAGGGCCTTGTTGTAAAGAGCGAGCGCCTTCTCGATATCCCCGGCTTCAGCCAGGTGAGCATCGGCAAGGTCCCTCAAAAAGCCGACCTCCCCCGGGGCGAGCCGGACGGCCTGTTCGAGATGGTCGAGAGCCTCATCCGGCTTCTGCAGGAGGCAAAGTAGGTTCCCGAGATCGTTGTGGGCCCTCGCCTCCTGGGGATGCGTCTTCAGCAGGACCTTCAGCTTCTCGATGGCTTCATTTGTCGCCCCATTCCGAGCGAGTCTGCGTGCCCTGAGGATGACCATGCTGGGTTCGTCATCCGCATCGAGTCCAAGTTTCTTCGAGTCGAGAAGTGCAAGGACATGCTCCGCCTGCTTGTTAGCGGGATCGATGCTGAGAACCTCGAGGTAATAGGCTCGGGCCTTGACGAACGCGCGCCTCTCAATGGAGAGATTACCAAGCACGCTGAGCGTTTCCACGTCTTCCGGAAGGAGCGAAAGGACTCGTTCATAGAGCGTCACCGCTTGGTCAACATTCTGCAGCGTTACATAGTGGAAGGCTGCGAGACTCTTCAGAAACAAGGCCTGTGCGGGATCCAGGGACACTGCCTTTTCAAGATGAAACCGGGTTTTCTCCTTGTCGCCGTCGCGGCAATACAGGGACGCAAGATCATGGTGAGCGGCGGCGTGACGGGGGCAACATTGGATCAAACTCTCCAAGACTGCCCTTGCTGGAACAAATTGCCCCTCCGCGGCAAGCGACCTGGCGCAGCGGTGCAACTGCTCCGTCGCGCTGTTGCTGGCTGCCTTCGGCTGCGATGAAAGAAGCTGACTCAGTCTGGTTACTTCTTTCTGCAAAGCGACATTTTCCTCTTCTTTCGCTTTCAGCCGGTTCCTGTAGTAAGCCATATCCATGGAAGAGTTCAGTTGGGTGTTCGCCTGTTCGCTCGAATGTTGCCTGTATTCCAGAAGTAGCTCTGGTACACGAACGGCATCCCATCCGAATTCGACCATGCGAGTGAACAGGTTGTGATCTTCGGGAAGATTCGTCTTCTTGTACCCTCCGACGGCATCAAATGCCTTCCGCCTGAACATGGATGATCCATGAATGAAATTGTGTGTTTTGAGGATTTTCTTTGTCGCTTCGTTGAAATCCGGAAACTGCCAGGCAAAGAAGTCTTTTTCCCTGAGGAGGCGTTGAGCCTTGACGCTTTGCGCGAGTACCTCGGCTCTGGGCCCGAAGAGAACGGCATCGGTATAAGCGACGGCGGCATTATCATGGAGATCGAGAGCCAGCTTGCATTTCTCGATGTAGTCGCTTCTGAAGCGGTTGTCGGCGCCAAGGAAGCAGATGTAATCCCCCGATGTCAGGGACACCGCCCTGTTGAAATTATCAACGATACCAAGGTTTGTCTCGTTTCGGACAATGCGGATCCTGTCCTGGTACCGTTGAGCAACGTCGATAGAATTGTCAATTGAGCAATCATCGATGAACAGGATCTCGTCCGCCGGCACGGTTTGCAGAAGAGCGGATTCAATTGCTTCGGCGAGGAACCTGCCGTAGTTGAAGTTCGGAATGATCAGCGAAACGCGGGACGAGGGAAAATGCGTTTCGTTCGTGGCGGTGACGCGATTCAGTTGATACCGGTCTTGGTTGTTTCCATCCGCACAGGAGACGGCCCCGGAGAAAAATTTCCTTGTGGATTCCATGAGAGTGGCCGAGTGCCTGCCGTGCGGATACGCGAACCAGTCGAACCCCTCGGGATCGAGCCGTCGGATCTCGGGCGGGATGGCGAGTTCCATCTCGATCAGACGACGATCCGACGAGGCAGACAAATCTTGATGGGTCTTGCTGTGCCACTGCAGCCGCCCACCGGAGCCAACCATGGTCTTCAACTGTTCAAAACTGCAAAATCTTGCCGGGGGCTCCACGTGCTGATCGAATTCATTTGATGCCCCAATACTGTCCCCGACCACGAACAGCTCAAACGGGTAACCGAATTTTTTCAGAATCGGGAAAGCATAGACAAACACATTCTCGTAGCATCCGTCGAACGTGATGACGGCGTGTCTTGGATTATCAGACTGATAGTCTCGGAGGGAAACAACATCGAATCGCCGTAACTGTTCCATCTGGCTCCAGAAACGGTTGACGGTTACCCACCAGGCGGTCGGAGATTCCGGGTATATTTTGTGGTACATCAGGATCATTTCATGTAGACCTCTAATACGTGATTGTAATCCCTGTATGGGTAATATTCCCTCAGTAACGTGACATATGGAAAACGGCTAGTGTACCATGCATCGATGTGACAGCTGACGAGAATGCCGCCGTCCATGAGCAACTCATCGATGATGGCGTAGATGAGCTTCTCGGCGCTTGCTATGTATTG
>JAKPPU010000033.1 GCA_029547185.1 Deltaproteobacteria bacterium | reverse complement strand
CCTGTTTTCTAGGTACGAGGGGACATATCCGGTCAACGTGTTGATTTTCATCACGCCCGGGAGTTTGTCGGCCGGGTATACCTTCTCCATTTCCTGCTCCGGGAAACAGGTGTACAGGATGTTGATGCCCAACTCCTTCATACGGTCGATGAACTCGTTGACCCTTCGGTACTCGTCCTGAATGAACTGGATCTTGACGGCCGGTGATGCCGTGATCGCATGCCGCCAGTTGGGATTGATGTAATGGTCGCCCAGTACGTAGATCGAGTAGTGGAGGATCAGGACATCGAATTTCGAGAGATTGAGCCACTCGGGTTTATTGCTTCGAACCGGGTTGACGTAGAAGATGTTGTGGCGCGAGTACTTCTTGAAGCTTGTTGCATGATCGATGATCGTATTCGCCGAGCGGCGGGTGAAATCGCACAAGACAAGGATGTTGTATTTCATTCGCGAACCCATAGGCACGGGCGGATCATGGATGATGCGCGACGAAGAACCGGATTCTCACTTCCGGGCCCGAATGTAGATGTCCAGACCCAGCATCTTGCCGAGAGAAGGCAGCAATGTCTTCCGGGGGATGAAGCATAACCTCGAGATGGCAAGATCGATGCAATTTTCTTTTTCGAAGGTGACCCAAGAGTACCGGCGAAGCATCCGGCGGAGCTGACCGATGGACAGGAATACCGTTTCCGGTGCTGCCTGTCCGTCAACGCTGGCATCGTATGCCCTTCTCTGTTCCTCCGAGCTCCGCATGACCGCTCTTTTACGCAACCCCGTTTCGTCCAGGAGTGCTCCGATGGTTTCCCGCGGCCACTGCAACCACTGCCGGTAAGAAAACCGGTTATAGACCATGATATATCCTGTTCCCCCGGGTTTCAGGATCCGGTACGCTTCCTCGATGCACCGCGCCACATCCCCCGTGTGGTGAAAACAGCCAATCGATACGAACCCGTCGAAGCTCTCTGCGGAAAACGGGCACTCGAGCATGCTCCCGCGGACCGCCATTCCCGGCACACCTGCCATGGCCAGTCTGTGCCTCATCATCCGGGTGGGCATTTCGGCGATATCCATTCCGACATAGGCTGCCGCGGCCTTCGCGATTTTCTGTCCCAGCGTGCCGTAACCCAGGCCCACCTCAAGCACCCGTTTGCCCGTCAGTTCCTTCAGGGGGACTCTCTCGAGCAGGTAGGGGTACAAAGCCATGTATGCGCTGTCGAAGCGCTGCAGGGAAGCCTCGCTGTGGTCCCGGATGCCGAGATATTGCGCGAAGGTACTTCCGCAGAGCTCGTTCCAGAATTCTGCATTTGCTTTGTCCAGATCCGATGCCATTCGACACTCACGTTCAATGCTGCGGGCCTGCCATCCTGCACAAGAAGGCAAGCTGGTTCAAACCTTTCGCAGCAGGGCCGAGTAGATCTCCATGAATCGTTTTGCGCCTGCCGCGGATGAATGCCATTTCAGCGCAAAGGCCCGGCTCCGCTGTCCGATCTCTTTCCTCTTGTCCGGATTACGAATAAGGTCGCGTAGCACGTACTCGACCGTATCCGGTGTGGCGCTGATCACCGGCAATTCGTCCACGTAGGCAGGGATTTCCTTTCTCATGCTCTGCAGCCACTCGGGCCGCAGGAAGCAGACACAGGGCTTGCCCAGCATCATACCCTCTCGGATGTTTGCCCCGAACCAGCCGAAGGTCAGCATGTCCACCACGATGTCGGCCTGCGCTTGGTGAAAACGCACTTCCATGCCGGGAATGTCTTTGCAGAAAATAGCGTCGACGGCCAGCCCCTCGCGCTTCAGACGATCGATGAGAGGCAGGTAGATATGAGTGCACTTGATGTTCGTACCCTCGGAATGGGTCCGCAGATCGTAGTTGCCGACGGCATGGTAGATCTTGACAGTCTCCTTTGGAAGGTTCAGCCGGTGTTCCTCCGGGATCTCAAGCTCAGGATACCACACCTCCGGATCGAGGCAGTAGAATTCCGGGACCTCGTGAACATGAGGGTCCTCGTTGTAATCGGCGCGGTTGCCGCCAAGCGTGCACTGATAATCGGCGAGTTCGTTACGAAGCTTCCCCCACGCCAGGTTTTTCTCGTCGCTGCACACTGCCGGCTCGTCCCGCCAGCGGCAGATGTCGCAAACCGGCTCCGGCTTCCAGACCCGGAATGAGGACTGGGACACGCCGTCCAAACACCCGATGTTCGTGTACACGATCTTCATCCCCAACCGCTTCAGGAGCCGGATGTCCCACCCGATCGGCATGGCTCCGAACAGGTAGGGATTGAAGAAATAGAAGTAACGCAGGCTGTTCACGCCCGTGAAATGAAGGATGTCGTAACGTCGCCAGATTTCCTTCAGTATAGCCAGCTCTCTCGGCTGTTTCGGGCGCACCGACCGAAGGTAGAGTGGGAGGAGTGCGCGCAGGCATGTCTTGCCCGCGTGTCCTTTCAGAAGGTTTCGGATCACGGCCGCGAGTGCCGCTTTCCATGTCG
Source organism: Deltaproteobacteria bacterium (assembly GCA_029547185.1). Classification (GTDB taxonomy): domain Bacteria; phylum Desulfobacterota; class Desulfomonilia; order UBA1062; family UBA1062; genus Phosphitivorax. The sequence continues at coordinate 12,195 of JAKPPU010000033.1, read as the reverse complement.
GCCCCGTTGTCCGGTGTCTCATTGGAGAGGGCTCGCTCCGGGAAGCTTCCTTCAGCAGGGGTTCCAGAAAGTCCGAGATGTGTTTTCCGTACTTTCCATCCCACAGCAGATATTCCTCGAGATACGCGTCGCACCCGTGGAGGTAGTGCTTTGCCCCCTCGGCGGAACAGACGAGCAGATCGGCCTTCCAGCCCCGTTTCCGAAGCTCCCGGGACAGATACCAGTTGTTGTAATAAGAGGTGCCGATGAACAGCACGCGGCCTTTCGCCGGTGCGGGTAGGTTTCTGCGGCCAGGGAGGGTCATAGTTTCATCTCGAAGTAGCCTTTGAGGGATCGGAAATACCTCAGACCGAAGACCATAAGGAGCATGGCCAGCCCGACCAGGTATGCCAGCCCCCTCCAGTCCGGAAGCCGGTGGCTGAGCAGGATGTCGCTGTAGGGGCGCACCATCTGGTACAGCGGGTTCCAGAAGGTCAATTTCTGAATGGCTGCCGGCATGGCCTCGATGGGATAGAAGATAGGGGTAAAGAACAGCAGCAGCATCGTAAGTGTCGGCAGGATGTGGGCAATGTCGCGAATGAACACCGTGGTGGCGCTGAGGAAAAGGGCCGCGCCGGCCAGAAACGCGAACTGGACGCACACCACAGGCACCAGGGCAACGGCATGCCAGGTGAGCCCCCTGCCGTCCACGAGCAGCAGCACCACCAGAAACAGCATGCCGACGGCAAACGGAACCGCCGCCGTCAGCACCGCCGCCACCGGGATCGTCTCGCTCTTGAACACGATGTTCTTTACCAGCGAGGCGCTGCCGACGACGGAGTTCGCCGACTCGTTCAAGGCTTCAGAGAAGGCGAGGTAGGGGACGAATCCGCTGATCATCCAGATGGTGTAGGCCAACGTGGTGTCGGCGCCGGGGATTTTCGACTTCAGCACGAATCCGAAGACAAAGGTATAGGTGCCCAGCAGTAGAAGGGGGTGAAGGATTGCCCAGACGGCCCCCAGGGCCGAGCCCATGTAGCGGTCCCGGATCCTCATCCGGAACAGGTTGAGAATCAGCCGGACATCTTCCACGTTGAATCCCAACAGCATCACGTTATCCCGTTTCCTTCAGTTGGGAGGTCCTTGAGCCGCGACGCATGGAGGATCGGAGAGACGTACGCCGGCCGATCGGAGATATCCCCATGGCGCTCGACTTTCATGACGGTGCTTCCGGCAGCCAGAAGCGCCAGCTCAGGAGGCCGATCCCGGTCGAGAAACTCGGCGAGCACCTCGTAACTCTGCTCCCCGAGCGCCAATTCTCCCAGCGAGGCTTCAACGACGGCTTCTCCTTCCATGGGACCCAGCGAAAGTCCGTCCCGGCTGGCCAGGTTCTGCAGGATGGTGATCCCGTCAAGACGTCTGACGGAGAGCCGCACATCGGGCCGCTCGATGCGGCCGACCGCATGGACGCACAGGTGAAACAGCACGGGCTCCCCGGACTCGAAGATCATTCGAGAGTCTCCCCGGCTGTCCCGAAGCTCGAATCGGTCAATGCGGAGCCGGGAGTCCACGGACTGCCTCCTCATGATGTTTTGGAACCGCTCCCGGATCCTTTTCTCCTCGTATTCCCGGAGATGTTCCCGGTACGCTTCCGTAACCTTTGCCGAAGGGCCGTCCATGATGATCCTGCCCTGCTCCATCCAGAGACATCGGTCGCACATGGCCACCGCAGAGGCCATCGCGTGCGTGACCAGGATGAGGATTTCGCCCTGGGAGCTGATCTCCTTCATCTTACCCGCCGCCTTGGAGCTGAACTGGGCGTCTCCTGCCGACAGGGCCTCGTCGACGATCAGAATATTCGGCTTGATGAAGATGATCATCGCAAAGGCAAGCCGGGCTTTCATTCCCGTTGAATACGTCCGGACCGGATAGTCGATGGACGGACCCAGTTCCGAAAACTCGATGATGTCCTTGAGGACGGCGTCCACCTGCCTTCGGGACTTGCCGTTCAACTCGCCGTCGATGTAGATGTTCTCTCTTCCGGAGAACTCCTCTCGCAGCCCGACGCCGAGCGTCATGATGCAGTTGACATGTCCCTCGACATCCACCGTTCCGGAGGTTGCCTTCGCCAGGCCGGCGATGAGTTGCAGCAGCGTTGTCTTGCCCGCCCCGTTCCGCCCGATGACGGCGACACGCTCTCCCGCAGCGATCTCGAGGCTGACTCGGTCGACGGCAACGAACCGACCGTTCGTGACGGGAAACTCCTTGCAGACCCTGTTCAGACGGACGTGCATCGGCGATCCTTCAGCGAACGCTCCAGCAGAGGGGGTGATGGAAAACGGCATGATCCCCGAATTGCACGGTCTCCTCATTGACCATCCGGATGCTGGCACCGGTGGTCCAGGAGATCTGGTCGTAAATTTCCTCAAAAGCCCCTCTCCGGTTGGCGCGGGGCCTGGTCAGGAACAAGGAGAGGTAACACTCAGGGTACGACACGGGGAACTCGGGGAATTCGACCGTGATTTCATGCGTGCCCTTCCCGCCGCGGATCACCTTGTCGTTTCCGAGAAGCGCGATCATGGACAATTTGGGGATCTCGACGGCCACGCCCAGACAGAAGTCGTCCTCGATCGCGGACTCTACATCGAAACGGATCTGCAGCGGATCTCCGCACCGGTACGACAGCACCCGGGAGGCAAGCCGTTCCTTGTTCAAAAAGAAAACCTGCCGCGTGGCTTCCGGAATCACCGGCTTGAGATAACGGCGTATCGCCTCCAGCGGACTTCCGTCGAACTCCACACGCCCCTCATGGAGCACCAGTATCCGGGAGCACAGGCGGATGGCATTGAACCAGTCGTGGGTGGCGAGGATGCCCGAGGATCCGCGAGAGAGCATGTTGACCAGCCGCTTGAACGATTTGCCTTGGAAATACTCGTCTCCGACGGAGAGGATTTCGTCGATCAGGACGACGCGGCCCGGCACCGCCGTAACGACGGCGAAGTACAGGCGGGCAAGCATGCCCGAGGAATACGTCAGGAGCGGCTCATCGAAATATCCCTCCAGCTCGGCGAACTCCCGGACGTCCTCGATCAAGTCCTTTCGCTTTGCCTTCGGGATATCCCTGAAAGAGAAATAGAAATCGCTGAATGCTCTGCCCGTGAGATGCTGGTTTCCAAGAATCCCCATCTCAAAAATGGCGGTGGGGTTCCCGTGGATGAATACAGTCCCCCCGTCGGCCTCATAGATGCCTCCGGCCACCCGCAGAAGCGTGCTCTTTCCCGCTCCGTTTCGTCCCAGAACTCCCAGGAGTTGTCCCGGCTGCACCGCGAACGAGATGCCGCTGAGTGCCCGCACACGGGGGCAGTCGCACGGCAAACCCAACAGGTTCTTCATGACATCCCCAAACTGCCCGATCAGGAAATCCTTGTGTACCCGGGAAAAACGAATGTCCGCGCGGTCCGCTGCGGCATCCGCCGGATCGGCAGAAAGGGGCATTGGTATTCGAGAACGAAACAAATCGGGCTGCCTCACTGTTTGCACCGCTACGATGGGACTCTGTCGACGGGGCCAAGCTCCTATTAGAGGCCCAGCAGTCGTCTGACGCCGGAGAATCCGCAATTCATCAGGGCGTCGATAATCGACAATCCTGGAACGAACTCCGTGCTGCTCGCCTGCGGGTATTGAGGGTGCGTGAAATTCTGATAGATCAGCTGCAAGCCGGCCACGGGAAACTTTTCGTCATCCTGGTAGGCCGCGCCCCCTCCGCACAGGTAGGCGGTTCCCCCGCACGCCCGGACCATCGAAATCAAAAGGTCCGTGGATTGACCCTGCGTGGTCAGTGAGGACCCGAGAATGAGCTTCCCCGTGTTCAGGCCGAGATGCTTCGCAAGCGCCGTGATCGAGGCGATGTTGTATTCCGCCAGACTTGGCGTCGGGTTCTCCGCGAGCGGAAGGATTACGGGGAACACCTCCCCGTAACAGGGGGAACTCTTGTAGTTCATTTCAATCGTCTTGAGCAGCTTGTCCCGCCAAGGGGTTCTGTTGTCAATCTTCATGGCGGAGATCGGCAAGACCCCGTGGTAGGCCCGGTTGACGGGCACCGTAGCCCAGTGTCCGCCGCCGCCGACAAGAAGTTTGACCCGATTGACCCAGTTGCCACCCTTCTTGGGAAATTGGGCATTATCCATGAAAATGAACAGATCGGAACGTACAATCTTGTCGAAATAACCGAGCCACGGAAAGAAATTGGGTTGGTGGATGGCGACGAGAGTCATGATCGTGGTCCCCGCTTGACCGTCCCGGTCTTCTCATCGGTTCCTGCGCGCCGGAACCGCCCGCTACGCGTTCCGGCATGCGCATTCGGGCCGACGGCCGTCAACGAAAACCTTTTCTTCGGGATGCCCATGACGAGCAGGTCCACGTAGGAGCCGTCAATATGGGCTGCCTGCTTCAGTCGGCCCTCCTTCCTGAACCCGGAGCATTCGTACATCCGGATGGCCGCCGTGTTGCCCGCGAAAACGAAGACGTGGACTTTGTTGAGGTTGAGGTCCGAAAACGCGTGCCTCAGCAGCAGTCCCACCGCTTCCGTCCCGTACCCCCTCCCGCGCTGCCGGACGTCTCCGATGCGGATCTGGAGAAAAGCCGTTCGGTGTATGACATGAATGTCATGCAGCTGACACGAGCCGATCAGTTTCATTCCCCTCCGCAATCGGATACCGAGCAGGACGACGTCTTTTCGCTTTCGGATCGACTCGTACCACTCCCGATGATCGTTCTCGCTCACGACCCGGTAGGGCGCGTTGAAGAGAACCTGCTCCCGATCGTTGATCCATTGAAACAGGATCGGAAGATCGGCTTTCAACAAGGGGGATAAGTACAAGGATTTTGAGCTCAGCATCTTCCTCGGCCTTTCCTGCCGCGCAGAAAACGGGTTTCATCTTCGAGATATGCCGAAAGGGGATAAATCGTGAAAACATTTCTATGGCTAATCCTATTCCCAGTCAACATCCTGTCTCCCGTGCTCTCTCAGTATGGCTTCGTACCATCGCCGAGTGCTGTCGGCGCGGCCTTGGATGCACCGTCGAACACGCTCCTTCGGAGACATGACCCTGTCCTGCCACATTTCAGGATGCGTCAGAACCTGGAGACAATATTCCTCAGCATCTTGCAGGACATTTTCGAGTCGTTTGAACCTCCAGTATCCATTGGAGTCGGAGCAATACCCGACGCGCCTGCGGAAAAAATCAGCCGTGGCGTTGACGAGCCCGGCGTATTGATAGCGCTTGCAGGCCATGGCAAACGGGGTGGAAATATGGAAACTGAAAACTCGGACGTCGACGTTGAAAAGATTTTCTAGAATCTTTCTCTCGACTGTTAATTTTCTTCTCAGCTCCTCTTCGCAGGTCAAGTCATAATACTGCGGGTCGAAATGCAGACCGATGAAATGACCTCGGGCGATGATGTCCCTGATACAGTCTGTCACATCTTTTTCCAGGAGGTTGTAGAAGGTGCTGTGCAGCAACAGAAAATAGGTCGTGCGGATTCCTTCTTCGCTTTCAATAATCGATATTTTTCTTGCGGATTGGGGGGAGAAGTCGACGTCATGGCGCCATAGTATGAAACGCTCCGATTCGCAAAAGGTGCGGAACCCCCGATCGACGTAAGTGCTTTTCGCCAACTTGAGCAGACGACGATAATTTCTTCGAGTAAAATCAGAGAAATGGTATTTCACGGCATTTTTCATGAGCACCGCTATTTGGATAAACGGTAAAACAGATTTCGCCGCCACCGGTCTACCGGAAACGCAAGATGATTCTCTACGGACAATCCGGCCTCCACAGCATATGCCGCGAAAGACTGTGCGTTCAGCCTCTTGTAATGGAACGGGTCGTCCGCTCCTTGCGGGACGAACAATTTCTCATACCACTTGTGCGATCGAGAGGGCTTGGGTGCGTTTCTGTCTTTTTCTCCTATCCACACGCAAATCGTCCCCTCATTCTTGACGACACGCTTTGCCTCCAGAAGGGCAGCCAGAGGATCAATGAAGTGGTCAAGGGCGGTGGCGAAAATCACCTGGTCAAATAAATCCGCGCGGAAAGGCAAATATTCCCCTAATCCCTGCACGAAAGAGAATATTCTCGGTTGTATTCCGACAAGCGGATCAATCCCTACAAAGTGCACATCCGGCCGTTTGCAGTAGCGAATATGCGATGGTGCCTTTTGGGGACCGACGCCGACATCGAGCACAATTCCGCTAAAATGGCAAAACGTGGAGAATTCGTCAAAGTCCTGCCTTTTTCCGACGCCGAGATTGTTCCTCGGGTCCGCCCGATACGAGACAACACTGTTCTGCTGGAGGATTTCCCACGTCTTCCACTCCTGCCTCTGCAGGTCGCGCAGATCCTTTGGGATGAAGTTCCAGAAGCCGTAGGTTTGGTTTCGTTCATAGGAGCCGGCAGGCGATACGAGACATGCGCCCTTCAGAGTCAAGGGTTTCTTGAGAACCGGACATACAAACCAATCAAGGGGAATGACAAGATCCCTGCGGCCCATCATAGGAATCACGACGATGAGATGATTTTTTTCAAACCCTCCGCCATGGAAACGGATGGCGTGTACATGAGCGCCGCGCACACTTTTTTGTTGCTGCCCATGAGAAAGCGGGGAGGCTCTTCGCTCTGCCTCAAGATCGGCTTCCTGGAAAGATATGAAGCGATCATGTGTGTCATCTCACCCATGTTTATAATCTCATTCCCTGCAAGGTTGAAAACGCCTTGAATCCTTCGGCTAAGGTCTAGCATTTTCTCGAGCAGGGAGAGGCAGTCCGATATATAGAGCGGAGTCATGGTGATTCCAATGTTATCCGCCAGCGTAATCACTCGTCCCGTGTAAATACGATCAATCAGATCTGCTATGAGCATGTTTTTCTGCCGCGGCCCATAAACGCCGAACAGTCTGAGAATGACAGGATCAAAATACCTTCCGTATTGTTTCGCGAGGAATTCAGCACTCAATTTCGAGGCAGCGTACATGGATGAAGGTTCGCACTCATCAGATTCCTCGAGTAATTTATCGGCAGGCTTGTAGACATTGCCCGTTGAGGCAAGCAGAAATCTCTGTACAGCATTTTGACGGCACCACTCCAGCAGTTGAAGAGTTGAGACGACGTTGACTCGGAGCATGTCTCCGGCCCCGCCGGGAAAATCGCGATGATGTCTTGACTGTGCCAAGTGGATCACGACATCCACCGGGCTGGGTAATTTCTCCGTCCATTTCTCTTTGGTCAAATCGCGGAGAACAGGAATAAGGTTCTTTTTCTCTTCGGAAACTTGCGACCGGCTGAGTGCATAAACGACTGCGTCTCTGCGTTCTGACAATTTTTCGGCGAGATGCCGTCCTATAAAACCGGATGCGCCTGTCACGAGTATTTTCATGAGGAAATGTCTGCCGCTTTAAAAAGCTAATGGATGGAATAGGCTCTGAGCCACCATTCGAAATTGAGAAGTGACCAGATCAGCAATCGTCTGTTTTCCGTGCCCGTGAGATGCTCGTTCACGAGTGCCTGTACGGCATCTCGATCCAGGTAGCAGTATATTTTTGCATGCGGATCAAACAGTCGCTTCTGCACAAAATCCAGGCTTTCTCCTTTGAACCACGAGGCGTCGGGTGCGGAAAACCCCTGTTTGGCTGCCCGGGTGACGGAAGACGGGACGTACTTCTCCATGACCTTGCGAAGGATCAACTTTCCGTCCTTTGTCTTTTCATAGTATCGATGTGTTTTCAAACCCGGTTCGTTTTCGTTCAAGCGAACGACCTCGCCCAGATTACCGAGCTTCAGGTGCACCGGGATCCTGACGGCCAGGTCCACAAGATCGTTGTCCAGGAACGGAACACGCTCCTCTAGGCCGTGCGCCATGCTCAGCTTATCGCCCACCGTCAGGAGGCCGTGCAGGAAGGTCTTCGCCTCAAAGTAGAGGGAGTGATTGACGTAGTCTTCCGGTCGAGTGAGTGTCCGATCGTGCTTCTTGAAGACGCTTCGGAAGATGTCCCGGGTCCAGACATGCTTGACTTCGTTCCACACGGGTTGAAACACGGAGTAGATCTGCCGGTTCGGGATTAGGCGCTGCCAGTAAAGGTAATACTTGTCGACATATTGTTCGAAATCGTCGTTGGTCACAGCACGGTAGTACCTCCACGGGTAGCCGCCGAACAGTTCATCGCCGCCTGTCCCGCTCAGCACGACCTTCACAAACTTACTGGCGAGCTGCGCAACGTAGAAGTTCGGGTAGCTTTGTCCCACCCGGGGTTCCTCCAGGTGCCAGGCGAACCGGGGAAGAACACGCTCCATGTCCCCCGCCTTCAGGACCATCTCGTAATGTTCCGTCTTGAACAGGTAGGACATGTGTTCGGATTTCTCCCGCTCGTCAAAACCCATCTCCAGACCGGATGCAGAGTGCAGATCGAACCCGCACGTAAACGTCCGGATATAGGGAATCTGGGATGCCGCGACCGCCGTGATCGACCCCGAATCCATGCCTCCGCTCAGGTAGGCACCGACGTCGACATCGCTGACCAACTGCCTCGTGACGGCCTGCCGGAATAGGTGATCCAATTCCTCGACATACTCTTGCTCGGAAAGAGGAGCCTCCGGCTCACGGAAATCGAAATCCCAGAATTGCTTGAACTGAAGCCGACGCTCACCCGCCTGGATGGACAGCGAGGCATGGTTCCCCGGGGGAACGAGACGAATTCCCTTCAGCAGGGTCTTGTCGGTGAAAATGTTCTGGAAAGTGAAATATTCCAGGACGGCTTCGAGGTCCACGTCCCTCCGGACATCGGGGTGTGTAAGGATTGCTTTCTGTTCCGATGCAAAGATGAGGGAATCTCCCGTCAGGGTGTAATACAGAGGTTTGATACCGTAGCGGTCCCTCGCAAGGAAGAGCTCTCGTCGGGATCGATCCCATACGGCAAAGGCGAACATGCCATTCAGCCTCTCCACGCATGCTTCACGCCAGCAACTGAAGGCATGGAGCAGGACTTCCGTATCGGAACGCGAGACGAACCGGCAACCAGCTTGTTCAAGTTCCTTCCGCAGCTCACGGAAATTGTAGATCTCTCCGTTGTAGGTTATGGCAAACTGGCCATCCGGGGTGACCATGGGTTGCTGTCCCGCAGGCGAAAGATCGATAACGGCGAGGCGACGATGGCCCAGGCCGACACAGCCATCCGTGTAGCACCCCTCGCCATCCGGTCCCCGATGAGCCATCGCGTCGGTCATTTTCCGCAGGAGGGCCGGGGCGACGGGTTGACCGTTCAATTGTAAGATGCCTGCAATCCCGCACATTATGACAAGCCTTGCAACTAAAGCTGCCCGCGTTTCTGCTTGACGGCTTCAATGTGCATTTTCCGCCACTCGATGAGCCTCAAAAGCCCTTCTTCCAATCCGATTTTCCAGAAAAAGCCAAGGTCTCGTTCTGCTGCGGCCGTGTCCCCCACCCGGTTGGATACGAACGTCTGCCCGGCAGGTTCGTAACGAATGGGCAGGGTTGAACCGGTCAGCTTGAGCAGCAACTCGGCCAATTCCCGGATGGAAGTCTTGATTCCCCTTCCGATGTTGTAAAACCCGATGGGGACCGTGCTCTTCAACGCGCACACGTTCGCCCGGGCCACGTCTTCTACGTCGATGAAATCGTACGCCTGACTGCCGTCGCCGAAGACAACCGGGGAGATCCCATGCTCGATGTTATCCAGGATTTTCATAATCACGGCGACGTACGTACCCCGGTAGTCCTGGCGCGGTCCGTAGACGTTCATGTACCGCAATCCCACTCCGTTTACGCCGTAACGCCTGTGAAACGCCTTCATCATCTGCTCCCCGGCGATTTTGGTCGCGCCGTAGAAGGTCCAGTTGTTGTAGGGATGATCCTCCGTCATGGGCTCTTCCAGGGCATCGCCGTACACGGAAGCCGATGACGAGTACACAAGGCGCCGGATGTTGTTGGCCACACAGCCTTCCAGCACGTTGAACGTACCGCGGATGTTCACATCGAACGCGGCACGGGGGTACTCGTAACACTGCAGCAGCCACAGAGCCGCCAGGTGAACGACGGCATCCATTCCCTTCATGGCAGCATGCAGGATGTCCGTCTGCAGGATGTCCCCTCCGGCATCGAAAAGCTTGCATCGGGGATTGCGCAGGGCAATCTGGATGTTTTCATGGGTCCCTCTGCAGAAATTGTCGAAGATCAGGACCTCCTTCACGTCCTCCCGAAGCAGCGCCTCGACCACGTGGGACCCGATCAATCCGGCCCCTCCGATTACCAGTATCCGTGCATTTCGCAAATCCATGATGTTCTCCCTGTCGGTGCCGCGAATCCGATGATGGGACATCGTCTCCAAGTCCGGGTGTCTCCGAGGGGGCTGATCTCATGTCGCGGATCTTAGGTTCTACACCGAGATCGTCGACAGCCTGTTTCAACCGGCTGATTTCAGATTATAACCGCTCGCATTCCGCCATCTTTATCTTCAGAAATCGATGGTCATCTTGCTTGGACAAGACCTTTGCGCATGAGCGCATTCGATAAGACATTGACCTTCGATGATCATGTGGGGTTATCCACGATGCAATTTCACTGTAACGAGGAACAGGGGGATGTCCGAACTGTCCGAAGTCTGCTTACAGAAGGGAACAACTGTGCCCGATGCAAAGGAAGTAGGAAAGACCGACGGCCACGATGCACAGAACACGGTGGCGGTTGCCAATCAATCTTCTGCCGCGTCTCTCAGCGCCGCGATAATCCGGTCCTGATCCCCCTCACTGAGATAAGGATGCATGGGGAGGCTGAAGATGCGCCTTGCGCAGTCCTCGCTGACGGGGAAGTCCCCCGCCCGGTATCCCAGGAAGGAGAACGCCCCCTGGAGATGCAATGGCCGTGGATAATAGATGACCGTGGGGATCCCGGCTGCCTGCATCTTGTTCATGATCGAGTCCCGGTGTTTTTCATCCCGCGCCATCAGCGAGTACTGGGCCCAGACGCTCCGGTAGCCGGCGGGGATTTCGGGAGTCACGAGACCCGGACAGTCCCGCAAACGTGTATTGTATCGGGTTGCCACGTCCTGGCGGAGCCGCACTTCCTCCTCGAAGAGGCTCAACTTCGCTAAGAGAATCGCCGCCTGGATCGTGTCGAGGCGCCCATTGATGCCGATGCGGATGTTCTCGTACTTGTGGCTTCCCTTGCCGTGCAGGCGGATGGAGCGCATGATCTCCGCCAGATTATCGTCGGAGCAGAAACACATCCCCCCGTCGCCGTAACATCCCAGCGGCTTTGCCGGGAAAAAAGACGTGCAGGCGATGTCGCCGAAGCTACAGGATTTCCGTCCCTGGAATTCTGCGCCGAAGGACTGTGCCGCATCCTCAATCAGGAAAAGGCCGTGGCGCTTCGCGATGTCATGAAGGCGCCCGTATTCGGCAAGCAGGCCGAAGAGGTCCACGGCAATGATGCCGCGGGCGCGAAGCGAGGCCGCACCGGCGGGAGCGGGAAGGGGGTAGGTTGCTCTGTCTCCCCGTCTCAACGCGGCAAACGCCCGCTCGAGGTGGCCCGGGTCGATGTTGAAGGTTTTCGGATCAATGTCGATGTAGACCGGCGTTGCCCCCAGGAGGCTGATGACCTCGGCTGTTGCGATGAAGGTGAACGGCGTGGTCAATACGGCATCTCCGGGGCCGACACCGTAGGCCATAAGGGCCATGAGAAGTGCGTCCGTTCCTGAAGCACAGGCAATCGCATGCTTGCCACCCGCGTAGCGGAGGAGTTCCTTTTCGAGCAGTGCAATCTCGGGCCCCATAATGTACTGCCCGTGATCCAAGACGGCCTTGATGTTTTGATCGATTATATTTCTGATCTGTCGCTGCTGGGCGGCAAGGTCTATGAAATCCATTTGCAACCTCCGATTTAAGATAAAGCTCCGCTCCGTCGATTCCCTTATCGAGCATGATGAACGTCGTCTGCCATACGTGAAGAACCCCTTCGGAACTCCGAAGGGGCTGTAAATGCTTCATTTATTTCATAAAAAGACTATCGGTAGTGTCAACTTTCTTGTGTAAATTCTTTGTACGCCATCTCCTGGAAGAACGGTAAGTTCTTCCGCACTTTCCCCACAGGGGTCGATCTCCAATGCAGCTCCATCTTCAGCGAGATGAAGGCCAGAAGCCGATAACAA
>JAKPPU010000031.1 GCA_029547185.1 Deltaproteobacteria bacterium | reverse complement strand
CGATTTCTTCACGTCGGCAATCACCCTGTCTTTGACTTCGGAGAGTTCCGGAATACGGGATGATATCTTGTCCGTCACCGAGTAGATGATGTAGCCTTCGTCGACATCGACGACCGAACCTATCTCGCCTTTGGGCAGGAGGAAGGCATCCTTCGTGATCCTGGCTGCATTGGGAAGGCCGATGTTCTCACCCTCTGCGAAAGGCCCGGCCTGCTTCACTTGGAGGCCCTTGGCGTTCGCATAGGAGACGAGGTCTGTCTTTCCCTGCTCGTAGAGCTCCTTGAATGAATTGTTGGCGTCATCGCCTGCGAAGATCTTCGCCCTGTCGAGCTTCAAGTTTTCGATGATCGAAGGGGTGGCTTCCTCAAGGGTGACCGTCTTTCCCTCTTCCTTGGCTTCGAGCTTGAGCACATGGAACCCGAGATTCGTTTTGACAGGCGCGCCCACCTCGCCCGGCTTCATTTTGCTGAAAGCCTCCGCCATGGGCCCGGGCAGGCTGTCCGTGGGCACGAGACCGAAATCGCCGCCGCTGGACTTCGTTGCGGTATCCTCGGAGTACTGCCTGGCAAGGGCGGCGAAGTCTCCTCCCGCCTTGATCTGGTCGTATACCTTCTTTGCGAGCTCCTGCTTCTGAGCGGCCGCTGCTGCATCGCCGCCCTGGGGAACCCTGATGAGGATGTGTCTGCCGCGGACCTTGGGCTTCTGGATGAACTCGTCCTTGTGGGAATCGTAGTACCCCTTGACGTCATCCGGGGTTACCGTAACGTCCTTTGTATAGTTCACAGAAGGGAAGAGGATATAGGTAAGAGCTATCTTCGGAGGTATCTTGTACCTCTCCTTGTTCGCATCGTAGAACGCTGCCGCTTCCTGATCGCTTACGTTCATGTCTTTCTCATATGCCTGTGCGTCTATGGTGACATAAGAGAGATTGAAGACGTCATTCTGATACTTGTAGAGAGAGGACACCTCTGCGGGGGATACGACGACATTTTCTGCAATGAGGGCATAGATCCTCTGCTTGAGGACCTCCTTTCTCTGCATGTCTTCAAACTGGGCAGGGGTGAGCCTCTGGTAGGCAAGGACCCTCCGATAATTTTCCGGACTGAACTGCCCGTCCTCCTGGAAGGGAGGGAAATTCCTGATCGCCATCTGCAGCTCTTCGTCGGAAACCGTGATACCCAGTTTCTTTGCCTCATAATCGAGGACATACTCGTCGATCATCTGATCGAGCACCTTGTTCTTGAGGTCGAGCTGTTTGACCATATCCGGGGTGAGGGCGTTTCCCAGCTGGCTCTGATACATGCTCAAGGCGTCCTCATATGCCTTGGCATACTGCTGCTGCGTGATTATATACCGGTCGATCTTGGCGATCTTGCTGCTTTCCCTGGTCAAGTAGGTACTTCCTCCCCAGAAGACGAAGACGATGATAATCGCTCCAAAGATAATCCATCTGACCCATTTCTTGGATCGCGTTCTCATATATGTAAGCATGCACTTCTCCTTCTTAAGGGCAGTGTAAATATAGATGGGCAAGATAGTTGAATATGGGAATTATTGCAAGGCTTTCATTGTGTTCCTGGGGAACGGCGTTATCACGGGCAGATACTCGGACTTATCTTTTCATCCTCCCGAGGCAGGAGGAATACACGATCTGTTTCCCTGTATCCGATACTGTGCTATAAGCAGGGCATATCGCAGGCGTGCCTTTGTCAAGGAGGGATCGCGCGTGGAAAAGATCTTCTATTTTGCCGGTATCGCAGGGTGCCTGGCTGGCGTTGCTCTGCTGATCTATCAGGGGCTGATGTATCTTCAGTACAACACCTGGACCCAGTATACCATGCTCTTCCTTGTGGAACACGGTCCCGGCGGGGTCCGGGATCAGGTTCGTATGAGCCCGCAGATCGCAGGCGCACTCGAATCCTGTCCGTTGTTCATCGGGCTCATTGCCCTGGGGCTGATCCTGCTCTTCATCGGATCGAAGATAAGCAACCGGTACAGCTGAAAGAGCCCGTTATCCTCGCTCTTCATGCGGGGCATCGAATGGCTTGCCCGGAGTACGTGCACGATCCGCTGAACGGCAGAGACGCACAGCAGGTGATGATTCGATATGCCGGCCGGCTCATTCGGAGCCCCTGAAGCCTGATCCGAAGCCCCGCTCCGTGCTTCCCCAGATCCCGAGCCCTTTTGCTCTGGCCTCTCTCTCGTATGCAGCAAAGAGCTCCTTGTACTCGTAATCGAACTTCATATACACCCGTGCCCATCCATCCCTGATCATGCGCCCGTTTACGAGGATATCGTCTGCATAGACATACGCCAGGGTCCTTCCGAACCGGTCGGAAGGCTCTTCTCCCACCTTTATGAAAACCTTTTTACCGGTGAGCAGGGTGTTCAGGTGTTTCCTGCTCAGACTGCCGTACGGCTCCTCTTTCGTATAGGGAGATTCCACCTCCGGTGCATCGACGCCGATGAGCCGTATCTTTCTTCCGTCATCGATCCGGATGGTATCCCCGTCATAGACCCATACCACCTCGTGGAGACCCGTATGCTTGACGCAATGAAACACTGCCATGAGCACGATGAGCATGGCAGCAGCTGCCGGCAGGGCAAGAGACGCCTTCATGACCGCCCTATCCCCCGGCTCGGTAACCTGCAAGCTGGCCGAGGCGGTCAAGGAGGGTCGCGGCATACAGATCGCTGTGGGTGACAGGCGCGAGGTGGGTCCCGGGCAATACATCGAGATAGAGTGATGTCCCTGCGGACGTGACGTCGGCAAAATACCTCTGCCGGAAGCCTTCCCGTACGTCTTCCGGGATAGTTCTCAAGTCGGAGAGCTTCAGGATCCGTTTCGGGTTCATGCAGGTGTCGTTCTCCCCGAAGATCACGGCGATCACCCCGATCCTGCCGAGACCGAAGGAGGTGCTGTCGATGCTCAGGCTGCAGTCTGCAATGTCCCTGGCCACCCTGAAAACCTTGGCCGGGTGTGCATGTGCCGCAGCGCCTGGAAGAGACCTCGCAAAATCGCCCACGAACCCCTTCGTGAAGCCCCAGGCCGAACGCAGGGTTTCCCCGGCATGGCCCGCCGAGGCCGTGATCTTCGAGATCCTCAAAGATTCGAGGGCAAACCTGCCGGCAAGATGGAGAGGTCCCTGCTCCTCATATCCCGCAGGGCATACCTGCCCGAGGCCGGATACCGAATCGGGATATGCGTGCGCGAACCTCCTCGCCAGGATGCCGCCGTGAGACCATCCCACCGCGACGAGATCAGCCTCCACCGGACACGTTCTCTCATCGATTTCCCTGCCGGCTGTCCTTACCTCTTTGCCGGCCAGAGGGGAATACCCCTTCACCCTTATCCCGTGCAGGGAGAGTGCCTGTCTGACGATATCCATCAGGACCACGTCCTTGCCGTTGTCTCCCCTCCACGCTTCTTCGGAGCCGTAGGGGGTATCGCACACCGGAACGACCACGATGCCCGACCTGCTCAAAAGGGCGAGCTTCGAGGTGAAGGCGTAGGCGTCGGACGGTCTCTGGGCATGGCCCTGGAAGAAGACGACGGCGGGGCCCTTGAGCCGGCCTGCGTTCCTGTCTTCCCGCTGCTCGCTCGCCCCCCTGGCGTCCAGGAGGAGATAGTATGCATGCAGGCTCTCGCCGTTAAAGGCTATCTTCAGGCATTCCGTGCCCGGAGCACGGTGAGGCACACTTCTCTCATCTGCATGACCGGAAGGAGAAACGAGAGCGGCAAGAGCCATGGGCAGGAAGATCTTCGCGTCCATCCGTTTCTTCGCACCTCCGTCATTCACATATATAGCAAAACAGGTATTCCGGGAAGATCCCCCTGTGTCAGCAGGAACTGCAGGCTCTTATTCGGTGGTCGAGGATCCCTTTTCGATATCGATGATGGAAAAACCGCCCGGGAATGTCTTGGTTGCGTACTCGTGGAGATTGTCCATCTTGCGGACGATATCGCGGATCTTCCGTGCTTCTTCGAGGATCTGGTTCGCCATGTCCTTGATGGAGCCTTCACCGGCTTCCTTGTAGATGCCCTTCGCCTCCCCCATGATCACGGTCAGCGGCTGGAAGACCTCATGGGCCGTCGTGCTTGCAAGCTGGTTGATCATCTCGAAATACTTCAGGCGGTCCTGCTCGTCTCTCAGGGTGATGTAATCGAACGCCCTCTTGATCGTGAACCTGATGAGGTCTGTGCTGAAGGGTTTGAGGATATAATCATAGGCGCCCGACCTTAAGGCCTCGATCACGCTGTCGACGCTCGCGAATCCCGTTATCACGACGATGAGCGATTTCATCTGCCGCTTCCGGATGAAGTCGATGATCGCCATGCCGTCGACATCCGGCATCCTCAGATCGGTAACGACCACGGGAAACTCCTGCTCCGAGAGAAGGCGTATGCCCATCTCGCCGCCAA
>JAKPPU010000021.1 GCA_029547185.1 Deltaproteobacteria bacterium | reverse complement strand
TCCTTGGGATAGACGATCTGGGTGTTGCGTTTGAGCCCTTCCATGACAAAGTCGTGCATGTCGCACGGCAGCACAAAGTAGCGCTTGTCGCGCACCTCGAACGACCCGCCGGCTGGGATTTTTCTCAGCTCTTCGCAGCTGATGTGACCGCTCGGCAGCCCCACCGACACGGAAGTCCGCAGATCGACCACCCTTCTGAACCTCGACAGATCGGTGATCAGTACCTTCTGGGCGAGCAAATCTCCCATGGTATTCTCTCTTTCCTGATCTAAAAAATGATCATCTGCCGGCGCTTCAGGTCACAGACGGACGGCAGCGATTACTATGCCGGACTTTTCCCTGGATCAGGCAAAACCCCTTGAGAACTTATGCATACAGGGAGGTCTCAGGGCGTGTCAACCGAACAAGTTAAACCCATCTTTAACAGTATAAAAGTAAATCAGCAAGTAAATTATAAAGTTACAAGGTTGCAAAAGTGTTTTGGCACTACAAATCAGCCTTTTTAAGCCGGCAGCTCTCTAATGGTGGGCGGGATTCCGATCCCGAGGGTTTGAAGGACCTTGCCCGATACCCCATGGAGGCGCGAGCGTACAACAAGGGACTTGCCCGACTCAGAGATGCTGACCTCCCGAAGAGCTTCAAGATCTCGACGAATGTCGGCCCAGGCAAACGAACAGCCCGCATTCTCAAGCCTTGAGATAAGCTCCTTGATCAGCACAAGCGCAAGGAAACTGCAGAACACATGACCACGGATCGTCTCATCCCTTTGATGATAAACAGGCCGGGTATCCAGTACCGATTTCATGTCACGAAACACCTGCTCGACCTGCCAGAGCTCCTTGTACTTCAACGCCACCTCTTCAGCGGTGAGCTTCGTGTTGGTCTCAAGCACCCACTTGCCGTCAAAGCGCGCTTCCCCGGCTACCTTCTTCTCATCAATCCTGACATGGCTGCTCTCAACGCTAAGGAACCTGCGGTAGCCCTTGTTGCCCACCAGTGCCTTGGGCCCCTGCTTGAGCTTGTCTTTGAGCGAATCGAGAATCATCTGCCGGTCGAGCGCGTCCTTTCTCGCCTGGGCCTCATTGAGACAGACAATGAACCGCCTGCCGTGAAGCACGACCTCCTTGACCTTAAGCGGCTCCTTGTCCCCGGTGGGCACCTCATGATACCTGCCCGGCCGGGAAAGCACCTCTTCGCTTACCTTCCTTACCCGGCGCATCCTCACCCCAAGAATGTACGAAAACCCCTTTTCTTCCAACTCGGTCAAGGTCCGGGCACTGATCATGCCCCGGTCTGCGACCACACAGAACTCCCCGATGCCAAACCGGCTACGGATGCGCTCGGATACCGGCACGAGCGTGGTAACATCCGTGGTATCCCCGGGCATCATCTCACAGCTCACCGGTCGCCCGGTGTCATCGATTACCGCACCAACCACCATCTGCTTGAGGTCGGGGCGAGAATCCTTGCTGTGACCGTACTCGCCCAGAGTGTCTCCTCCTTCACCCTCGAAGTAGATGCTCGTGGTGTCGAAGAACACCAGGTCCATGCCGGTGAACAGATCTCTATTGGAAGAGAAGATCCCCTCTTCGATAAGGTCCTTGATACACCGGGGAGCACAGGGCAGGCTGCCCCTTTGGTCTTGGAGCTCCTCTCCCAGGAATGCCATGGCCCGATAGAGGTGGTGAAGGCTCAGATCCTTAGTGCCGGGGATGAGACAGTCCCTTCTCCAGCGATCACAGGAGCGATCAGAGCCCGAAGCGAACAAACGATGCAGCACGGTCATGAAGACGGCCCGTTCCACATCGAAGCCGAACTTGCGTCTTTTGAGGAGACCCTCAAGAACTGTATCGATATGGAGCTCTTTCCACAGGCGTTCGAATACCAGGGCGGGACCGATGCTCACGGCATCGGCATCCACCTCGCTCTTGCCGGTGAGCACCATGAGGGTCTGCTCGGAGAAGCGCGCCAGGGAGCGAGCCAGTGCCTGGATGTCGGTGCCGCTTTTCAGATCGTCAAGTCTGCCCAGGGTGGCGATGACCCGCTGCGTCACCCGTTTCCCTTCCCGGTGATTCTCAACGATTTGCAGGTATTCGTTCCTGCCGGACTTTTTTATTCTTGCGAACACCACCACCCTCCTATGGCACTTCATTAATTGCCATAAATAAGCTGCTATTTAAAGTCATAA
>JAKPPU010000015.1 GCA_029547185.1 Deltaproteobacteria bacterium | reverse complement strand
GAACAAAGGTCATCGACAACGATTGAGGGATCGCTTCGCGAGCGGCGAGGAAAGCTCCCGCTCGGAGGAAGCCCTGCTGGAGCTTCTGCTGACCTATGCCATCCCGCAAAAGGATGTTCGGCCTCTTGCCAAACGACTGCTCTCGGAATACGGCAGTCTCCCATCCCTGCTGGAGACTTCGATGGAAACGCTCTGCCAGTTTGATGGTGTTAAGGAAAACAGCGCGGTCCTTCTTAAACTGATTGACTGGATTCGCCAGCATTATGGCCCCAAACGGCCCGGCAAAGAAACACTCAAGCCGCCGAGGCAAACCACGTTGTTCGAGACGATTTCTCCAGAGTTGGAGCAGGCGTCTTCGGCGGTCGCTGAACCGCGCCGTGAAAAGGTAATCCAGAGGTACGGCACGGAGATGTTCGGCAAGGCCGTGCTCAAGGAGGCCATTCAAATTCTTCCCAGCCTTCCGGACAGCGAGTCGCTGGACGAAATACGCTCCTTCCTCCGCGCCAAGCTCCATTTCAGCGCGGAACAGACCCGGCACCGGTATGCCAATTACATCACGCGCAGGATGTTCCCGGAAGGCTATGCAGACGCCCCTTTGCGTTTATTCGCCAAGGCTTTCCCGGATGCCCAGGAACTTCGGGATGTCTGCTTCTACCGTTTCCTTCTCTCGGAGCCGCTCGAGGTGGAGATGATCGAGGACCTTATCCTTCCCAATCTCGGCACCGGCCGCTTGAGCCGTGAGCGCATACGAAAACGCCTTGCCGAAAAGTTTCCCGAGGCCAAAAGTATCGTTGATTGCGGCAAGGCCATCGTGGATGCCCTTACCGCGGGAGGGATTGCCAAGGCCGACCGGACTAAGATCAGCTTTGCCTATCGGGATATTCCGGTGACATCCTTCGCTTTTGTTCTTCACAGCGAGTTCCCGGAACCGGGCATGTACGACATCCGCAAGCTCGATGAGAATCGCATGATTCGGGCCATGCTCTGGAACCCGGAACGGCTCCTCCATGCTCTTTATGAACTGCGCAACCAGGGGCTCATCAGCAAGATTTCGGAAATCGATAACATTCGCCAGTTCACGACCAAACACACGCTCGCCGGAGTGGTCGAGCAGATCGTCTCCGGAGGGAAAAAGCCATGAAGTCCACCGAGATCATAGAAGCTATTCGTCAGAAGCTCACGGTTCCCGGCGGACGACACCTCTATGGCGTCTTGGGCACCTACGCTCAGCTCGACGGGTTCGCCAGGAAGCTGACTCAGGCCAAGACCACCGACGGCGATCCTTTTCCCAAACCTGTCAACGTAAACCGTGGCATCCTGGATGCCATACCGGACGAGGAGTTCAAGCAGCTCGCGGAGAACGAGGCCAAACGACCCGAACCAACCGCAGCGCATGTGGCCAAGGCCTTCGAGCGGTTCTTGCGTGCGAATCTTACCGGCAAGGGCATCCTGGTCCTGTCTAACCTGGAGATGCTCTTTGCCTATCACATCGAGCTGAACCTGCTTCGAACTATGGCAGCGGACGAGGACCGGGTGCTGCTCCTCTTGCCCGGGCGGAGGTCCCGAGGCCGGATCATCATGTTTCATGAAATGGACGAGGGCGACTACACGCTGCCCACGAACCTGATAGCCGAAAACCACCTGTGGGAGATTAGGGAATAGCCATGGCCAAAAAATACGATCCGCAAGCTGGCAGTCTCTTCAAGAAGG
>JAKPPU010000036.1 GCA_029547185.1 Deltaproteobacteria bacterium | reverse complement strand
CCCCAGGACGGCTTCCGACTCCCGGTAGCCCCGCTCGCGCTCCTTGACCCGGACGTGCCGGTCGATCAGCTCGGGCAGGCCCAGGCGGTGAATAAACTCGTCGAGCAGGATGCCGCCGCCGAAACTCACCAGGGTCTCGTCGCCTTCTACAAGCTGAAACTTCCGTCTGCCGGCCTTCTTCATCGTCACCCTCCGGGGGAATGGAATGACGGAAGTCTAATCAACCGCAAACCCTTTGTCCATAGGCTTTTCAAAGAACTTGAAATTAGTTTACCGGCGCCTTAGCGCTGGATCCGGGAAATAAGAAAGTGTTGTCCTTGTGGCAAAGAGCATTCTCCTGTATTCGGACAATGAAGGGATGAAACTTATTATCCTGACCGCATCAAGACCCGGCCCCTGAGTGTAACTAAAGTGTAACCGTCAGAGCCTAAAATAACCCCAAGAAATCGAAGAAGACCTAAAATGACCCTTGCAAGTGCTCGATATCTAAGTATTTAAAAATGATGGGAAATCGCCTATTTTCAGTTAACGACTCAAAATCCCCCGCCCCCTGGGGGCGTGACGGTTCGATTCCGTCCTCCGGCACCATGAAAATCAAGGGGTTGTGGCCCGAAAGGCGCAATCCCTTTTTTCATTCATCGTACCGCAGGCGATCCTGTCGTGCGGTTGCCGCGATCTTTCCAAAGACACTCATCAGGTCTATACGGCTCGGCGATGATATCCCCGACGTTTTTCGCCGGGAATATCTGCAGGGAGCTGATTTTCAAATAATCTACCGACATAGCGGTAAAAGTTGATGAATTATTGCGGCAGGATGCATTCAAAAGTGGAAATCACCTGCATATTGCCGTTATAACGGTAAATATAACTTGACATAATGCATTATAGGGCTTAATGAAGCGTAGGAGTGCCAATACTGCCGTCATCGCGGCAAATGGAAGGAAATACACATGGAGGAATCCCTGGGTACCATTGTGCAGCGGCACCGAAAGAAGAGCGGCCTGTCGCGGGAGCGACTTGGCGAAATCGCCGGCGTCGGGAAGACCGTAATTTACGACATCGAACACGGCAAGACGACAGTCCGATTCAACACGGTGAAAAAGGTCCTTGATGCGCTGAACATTCGAGTCCGCTATATCAGTCCGCTCGAGGAGAGTGCCGATGAGAAAGGCTGATGTCTACATGCAGGGAAAGCTTGCCGGCGTTCTTCAAGAGATCGAAAAGGGAAAGCATTACCGCTTTATCTACCTGGACGGCTACGCCGGCCCGCCTATCTCGCTCACCATGCCTGTCCGGGATCGGGCCTTCGACTTCGACCGATTCCCGCCGTTCTTCGACGGCCTGCTGCCGGAAGGCGTTCTCCTGGAGGCCCTCCTGAAGCGCCGCAAGATCGACCGCCGTGATTACTTCAGCCAGATCGTGGCCGTGGGGGAGGACCTTGTGGGTGCCGTCACCGTGAAGGAGGCGCAGGGATGAACCGCTGTCCCATCACCTATGAAGACTGCGGCGAGGAGAGATATTCCCAGCGCGGATTGCGCCTGCTCTCGCGACGGCTGACCCGTCTGGAAGACTTTCCCTACAGCGCCGCGCAGCAGCGGCGGGAGGCGATCCATCGGGCAGGCAGGATGTCCATCCAGGGCGTTCAGCCGAAACTCAGCGCCGTTCTCAATGTCGAGGCGGGCACATTTGACATTGTAGAGTCCGGGGGACGCTACATCATCAAGCCCCAGATGTCCGAGTACCCTCAAGTCCCTGAAAATGAGGACGTGACGATGAAGCTGGCGGAGGCGGCGGGGCTGGAGGTTCCATTCCACGGTTTGATCCATTCAAAGGACGGCACCCTTTCTTACGTCATCCGGCGCTTTGACCGCGCCGGACGCTCGGGAAAGGTTCCCCTCGAGGACTTCGCCCAACTCCTGGGACAGGATCGGGATACCAAGTACGGGTCTTCCATGGAACAGGTCGCGTCGGTCCTCGACCGGTACTGCACGTTCCCGGCCCTGGAGAAGCTCAAGCTGTTCAAGCTCGTGCTGTTCAACTATCTCACGGGGAACGAGGACGCTCACCTGAAGAATTTCTCACTCATCCGCAGGGACCAGAAGGTAGAACTGTCGCCGGTCTACGACCTTCTCAACACGTCGATCGTCATCGATTCGGGGGAAGAGCTGGCTCTGCCGCTCAGAGGCAAGAAAAACAAGCTGAAGCGGGAGGATTTCACGGGGTACTTCGCGAAGGAGAGACTCGGTCTCAAGGACAAGGCTATCTCCAGGACGATCAGAGAACTCGAAGACGCCTACCCACTCTGGATAAATCTCCTTGGCAGGAGCTTCCTTTCCGATAAACGGAAAGCGATGTATCGGGAGTTGCTCGATCGGCGGATGAGAACGCTGGAGTTGCTGCATCGCTGAGTCGACGGGAAACCCTTGTGCACACGGGAAGGGATTTCAACGCGTCCGACCGGATAAAGGGAAACCCCCATTCAGCCGCCTTTCCGGGATGGGGGTTTTTATTTGAGGACATCGTTGTCTTGCGCGCTTTTTTCTCTCCCGCAGGCCCCCGGGCGCTGTGTCGATCAGCCGATCAGGTTCTTCACGACCTCGGCCACGGGGTTCGTGAACAGGGCCACCAGCACCGCGTACATCGCGAAGCTGCCGACGGCCTCGCTCATGTAGATCCTCTCGTAGCGCTGCTTGAGCGAGAGGATGCAGAGCCCGCCGATCACGACGACGCCCACGTGGAAGTAGGGGAAGT
>JAKPPU010000132.1 GCA_029547185.1 Deltaproteobacteria bacterium | reverse complement strand
TGATTCCTCTGGACCAATGAGTGTTTCACGATTACTATTCTTCTTCATAAGCGTACCTCTTTTGGTTGTTTGTTTTCTGGCGATTACTTCAACCGAAAGGTACGCTTATTCCTCCTCATCCACAACTTTTGGTTATATCCCTTCCTTTGTCATAGGGATAGTTTATATTGCTTGACATTTAACTAGTATTACTAGAATAATTGACATCAGGATAAACCGATCTGTATTTACGTCAGGTTTAGCTTCAAGCGAGAATGACTAGTATGACTAGAAAAGAACCATCGAAAATAAACTGGGTTTACCAGAAGTGGCCGAAGGGAACGGTTGCCACGCTGAAGTGGCTCAATGACCTTGGTGTATCCAGCAAACTGGCCAATTGGCATGTGAGATCCGGATGGTTGGAGGATTTCGGCACAGGGGCGTTCGTCCAGCCGGGGGACAAGGTTGATTGGCAGGGTGCGCTCTATGCCTTGCAGGCCCAGCTTGGTATGACCATTCATGTTGGGGGAAGATCATCCCTAGAACTACAGGGGTTGTCTCACTATGTCCCGCTCGGTAAAAAGAAAAAGGTTATCCTGATAAGCGATAAGCCTGAACAGATCCCTGCATGGTTCCGAAATCGGCAATGGGATGCTACTCTTGACTATCTCCGTATGTCCCTGTTTCTGAGCATTCCTCTAGAAGCATCCACCAAATCGGACCATGGAGGATTCAAGATCGTCCTATCGAGCGCTGAACGTGCTATTATGGAACAGATGTATCTAGCTAAGCAGAACGAGGATATTGAATACGTTTACCAGTTGATGGAAGGGCTCGTTACGCTCAGACCGGATGTCGTACAGGACCTCCTTGAGAAGTGCCGATCCGTAAAAGTGAAGAGACTCTTTCTCTGGAGCGCAGAGACGGCGGGTCATAACTGGTTTTCGCGGCTCGATACCTCAAGGATCGATCTGGGCAAAGGTAAACGGCAGATCTATCACGGTGGGCAATTCAATCAACGCTATGAGATAACTGTGCCGAAGCAAGAGGATCTCCCCGTTGTTTGACAGCAGATACGAGGCACAGGTCCGGCTGCTCCTCCGGTGCCTTCCCGAAATCGGGAGACATGCATGCTTTGCCCTCAAGGGCGGGACTGCCATCAACCTGTTTGTGCACGACATGCTGCGGGTGTCCGTGGATATTGATCTAACCTACCTGCCTTTGAAACCTCGGAATGAAGCTCTAACAGAGATCAGCGAGACACTCTTGACGATAGGGCAGGAGATCGAACGCCGTATACCGGGTTCACAGGTTCGCGGCAGCAGGATGCACGATCTGGTGGTAAAGCTCATGGTTTCCACCAGTGACGCCGTTATCAAAATCGAGCCGAATCTCATCCTCAGGGGGTCGGTTAACCAACCCAGGAATATGGACCTGTGTCCGGTCGCGCAGAGACACTTCGGAGCTTTTGTCAGCGTGCCGACGCTGTCGGTCGCTGATCTTTATGGAGGAAAACTCTGTGCCGCACTGGACCGCCAGCATCCCCGAGACCTCTTCGATGTGAAGGTGCTGCTCGACGATACCGGTATCACGCCTGAAATCAGGCGTTCCTTTGTCGTACATCTCGCCGGGCATAACAGGCCCATGAACGAGCTCCTGTCGCCGAACCTTCTCGATATGAAGTCATTGTACGATGACCAGTTCGTGGGAATGACAGAGGAAGAAGTGCCATTGAAAGAATTGCAGCAGGTGCAGGAGAGGCTCTCTCCTATGCTTGTACAGTCCTTGGATGGTGACGAGAGAGCATTCCTTTTATCCATGAAACGCGGCGAACCTGAGTGGCACCGTTTAGGTGTCGAGCATCTATATCAGCTGCCCGCCCTTCAGTGGAAGTGCCTCAACATCAAAAAGATGAGTCCTGCAAAGCGAGCGTTCGAACACGACCGTCTGATAAAAATACTTTCTTGAACGCTGGATGACACGAACGGTTGCGTCGTTTATACCCGAGAATATTTGCGTTCCGTGCAGGGTTACAGCTTAAAACGGTAAGCATCTGACTGTGCTAAAAATGTGATAGAATTCATCGAAAACCAGGGGATTAGATAGAAACAACGGGAAAAGATGGAAAGTAAAAAATATAACCAAATCATAAAGATACGGGAAATCGGACCTATAATCTGGGGGTTGGGTTTTTCGTTATTTGGGACTCAAAATCCGATGAACGCAAGTTCGTGGGGGTTCGATTCCCTTCTCCGATTTACAACCACCGGCAGTGTCGATGACGGAAAGTCAACGCTGATCGGCAGACTCCTGTATGAGACGAAGTCCATTTTCGAGGACCAGTATGCGGCCATCGAAAAAACCTCCAGAAAAAAGGGCCTGAAGGACGTCGAGCTCGCCTACCTCCTCGACGGCCTGGCCGCCGAACGCGAACAGGGCATCACGATCGATGTTGCCTATCGTTACTTTGAGACCCGGAAAAGGAAATTCATCATTGCCGATACCCCGGGCCACGTCCAGTACACGAGGAACATGGTCACCGGGGCGTCCAAGGCCGATTGCGCCGTCATCCTCATAGATGCCCGGAAGGGGGTGCTGACGCAGTCGAAGCGGCACGGATTCATTATCTCGCTTCTGCAGATCCCGCACCTGATCGTTGCAGTCAACAAGATGGACCTCGTGGATTATGCTCAAGACGTTTATGAGCGCATCGTCAGGGAGTACGAGGATTACTCTCAGAAGCTCGATATCCACGACATCGTGTTCATCCCCGTGTCGGCCCTGAAAGGGGACAACGTCGTTGCAAAGAGCGAGAACATGCCCTGGTATGGCGGCATGACGCTCCTTCATTGTCTGGAAAACATCCATGTCTCGGCCGACCGGAATCTCGTAGACTTTCGTTTCCCTGTCCAGCATGTTATCAGGCCGCATTCGGATTTCCGGGGTTTCGCCGGGAAAATCGTTTCAGGAACGATCACGCCGGGAGAAGAGATCGTCGTACTGCCTTCCGGAAAGAGCGCTGCCGTAAAGTCCATCATCACCTACGACGACGATCTGACGCAGGCCTTCGCTCCTCAATCCGTGGTTCTGACCTTGAACACCGAGATCGATGTCAGCCGCGGGGATATGATCGTCAGAAAGAAGAACCTGCCGCAGGTCGGGTCCCGTCTGGCGGCGAACATCTGCTGGATGGATGAAGCGCCCTGCGAAACGGCAAAGACCTACCTCATGAAACACACGACGAGGTACGTAAAATCGTACGTCAAAAAGATAATTTATAAAATCGATGTCGACACGCTCCACCGGAAGCCGGCCGATACCTTTTCATTGAACGAAATCGCAAGAGTGGAGATCGGCACCTCCGCCCCGATCTATTTCGATCCCTACAGCGCCAACCATGCGACAGGCAGCTTCATTCTCATCGATCCCCTGACCAATAACACCGTGGCTGCCGGAATGATCCGCGATGCCGTAAGGGAGGTCGCAGATGTCTGCGAAGACAGCACCGGGGCAGGACCTGTTGCCTCGAAATCGCCAAACACCGTCTGGAGCGGCTGGAATGTTCCCCGGGAGCTGAGAGAACGGAGGAACGGTCACAAGGCAGCCGTCCTCTGGCTTACGGGTTATTCCGGGTCCGGAAAATCGACGATTGCAAGACTTGTCGAGAAAAGGCTGTTCGATGCCGGATGCCGGACGATGCTCCTCGACGGGGATAACATCAGGCATGGATAGTGCGGTGATCTCGGTTTTTCCAGGAATGACCGGAGAGAAAATATCCGTAGAGCAGGGGAGGTTGCGCGTCTGTTTTTTGAAGCAGGCCATATTGTCATCTGCACGTTCATATCCCCCTTCATCAGCGACAGGCAATTCGTCCGGTCTCTGTTCCCTGAAGCCCGCTTTTTCGAGGTCCATGTCAAGTGCGGATTGGAGATCTGCAAAAGGCGCGATCCTCATGGTCTCTACAAAAAGGCCCTGGCGGGAGAGATTGAAGAGTTTACCGGTGTGGACTCGCCATACGAAGAGCCGCTTGCACCCGAGATCGTCGTGGAAACGGATCTGCATGATGTGGAATACGGCGTCAGTCGTATTTTGCAGCGGCTTGTACAGGAACATATTATTCGAGAAGACGTGAATGATTCCCCGGGATTTGCGCAGGGATAAATTGCATTATTAGGAATATAAATATATTGCATGCAATATAACAAGTGCATAAGGGGGGCCGTGAAAATGGGTGAGCCTGAAGTTTATCGTCCACTGGGGGGGTGGACAGGCTCCGGTGGTAGCTCGTCACCATGGCAGGCTCCCTGGGCCCCCAGTTCATCACACGCTACATCTTCAAGAAGATAGGTGAGTTCTGATGTTTTGCAAGGACGGTAATGCGGATGACATCCTCGCATGTCAGCGGGCATGGAAAATACCATTGAAGGAGGGAATCTATGGCGATTAATGCATACTTGGGAAAGCCACTTGCGGAGTACAGGTACGAGGATCTCATGAAGCTCTCGCGGAAGCAGCTCATGGACCTCTTCCGCCAGCTCGATGCCCCGGCCATGTCAGAGATGCACGGCGAATACCGGGCTGCCCTGCTGGATGTCGGCCCTGCCATCAACAGCTTCCTGGCCTGGCTCTACCTTTACTTCACCTGGGGAACCTGGCAGCACAAGGCCTTCGAGCCCATGGGAGAGCAGAACGGACACGGATACAACACCTTCATCACGACCCAGAAGAAGCTCTATGAGAACTACTTTTTTGCGAGCCTCATGAAGCTCGTGAGCATAGTGCGGTCGCTCTTCCGGCTGAGCTCTCCCCAGCGGCTCGCCCGCATCATGCTCAACAAGACATCGATGGTCTCCTCGGTCTTTGACGGCAAACCCGCCTTCGAGCTCAGCTATCGGCCCTACAATACCTTCCTGACGAACACCATGACCGACGAGGTACGCAAGGTGAACGACCGCATGTATCTCGGCATCGGGAGGCTCACCGTCACTCTCGGCAAGTTCAACCCCATGCCGTTCGTGCTCATGGGCCCGCCCGATCCCTGGGTAGGACCCGAGATACCCTATATCGAGAAGTAGCGGTCAGGAGGAGAGTTCCTCATCGGATACATTGAACCTGCCGACCACGCCGGCGAGATCTCTGGCCTCGTTCTTGAGGTTCTCGGACGTGCCGGTGAGCTCTTCTATCATCGAGGCATTCTCCTGGGTGGAGGCATCGATCCGGTTGTAATATAAGAATTAAACTTCTTGATCAGAGGGTGATTCTGCTCATGGGGATGGAGGGTGAATCGTTCGCGAGGGAAATGGTGTCCTCATTGCCGAGGCCCTGAGTACCGTACCCAAATTGCCCTTGTCATTTCATTTATGTAACCGATCTTTCCTGTGCCTGAACCGGACGCCCAGGAAACAAGCCGCTGCGCCGGAATGTTTCCCCGTGGTATCGTTTCTGCAAGGGGAGAATTCAATATCATCGTTGACGAGGTGCAGCATGAAACCCTGTATACTTCTCGCAATGACTTGTATTCTTTTCCTTCCCATGGGATGCCGCAACGGGTTTATCGGCTGTCCGTTTCAGGACCAGGCGTGGACCGTATCCAACGCATCCATCGTGGCGGTCTACGACTGCCGGATGCTGCCGTCGGACAGCTCCTGGAACGATGATATCCCGCCGTCTCCATACCCGGACTCGAAAGGGTATATTGCTGCCATATTCAATGGACAGGCCGGGCATCCGTCTCTCCACATCGGCGGAATCTGGGACCGCGGGATTCCCTACCAGTCAGCGGGCTGCGGTCATGACAGGTCTCCGATCAAGATGGTCATGCGGGACGAGATCAATCCGGAGTCCTGATGATCCGCATCCCGAGGCCATCGCCACACACAGAAATGCATCTGTCTCCTCTCATGTCATGCCGTCGAAAGCGAATCCAGGAGGGATGAGATCTTCCTGGATTCCCGATTTCACGGAAATGTAAAAATGGCGTTCCGTTCACCCTACCAGAAGGGATAGATCCACGGGAGTATCCATATTCCGGTGTTCGCGATTGCATGGACGGTGTAGGGGGCCCATATGTTCTTTCTCCACTCGAAGATCACGGCAAAAAGGAGGCCTCCCGTGATCTGAACGGGTGAGAGAAATCCGTGAATGCTCGCGAACGCGAGTGCGGAAAAGAAGACGGAGATCGCTACAGGCAGCCGCTCCCTCAGCCACGAATAGAAGAGTCCCCGGAAGAAGAGCTCCTCCACAAAAGGCGCAAACACGCATCCCGTCACGAAGAAGAGCAGGGGATCGGGAACCTGCTGCCTGGCTATCAGGATCTTCAGGATACCTCCCTCGATCATCAGCATCGAGAGCAGGTCGGCCGAGACGACGGCAGCCCCGAAGGCGGCGGATATCCCGATGCCGATGAGGAGCTCGGTTCTGATCGATCCCGCCTTTATCCCACAGACGGGAAACGCCAGGGAGAGGATGACGGCCGTCTCCGCGAACCGCACTCCCAGGGTATAGAGCAGGGGATCGACGGAAAGGGGAAGGCTGTGATAGGCGAGGCGGAAGACAACCTCGCAGCATACCACGGCAATGATGACACCGATGCGCCTGTCCATACCAGTATGCCCTTTATACGTTCGCCAGCCCCGAACTACAATACCAATTTCTAAAGTCGATGATGAATTGACGATCTTTCCGGAATCTGATTTAACGATACCATGAAGAGAATCATCATCGGCACGGCCGGCCACGTCGACCACGGAAAGACCTCGCTGATCCAGGCGATGACCGGCGTCAACTGCGACCGCCTGAAAGAGGAAAAGCAGCGCGGCCTCACCATCGAGCTCGGCTTCACCTCTCTCGATCTGCCCTCGGGCGAAAAGGTGGGTGTCGTGGATGTCCCGGGCCACGTCAAGTTCATCAGGCACATGCTCTCCGGAGCGTCGGGGATCGACCTCGTTCTGCTGGTCATCGCCGCCGACGAGGGCGTCATGCCCCAGACCATCGAGCAT
>JAKPPU010000144.1 GCA_029547185.1 Deltaproteobacteria bacterium | reverse complement strand
CTCTTCGGCCACGAAAAGGGTGCCTTCACAGGTGCCATGGACTTGAAGCAGGGATACTTCGAGCAGGCGGACCATGGGACCATCTTTCTGGATGAGATCGGGGAACTGACCCTGCAGGCTCAGGTCAAATTGCTCAGAGTGATCCAGACCATGACGTTCCAGCGCGTCGGGGGGAAGAGGCCAATCTCGGTCGATGTCCGTGTGATTGCTGCGACCAACAGGGATCTGACAAACCTGATCGCAAATCTCCAGTTCAGGAAGGACCTCTGGTTCAGGCTCAATGTCTTTCCCATCCACATCCCTCCGCTGAGGGAGCGCAAAATCGATATACCGGCCTTGGCCGAATATTTTGTCAGGCGCCAGGCAGTCGAGATGAATCTCCCGTACAAGTATCGGTTCGCCCCGGGTGCCATGGAGCAGCTGCAAGCCTATGACTGGCCCGGAAACGTCCGCGAGCTCCAGAATATCATCGAGCGGGCATTGATTATTGGACATGGAGAACCGCTGTTGTTTCCGAATCTTGCCGGTATCCCGCAGGAAGTGCAAAGCGATACATCCCCCGTTGAATCCAGTCCCTACCTGACCATGGAAGAGATGATGGACAGGTACATTAGGCAGACCCTCGTTGTTACAAAGGGACGGGTCTCTGGCAAGGGAGGCGCAGCAGATCTTTTGGGAATGAATCCTTCCACGCTGAGGGCACGGATGAGGAAGCTTTGTATCCATCTGAAACGCTTCCCTGAGAAATCATAAGGGCAAAATTTATAGGCTCAATGTATCTGAAATAAACCGTTCGTTCTGACTATAAGTAGGAACTGAAGATCTCCTGAAGAGAGTTGTTCTTCCTGGTTCAAAACTCAGAGTATAATGATTGCACGTTAGTTATACTTTCTACATCAACATTGGATTTCTTGTCGGACTATTGGATCGACGAGAAGAAGTCTTACACAAGGGCCGAAAGAAGTGCCAACCACCTTATGGATGTCTTCGAGGGCATGAAGGCAACGGAGATCACTACGCCGAGGATCAATGCGTATATCGAAAAGGATTTTAGGGGTTCATGGGAGAAAGCGTGTATAGAGCCTGAGATCAGCAAACGGCTCTTTCATGATATGCGGCGCACAGCTGTCCGCGATATGGTCAGGTCCGGCATACCTGAGCGTGTTGCCCTGATGATATCCGGCCACAAGACCAGGTCGGTTTTTGATCGGTATACCACCGTGAGCGACGCGGATCTGAAACTAGCAGCAGCGAAACAGTCAGCTTATCTCGAAAGTCAGACGGTTACAAAACAGTTACAATCTATAAATTCGGCAAAATCCCGTCAATCAAGGACTACCAGCAGAATGGCTTAAATCCAATGCCCGAGACCGGACTCGAACCGGTACAGTGTCGAACACCGAGGGATTTTAAGTCCCTTGCGTCTACCAATTCCGCCACTCGGGCAGCATCCCAGGATGTAATATTAACTCATGATCCCTGTCAAGCATCTCATGGGCCCGCAGGAACATGGGATTTTCACGAAGCCTGCACGGCGTGCCCGGCATCCTGCGGCGAATATGTGCAGTACGTATCGGGTATGCGTGATCGAGATTTTTCCGACAGCACGCTTCCCGTCAACGGCAGGAGATGGGATTTCAAGTTCTTCATATCATTGAGGGTTGCTTCATTCAAGGTTACCTGATACCATCCCTATAACTCGGACAAAGGCATCCTCCCTGCGCGGCTTTAAGCAGAGGATGCACTCAGCTTGAGAGGAGCTTTGGTATGATTAAGGTAACATGCCTCGGGGCAGCGGGTTGCGTGACCGGTTCGTGTTTTCTCGTGGAGAATACGAGCGGCAAGAGGGTGCTGGTGGACTGCGGCCTTTTCCAGGGCGGCAAGCAGATGGAGCTCCGCAATTTGAGGGACTGGGACTTCGTCCCCTCGCAGATCAGCACGCTCTTTCTCACTCACGCACACATCGACCACAGCGGAAGGATCCCCAAGCTGGTCAGGGACGGCTTCAAGGGGAGGATCATCACGTCGCACCCGACCGCGCAGCTCTGCGAGATCATGCTCCTCGATTCGGCCCACATCCAGGAGATGGATGCCCAATGGCAGACGAGGAAGAACAGACGCAGGGCATCCCAGGAGGTCAAGCCGCTCTATACTACGGAAGACGCCTACAAGAGCCTCCAGTATATCCATCCGGTCGAAGGCGACGAGATCATCACCGTCGAGGACGGCATCCGCGCCCGTTTGAGGAACTCCGGGCACATCCTGGGCTCCTCCATCCTCGAGCTCTGGGTCCAGGAAGGGACGAAGGAGATCAAGATCGTGTTCTCGGGCGACATCGGGATGGCCAACCAGCTCATCATAAAGCAACCCCAGGAGATCTTCAATGCCGACTACCTGTTCGTGGAATCCACCTATGGGAACCGCGATCACAAGGACTTCGAGACCAGCAAGAGCGAGCTCCTCGAGGCCATAAACTACGCGGTCTCGAACGGGGAAAAGGTCATCATCCCGGCATTCGCCGTGGAGCGCACCCAGGAGATCATCTACCTCCTGAGCGAGTTCCAGCGTGCAGGCTCGCTCCCCGACATCCCCATCTTCCTCGACAGCCCGCTCGCCATCAAGGCGACCGAGATCTTCAGGAAGAACAAGAAATATTTCGACGACGACGCCATGGCCATCGTGAACCAGGGGATCGACCCCTTCGAGATGCCGAACCTCCGCTATACCCTCACCTCGGCCGAGTCCATGGCCATCAATGCCTATGAAGGCTCGGCCATCATCATTGCCGGCAGCGGCATGTGCACGGCAGGCAGGATCAAGCACCACCTCAAGCACAACCTCTGGAAGGAAGGGGCGAGCATCGTGATCGTGGGCTTCCAGGCCGAGGGGACCACGGGCAGGCAGATCGTCGAAGGCAGGCAGACCGTGAAGATCTTCCGCGAGGATGTGGCGGTCAGGGCCAAGGTCTTCACCATCGGAGGGTTCTCGGCCCATGCCGACCAGAAGGGCCTGCTCCAGTGGATCGGAAACTTCACGGAATCCAAGCCCCACGTGTTCGTCGTGCACGGAGAGAACTCCGCGAGTGTCGATCTCGCGCATCTCATCCATGACAGGCTCGGCCTCAAGACCTATGTGCCGAGCTGGAAAGAAACCCTGTTCCTCAAGCCCAAGGAGTTCGCCGTCGAGATCAAACGCGCCGGAGATGAAAAGCTCGTTCTCGGGAACGGGATGTTGAAGGCCTACGAGGATGTATCGGCCGAGCTCGAAAGGCTCAAGTGGCGCATCAAGCGGGCCGAGAACCGCGACAGGATCACCGAAGAGGAGATCGAGCGGCTCAGGTACATCCAGGACGAGCTTCAGCAGATTCTGGCTGCGTGAGCCTCGCACAAAAGAGCAGGCCGTGACGCAGGGCAAAAGCGCGCCTGCCTGCGGCCTCTCCTGCTGAAAAATTGTATCGTGATGCCTTCTGCCGCCTCTTGATACGCGGAATCCTTTTTCTATTATTCTACTCCTATATCTGGTGACCACATGATGGGAACTGTGCTCCGACAAAAGGGTACAGACAAACCCCTGAAAAGGAGACAGCAATGGCACCGTTCAGAGAACACAGGACGCATTCACGGATAAGCTGCCGTATACCCCTGGAGTTTATGCCCTGGAAATCGCACCGGCCCTGCAGCGCCATCATCTACAATGTAAGTGACGATGGCGCCTACATCGAGACCAGATCCGAGATCGACCCCGGCGAGAATGTCCTCATCCATCTCATGAGAAAGATGCCCGATGAGATCGCAAACAGGGTGCCCAGAGAAAACGCCGGCATGATCAGATGGTCCAGACCCGTTCACAGGGGCAGGAGCCGCCTCTATGGGGCCGGAGTCAGGTTCTATTACCCCGAGTTCAAGGACAGGATCGAAGAGAGCTCCAGCCTGAAATACTTCTGCGATATGTGCGGCAAGCCGCTCGATCTCAAAAATATCCGGCAGAACCAGGGCCCCATCTGGATGTGCCCGTCTTGCAGCGATTGCCTCGAGAGCCTGCCCGATTCGCTCTTTGCGACTGCTTCCCGGTATCTCATGGGGAACGTTTTATAAATCGCACCAGACGATCTGCACCCAAAGCCGGGACTGTCACCTTGAAAGGATTCGCGAGCAGCACGGCTCGATCACGAGCAATTCTCCGCCCGTAGCAAGGACGCGGGCAGCAGAGCCCGCGTCCTGCTACGGGCTCCCTGTCGAATTTCCCAAAGTCCTCCTGGTGCGATTGCCCTGAAACGATTGAACGGCAGGGCGTCCGAACAAGGTGTTTTGCTTCGATTTCTGAATGAACCCTGCCGTCGGGGAGATGCGGCATGCAGGGCATGCGGACTTCCCCACTGCCTGAAAAACGGCTCCCGGCGCAGGACTGCAGAGGTTGAGAGAAGATAATCAGGTCTTATCTTTGTATCATAGGTAAAGTTCCAACGCTACCCTGCATGCAAGCCGCGCCCTCCCTTTATAGAGAGAGGCGATTCTTTTTTCGAGGCGAGGATTCATTCCATGGGAATTTTGCGCATCATCTCCCGCAGCCCCGAGCCTTTTACCGACCGGGAAGAGGCAGGCCTCCTCCTGGGCAAGGAGCTCACGGCATACTCGGGCAGGAATACGGTCGTGCTCGGAATACCCAGGGGAGGCGTCGTCGTTGCCTGGAGGGCGGCGTGCATACTCGGCTCCGAGATGGACGTCGTGCTTTCCCGCAAGCTGGGCGCCCCGGGAAATCCCGAATTCGCCATCGGTGCGATCAGCGAGGACGGGAAGCTCTTTCTGGGTGAAGCAATCCGGGAACGGATGGGCGACTACCAGGATCTTCTGGGATACGTGGAGAGAGAACGGGAGAAGCAGTATGCCGAGATAGCGAAACGCATCGCCCGCTACCGGGATGTCAGGCCGAAGGTGCCGCTCAAGGGAAAGGTGGTCATCGTCACCGACGACGGGATTGCAACCGGTGCAACCATGCAGGCATCACTGTGGTCTGCCCGGAGGGAAGAGCCCGAGAAGCTCATTGCCGCGGCTCCCGTGGCGAGCCTCGATGCCATGGAAAGGATAGCAGATGATGCGGATGAGGCCATAGCGCTCAAAGTTCCGCCGTACTTCCAGGCAGTAGGTCAGTTTTACACCAGTTTCGGCCAGACCACCGATGAAGAGGTCATATCCATATTGCGGGAGAGCGTCGAGAGGGGTACGTGTGGGTAACCGGACGGTGCAGGACTCATGACTGTTCCGAGCGAACTTGTAGAGGTCTCTCCGGCGGTTTGGGAGCTTCCTGTATCATTCAAGCAGGGGATGCACGTGCCTGCGCGCCTGTACGGCACGAGGAAGCTCGTGGAAGCCTTCGACGCAGGGGTGTATGAGCAGGTGACCAACGTGGCCACCCTGCCGGGCATCCTGAAGTATTCGTTCTGCATGCCCGACGGACACTGGGGGTATGGGTTTCCCATCGGAGGGGTGGCGGCTTTCGATCCTGACGAGGGGGTGATCTCCCCGGGAGGAATCGGGTTCGACATCAATTGCGGCATGCGTCTCGTAAGAACAGGCCTTACCGTCGACGAGGTGAGGCCCGACCTCGAGAAGCTCGTCAACAGGCTGTTCGAGAGAATCCCCTCGGGCGTGGGGAGCACGGGGTTCGTGAAGCTCAAAGAGGACGAGTTCCTCACAGTCATGGAAAAGGGCTCCCGGTGGTGCCTGGAAAACGGCTACGCCCTCCCCGAAGACCTCGAGTACACCGAAGAAAAGGGGTGCATGGAAGGTGCAGATCCGACCAAGGTCAGCCACAAGGCGGTGCAGAGGGGGTATAACCAGATCGGCACCCTGGGCTCTGGAAACCACTATCTGGAGCTCCAGGTGGCCAGGCAGGAGAACATCTACGACCCCGGGCTGGCCGGGGCCTTCGGCATCACTGTCCCCGGCCAGGTGGTGGTGATGTATCACTGCGGGAGCAGGGGGTTCGGCCACCAGGTGGCGACCGATTACCTCCACATCCTTCTCGATGCCATGGAGAAAAAATACGGTATCCACATCATCGATAAAGAGCTCTCGTGTGCTCCGTTCAGGTCTCCGGAAGGCCAGGACTATTTTTCGGCCATGAAGTGCGCCGTCAACATGTCCTTTGCCAACCGTCAGGTGATCCTCCACCGCATACGCGAGGTCTTCTCGGATGTGTTCGGCAGGAGCCCCGAGGACCTCGGCATCCGTCAGGTATACGACGTGACGCACAACACTGCGAAGCTTGAAGAACATGCCGTCGACGGCGTCATGCGTCAGGTCCTCATCCACCGCAAGGGCGCCACCCGGGCCTTCGGGCCCGGAATGAGGGACATCCCGGAGGAGTATCGGGATACAGGCCAGCCCGTGATCATCGGAGGCAGCATGGAGACGGGCTCATACCTGCTGGCAGGGGTGGAGAGCGGAAGCCAGACCTTCTACTCCACGGCGCACGGAAGCGGCCGGACCATGAGCCGCCACAGCGCCAAAAAGATCTACCATGCAAGGCAGCTGATCAAAGACATGCGTGAGAGGGGGATCTATGTGCGGACTTCTTCGATGAAGGGCATCGCCGAAGAGGCAGGAGGGGCCTACAAGGATATCGACGAGGTGGTTGCGGCCGCCGAGGTCGCCGGCGTCAGCAGGCGTGTCGCCAGGTTCATACCAATCGGCAACATCAAGGGATAGGAGGCCCGGCGAAAGGTGCCCATGTCCTACCGGTATCTCGAAGACATCGCCATTGCGGACGTGGCCTTCGAGGCCTGGGGGAAGACGCGGGAAGAACTATTCACATCCGCGGCAGACGCGCTGACGAATGTCATGGTCGAGGACGTGAAGAGCGTCAGGTCGGTTGAGCACAGGGACATCCACGTCGAGGCAGGGAATCTGGAGAGGCTTCTTTTCGAGTATCTCCAGACTATAATCTTTTACAAGGACGCAGAGCAGCTCCTCTTGCGAGTCCCCAGGGTCTCGATCACGCAGGAAGACAGCTCTCTCGCCCTGGATGCACAGGCGATGGGAGAAAAGATCTCTCCGAACAGGCACGGGCTCCTCGCCGACGTGAAGGCCGTCACCCTCCACCGGTTCGGGGTGAAGGAGACCCCTGAAGGCTGGAAGGCAACCGTTGTCCTCGACATCTGACCGTGTGCAGGCATCCCTTTGAAACAGATCCAAAAGGAGGAATGGAAGATGACCAAAGAGGTCTTTAAAAACGGCGTGAATGTCACGCAGCTTCTCAATACGATCGACCAGATCGACTACAATCCCGAGGTCGCGACATTCGCCTACCGGGCAGACAATACCTGGCTTGGCGGAACCCGCAGCGAGGCAGTCGTGAAGGATTATTACGGAGCGCTCAAAGAAGAGAAGAACCGGGAGCCGCAGATAATCGATATGGACGAGGTGGAGGACCTTCTGGGCGGCGGCAAACAGGTGAGCCCCGCAGAGCTCCTCCTTGTCTCTCTGTCGGGATGCTTCACCAAGACTCTCGTCACCAAGGCCGCATCCCGTGATATCGATCTGAAAAGCGTGAGATCCTGGTATGAGGGCGAAATTGATATGCGGGGGTCTCTGGGGGTAGCCGACGATGTCGATCCCGGGTACCAGAGCATCCACATCGATCTCGTCATAGACGCAGATATCCCCGCGGACCAGAAGCAGGAGCTCGTCGATCTGGCAAAGAGATATTCCCCTGTCTACAACACGATCAGCAGGTCCGTGCCCATCACGGTGGAGCTTCACTGACACAAGGTGAGGCGCTCACGGGATCAGGTGTGCCGTAAACCACTGGGCGGCGAGCTCTGCCACCTCATCGAGCTTGCCGGGCTCCTCGAAGAGATGGGTGGCCCCGGGGATGATCTTCAGGTCTTTTTCGGCCGTCAATGCCTTATATGCCTCCATATTGAGGCTGATGACGACCGTATCTTCGCCTCCGACGATGAGCAGGGTAGGGGCCTTGACCATCGGCAGGATCTCCATGACCAGATCGGGCCTTCCTCCACGGGACACGACTGCCCTGATGTCCACCGATCCTTCGACGGACGCCTTGAGTGCAGCCGCTGACCCCGTGCTCGCGCCGAAATAGCCGATGGGCAGATCACGTGCCGCGGTATTGTCTTTTACCCAGCGGGTCGAGCCGGCCATGCGCTCGGATATGAGGTCGATATTGAACCGGTTGCTGTACACGAGGTCTTCCTGCTCGGTCAGCAGGTCGAACAGGAAGGTTCCGAAGCCGTTTTCCTGGAAGAGGCCTGCAACGTAGTTGTTCCTCGGGCTCAGCCTGCTGCTTCCGGCGCCGTGGGCAAAGATGATGAGCCCTTGCGGGTTTTCCGGTATGACGAGCTCGCCTTCGAGAGACACCTGATCGAGCGGTATTCTGAGGAGCTCCCTTGTTCCCATGGATTTCCTCCTTGCACGTCATTTGTTAAGGAGAGTCCACTTACTCATAAGGTTATAATGGACATGCCGTCTTTACGAACAACCCCGTCTGCGGCCGGGGTCCGGTCTCCGGGTCCAGGCGGATGCCCTGGTGAAATCCCGAAATAACTTGACAATCATCACTTGTGCATTACAGAAAGGAAAAAAGGAGACATGACATGGACAATCAGGACCTCTCAAGGCTGAGCGAGATCAAAGTCGACCAGAAAAACCTCTATCGCGAGGAGGTCTTCACCGACCTCAAGATCGCAACCATCCGTCAGCTCACACCCGTGTTCCCGGACGGTCAGAAGGACGATAAGCGCAAGATCCTGTTTTTCGGCCAGACCCAGATGATGACCCCTGCAGGCTCGCTGCCTGTCCATTTCGAGATAGATGCCAAATCCCTCAAGCAGGCGATGGAAATGTTTCCCGAAGCCGTCCAGAAGGCTGTCCAGGAGCTTGTCGAAAACGCACGGGAGGCTCAGCGCCAGGCGGAATCCCGCATCATCACCCCCGGGTCCGCACAGCGCAGCAAGCTCTTTACGCCGTGACACGCTGCCGACGAGGCATCGAAACTCTTCCGGCAGCTTAAGCCCGCTGCTGCCTGTAATCCGCAAACAGCGCTCAATCGCCGATTCAAGAGATTGATCCAGGGTGAGCACGATTGCGTTTACTCCCATGCACCTCTTGAGGGGGGCGGCAGTTTTCTCATCGAATACGATTTCAACAAATAACCGATCCGATTTCCGGATTATCGCCTCATGCCTTTTCTCTGTAAACTATCCCCATACCCGGCTCGTCTTTAGGGTCAGGAAACGTATGAAAAGAATGACGGCAATTCAAAAAAATATTTCTGCAGAGGACAGGAAAGGAGATCGGGTCATGAAATTGAAGCAGATCGGGGCATGTATCATGAGGAGTCTAGCAGTAATCGCCTGTGCTTTGGCGTACATCTTTGCTGTTTCTTCGCCTGTTTCCGCGGCTACCCAGTGGAATGTGGGGATTTCGGGCGGAAGCGGAGGCATCGACGGGTTCCACCTTTCCATAGGGGAATATTACCGGGTTCCCGAGAGGGAGGTCATCGTCATCCGTGAACGGGGGATCGACGACGAAGAGCTGCCGGTCGTATTCTTCATAGCGGAGAGGGCGCACGTCAGGCCCGGGATCGTTGTCGACCTCAGGCACAGGGGCATGAGCTGGATGGACATCACCCTGCACTTCGGCCTGAGCCCGGAGATCTACTATGTCCCTGTCGGGCATGGGCACCCCTATGGGCATGCCTATGGGTATTACAAAAACCACCCGCGCAAGGATTGGGGCAGGATGCACTTCAAGGATCGGGACATCGTGAACCAGGTGAACCTGAAGTTCATATCCGAGCACCGCAAGTATGCCCCTGAGACCATCATGAAATACAGGTCCGAAGGCCGGAGGTTTGCCGATATCGATCGGAGCATTGGCAGCGAGAGGCATGGCAAGGTTTCGTACAACAATGACCGCAGGGACGACAAGAAGGACCGGAACGGAAACCGTCAGGAAAGGCCGAATCAGGGCCACGGGAATGCCGGAGGCCGCCATCGATAAGAACGAACGGCTGTGAAAACAAACCCTCTTCCCGGCAGATGCGGGAGAGGAAAAGGTGAGGGGCGCATCGCCCCTCACTTCTCGTCTTCCTCCATCAAATCTTTGCGCCAACCCTATTGGATTCCGGATGCACTCCTCGTATAATTTCTTCTTCTATGGTGTGAATAAAGAGAAAGGAGCCCCAAATGAGCAGGGAGGTCTATATCGATGAGGATGAGTGCATTGCGTGCGGCATGTGCCAGGATATCTGCCCCGAGGTGTTCAAGCTCGACGACGCCGAGATGGTCGCAAAGGTGATCAAGCCCCAGGGCGGTCCCGAAGACCTCATCCAGGAAGCCATCGACGCGTGCCCTGTTTCGTGCATCCACTGGAAGGAGTGAGAAGATCGCCTACAGCGCTTCCATCTCTCCGTGCTCAAGGAAGCTGTAATACCCTTTCGCGCTTTGCAGGGTTTTTGAGGTATGGATCGGTTTTGGTCAGCGGTGCCTTTCGCATGGACATAGTATACACCAGTGTGCGGAGGAAATCGTCAGTGCAATAGAGATGGCGCCGGCCCTTCTTCAGCATTGAAGGTCAGGATGAAGATTATTGTACTCCCGGCCTTCTCCCCTGTTCCGGGAAGAGGGCCGGGTTCTGGGCTCAACGAATCATCGTCTCAGATGCTAAAAAGAGCATCAGGACGAACGCAGGTCATCGCCCTCGTGAAGGCTTGGAGTTGCCCTTCCCCTCAAGAGCATGGATCCCGAGAGCCTCCGGGTCAATGAGCTGGAACCGGGCGCCGATGCCGACAGGGCAAGACGAGATGCCGGGATGCAGCACATGGGGATGATCACGAAGAGCAGCAATGAGAGCGGCAGTT
This sequence comes from Deltaproteobacteria bacterium, assembly GCA_029547185.1. Lineage (GTDB taxonomy): Bacteria > Desulfobacterota > Desulfomonilia > UBA1062 > UBA1062 > Phosphitivorax. Next base: position 15,257 of record JAKPPU010000144.1, on the reverse strand, counting down.
CCGCCCGGGAAGACGTCGAGATGAAGCAGGTTCCTCCTCCTCCGCCTCCGCCGTCTTCTGCAATCGGGACGTCACCTGGATTGTTTTTATCCTCATCATTGCCGTCTGTTCCGCCGTTATCTCCTCCGCTGTTATCTCCGTTGTTATCTCCGCCGTTGTCTCCTCCATCATCGCCCTCGTCTCCGCCATCAGTACCTTTGTAGAAGAAATGCTCCACCTCGTCGATGACGGAATCGTTCTCAAAGTCGTATTCCAGACTGGCGAGCTTGCCGTCTGCATTGTAATGGCACAGGTATACCTCATCGATCGTGCCGTCGGCATGATAGTCGATGTCCATCCTTGAGAGCCTGTTCGATGCGTCATAGGAATACAGCTCGATGCGATCGATCGTCCCATTGTTGTCATTGTCGAAGTCGAACCTTTGAGCTCTTCCCGATTCATCATAGGTGAGGGTTCTGACGGCATTGATGCCGATGTCCATGTCGTAGTCCGATTCCTGCCTGATGAACCTTCCCTCGTCGTCGTAATAGAAATAGTCTGTTTGCCCCTTCTGGTCGGTTCCGGGGTAGGTTGTGTCCTGTTTGCACAAGATGCCGGATGAGTCGTACTGGAAATTGATGAGGATAACCCAGCCGGTATCGTTCATGGTTCTCTTTTCCGTTGCAATCCTGCCTGCAGAATCGTACGTGAATTCGAAAACCTGATCGGGTTCTCCATCGTTGTCCAGGTCAACATCCCATTGTACCATCCGGCCCTCAGAATCGTACAGGAGTGAACAGAGGAATTCGATCTGACCGTCCTGCCCGTAGTCTCCCTCCCATTTAATCACTCCGGATGCGGCATAATCAGCCAGCTCGACGTTTCTCGTGACGTAGGGGATCCAGGCTGAGAGGGGGAAAGAAAGAATGATGATAAAGACACAACATACCCTTGCTTTCATAATATTGACCTCCTTAAACAAAATGCATTTCATCTGCAGCCCTTTCGAGGCAAAGACATGCAGATGTTGGCTTCGAATGATTTCTCCGGGAGATTTTCTGCTCCTCCCAAGGCAGGTTCATGCAGAACCTGTATCCCCTTGCCTCCGTAATCACATAACGATACTTCTCTCCATGCTCTCCTTAAGAGCGGCGATAACCTGCTCGTCGGTGGTCTTGTCGAAATATTCGTAGAACTGGCCCACGTCATAGAAGACGGGCGGAGTTTTCAGAACCACGGTCTCGTCGGCAAAATCAGATATCCTTTCGATACCTTCCATGCTTGCCACGGGAACGGCTGCAATGAGCTTCTCGGGCTTTTCTTCCCTGACGGTCCATAGAGCTGCCTGCATGGCCATTCCGCTTGAAAGCCCGTCGTCGGTAATGATCACGGTCCGGCCCGCAAGCGGCACCCTTGGTCTGATTCCCCGGTATTTTTCGATGCTCCAGGCAATCATGGTGTACTGCTTCTCGAGATCTTCCTCGGTATTTTCATACCCTTCGCAGAGACCGGTGAGCACCGGACTTTCCCGGGCAAGGAAGAGCTTTCCATCCTCGTTGATGGCGCCGATCGGGATGTCGGGGTTGCCCGGCTCGCACAGCTTGCGGGCGACCACGACGTCGAGGTCGGCACCGAGAATCCGTGCAATCTCGCTCGCCACCATGACCCCGCACCTGGGTATGCCGAGGACAACGGGCCGACTGCCCGAAAGACCGCAGAGCTCGCCCGCCAGGATACGGCCTGCCTCGGCACGGTCCCAGAAAGGCTCTTCGCTTTGAGAAATGGTCCGGAGTTCTCCCATGATGAACCTCCCACCCTAATAAAAAACGCAATCATTCGCCTTTATTCACAGGGAAGCGGATTCTCTCAGGCAGGGTCAGCGAAGAAATGTATTTACCATATAATATCGGGCGGACCTTTCAATCTCAAGGGAAGGGAGGTTTATCAAGGTTTTATGGGTGCAGCGTACTTTATGGATGCAGCGTTTTCAGGAAGGAGCCTCTCTGGGCAAGGGCGTCCATGGCATGCACGGCCCTGCTCAGCGAGGTGAAGGTCATGACATCGTTCCGGTAGAGCGTGTAGGCGATCTCGTCGGTGAAGGGCCCGTATGCAACGAAGACTATGAAAGGTTTTTTTGTCCGTGCACGGTGGGCCGTGAGGATGTCGATGAGGCCACGGTCAACCCTGGGAGGTGCAAAAAAGGCGATGCAGAATATTATCCCCACGTTGGGGTCGTCTTCAAGGGCCTGCAGGGTTCGTTCCATCATCCCGTTGTCTGCCGACGCAGTCAGGTCGACGGGATTATCCGCTGATGCGAATGCGGGTATGCTCTGCCGTATCCTCGAAACGGTCCGTTCAGACAGGCGGGCCGGAAAGAGGTGCTCCGTATCGGCAATCAGATCGAGGGTGATGATGCCGTAGCCGCCGGCAAAGGTGACGACAGCCACGCCGGGATCAAATACAGGGGGTTCGCGGGAGAGGATCTTGGCAAAGTCGGTGAGCTGCTCCTCGTTCTGTGCGAGGATGATGCCTGCCTGTCTGGCAGCCCCGGTAAAGACCTCTGCGGGAGACGACATCTTGCCCGTATGCGATGCCACGGCGTGGAGGGCCTCTTCGGACCTCCCCGCCTTCAGCACGATTACGGGCTTTACAGGGGTCGTCCTCCTGCAGATATCGATGAACGCGCCTCCGTCCTGGAAGGTTTCCAGATAGAGGGCTATGGAGCGCGCCTGATGGTCGCGGGCAAAGTATTCGATGAATTCGTTCTCACCCATGTCGATCCGGTTTCCCAGGCCGATGAATGCCTTCAATCCCCAGCCGATCACTCCAGAGACGCCCAACGCCTCGATTCCCACCGAGCCGCTCTGGGTGATGAACACCGATTCTCCGGGCTCTGCAAACATCCTGTCACCGTGCTCGACAAAGACGGTGTCGAGCCCCGTACCGGGGATGAAGACCCCGAGGGTATTGGGGCCGAGGACCCTCGTGCCTTTTGCCGAGACCCTCTGCCTGAGCTCCTCTTCCAGGCGCTCTCCTTCCGTGCCCGTTTCCGAGAAGCCGCTCGCCGGGATGATGACCGCCCTGAAATTTTTATCAGCGCATCTCTTTGCCGCCTCAACGGCCTTGCGGGCCTCGACCGCGATGACGGCGAGGTCGATGGAGTCGGGGAGGTCGGCGATATCCCTGCAGGCGGGTCTTCCCATGATCTCGCTCTCGTTCCGGCTCACGAGAAAAAGCCTTCCCTGCCAGCCGGCAAGGTACTGGAGGATCCTGTTTCCGACCTTGTCGCCTCTGGAGGTCGCACCGATGAGGGCAAGGGTTTCGGGATGAACGAAGGGGCCTGCAGCCTTCACCACGTCCTGTGCTGAGCTTGTTGGTTCATCCACTGTGTCTCCGAGTCTCATCAAGGCCGCCTCGTCATTCTTAATCCGAACTCGTGAACCGTACGATCTCCCATGTCATTCCCATTCTCTCCCCTGTCATCCCCGTGAAAACGAGGATGACAGAGGAGGGAACGATTCGCTCCATAAGGATTCCTCATCATGAACGATTCCCAAAATCGGCGTCCATGAACCCTTTGGAAATTCCCCCCTCACCCTCAGTAGGACCGGTGAGGGTGAGGGGGTGAGGGCGTGGGATTCCGTTTTCATTCCCTAGGAGACGTTTCACGTACTCCCTGAGCACCTTCCCGGTCTGCCGCCGGAAGAGGAGCCTTCTCCGCATCGAACGTGTCCGCCGTGACTCCCAGTGCCTTGAGCTCGTTCTTCTTGATCCTGAAGGTCTCTGTTCTCGGGAAGTCTTCGACGATCCGGATGTATCGAGGGACGGCATACTTCGCCAGCCTGTCTTTGAGGAACTCCCGCAGTTCGGCAGGCGTGAGGCTCTCGCCTGCCACGACGCTTACCGAGGCCATGATCTCGTCCTCGGTGAGCTCTGACGGGATGCCGTAGACCGCGCATTCGAGAACGCTCTCGTGTGTGAGGATGACCTTTTCGACCTCGTAGGCCGATACGTTTTCCCCGCGCCTCCTCATGGAGTCGGTCTTGCGGCCCACGAAATAGAGGTATCCCTGTCCGTCCCGGTACATGTAGTCGCCGGTGTGCTCCCATTCACCCCGTGTCTTCGATTCGCTGGCTTCGGGGTTTTTGTAGTACTCGACAGAGCTCTTCCGGTCGCCCGAAACCTTGAAGAGAAGCTCGCCCGTCTCGCCATCGGGGACATCTCTCCCGGCATCGTCGACGAGCCGGATATCCGACCCGATAGGCAGGCCGACCGATCCCTTGGGGGCATTGCCCAGGTTCATGAGCGTGCCCGAGCCGTCGACCGATCCGTACGCCTCCCAGAGCTTCACGTTGTACCTGGTCTCGAAGGGCTCCCACATATCAGCGGGGCAGCCCGCCGAGATGACCCGCGAGACCGTGTGGCTCCTCTCGAGCGGGTGGGTCGGCTGCTTGAGGAGGATGGGGATCATGGCGCCTATGGTGTTGAAGATCGTGGCCTTCGACCGGCAGATCTCGTCCCAGAACCGGCTCGCGCTGAACTTCTTGCTCAGGGCGACGGTCGATCCTGCCATGAGCGAGGTCGTCGTGGTGACGAAGAGCCCGTTGCCGTGAAACAGGGCCAGCGGCGTGTAGTAAATCGAATCGGGGGTGAGGATGATGGAGGCGAGCAGGCCGAGCTTCGTGACGAGGTTCTTGTTGTAGCGGGACACGACGCCCTTCGGAAGGCCGGTCGTTCCCGACGTGTACATGATGAGGAGGAGCGAGTCGGGGTCGAAGGACACCTCCGGCTTCGTGCCGGGCATATCCTCATAGGCCTTCCTCAAGTCGAGCATGCCGTCGGGGACGGCGAAGCCCGCCGGCGCTTCGAGGGTGTTGACGATGACTTTCCTGATTTTCGGGGTAAGCCCCGCGACGCTCCGGTAGAGGTCTATCTTGTCGTGATCGACGACGAGAAACCCGGTATCGCTGTTGTCGATGATGAAGCCGAGCCCTTCACCGCGAAGGCCCGTGTTCACGGGGTTGACGTACATGCCGATCTTCTGGATGCCGAAGAAGACGTCGAGGAACTGGCTCGAATTCCCCATGAGCATGGCCAGCCCGTCTCCCGGCTTTGCACCGACCGAGATGAGATAATTCGCGACCCTGTTTGCGTTGTCGTCCATCTCCCTGTACGTCACGAAGCGGTCTTCGTAGACGAGGTACAGAAAAGGCTTCTCCCCGATGACCGCTGCCTTTTTTTCGAGCTCGATTGACCAGTATGTCGTGTCCTCTGCCATATACCTGTCCTTTCTCCTTGTATTTACGTTCGGCCTGGGGATGCATACCCTGGATCAGAGTCTGGGCGGGATCGCCGGTCCTTCGTCCATCTGCTTGAAGTAGCCGGTGAACCGGTAGGGTGACTTCATCCGGATCGATCCCGTGGGACAGATGGCCACGCAGTCGCCGCAGAATGCGCACTGGTTATCCTTGAAGGCCTGCATCTTCGGGACCTTGTCGTCCATGACGATACTTTTTGCCGGGCAGGCCCTGGCACAGATCGCGCAGCCGGTGCACCTGTAGTAGTCGAACTCCACCTCGCCGAAGTGCATGTGATCCGGATTGTTATAGGTAGGTATTCGGAACCTGTCGATAAATCCGAACTTCATCATAAACGATTCTCCTTCAATAGATGGTCTTTGAGCCGCCGTCCTCGAACCACTCGACCGCGTGCGTCTGCCGGGCGACCATACCGTCCGGGTTGCCTTGAGGCCATCCGATGGCGAGTGAGTTCGCGAACTTGTAGGGGAAAGAGATGCCGAGCTTCTTTTTCCACGTCGGGTTGAGGTCGAGGGCGAGCTTGGCGAAGCCGACCCAGCAGGTTCCGAGACCCATGCTGTGGGCGGCGATGACCATGTTCTGGCCGGCGATGCCGCAGTCGAGGTCCGGGCTCGAAACGCCTCTGACATCCTTGAGGATGACGATGACCGTGGGCGCACCGTGCCAGAGGGTCAGCTTGCCTTCGGCCATCAGGCTCACGGCGGTAAACGGCATGGGATGGAGCTCATTGTGCCTGAGGCGGATCATGAGCTTTGCCAGGGGCCGAAGCCAGGAAAACCCCTCGCGCCGGTAGTCGAGCATGTTGCTGAACATCCTGCACGTGCCCACCACCGTGTCCGTGATGCCGCCTATGATCTCGGGGTCGCGCAGCACGATGAACTTCCAGGGCTGGGCATTGCCCGCCGAGGGTGCGAACCTGCCCGCCTCGAGGATCCTTCTTATCATGAACTCGGGGACCTGCTCTTTCCTGTAGAGCCTCACGCTCCTGCGGCTGAAGATCACCTTTTCGGTCTCCGTGAACTCCCTTTGCAGCCTCTCCAGATTGTCAGTCTGCATCGGCTCTATCATACCGACCTCCTTCACACCTTTTCGAGAATATGGATGGCCATGGCAGCCTCTCCCTGGCCGAGGAACCCTCCGCCGTTCTCCGCAAGGGCGATCCTCGCCTTCGGGATCTGCCTGTTTCCGGCCTCGCCCCTGAGCTGGGCTGCAAGCTCGTAGACTTGAGCCAGGCCCGAGGCTCCGACGGGGTGGCCCCTGGCGATGAGCCCTCCGCTCGGATTGACCGGGATCTCCCCTCCTATGGCCGTGGCCCCGGACTCCGCAAAGGGCCCTCCTTCGCCGATGGGGCAGAATCCCATCTGCTCGGTCTGGTAGAGCTCGCCGAAGGCCGTGGCGTCATGGACCTCGACCACATCGATATCCGACGGCCCGACGCCTGCCATCTCGTAGGCGGCTCCCGATGCCCGTGCGCAGATGTCGTTCTCGCCTTCTCTCTTGCCCGATCTCAACACCGATGCTCGAATCCGTACAGCCCTCCTGAAGCCCTTTTCCCTGAGGAAACGCTCGCTGCAGAGAACGGCCGCCGCTGCCCCGTCTCCTACCGGGGCGCACATCGACCTCGTCAGGGGATAGGCCACCTCCCTGTCGGCGAGGACCTCTTCGACCGTCATGGGGAAGGTGTACTGGGCTAAAGGATTGTGGATGGAGTTGTTGTGCGCCTTTGCCGCGATGACCGCAAGCTGCCTCTGTGTCGTTCCGTAGAGATCCATGTGCCGTCTCGTGCCGATGGCGTAGAGGTCCATGAATGCGGAGTGTCCTCCCGGCTTTTCTGCATGGAGCCCGATGCCTTTTTCCCGGGCCTCCTTTTCCTTCCGTATCCGTTCCTCCTCCTGGAGCTTCCCGATGAAGGACGAGACCACCTCGACATCCGTGCCAGAGAGGAACATCATCATGGTCTTGGCACGGTCGTTGTCGTACATCTTCTCTGCGCCGATCGCCAGGACGCAGTCGTAGGCCCCGGCCTCGACCATGCCCCATGCGCAGTGGACGGCAGTCGAGGCGCTCGCACAGGCATTCTCCACGTTCACGATGGGGAGGCCTTCGAGCCCGTTTGCCGACAGGGCGACCTGCCCGCGGATGCTGTGCTGGAAGGAGTGGTATCCCCATCCCGAATTGGAGAACCACGCCGCCTCGATGTCGCGCATCCCGAGCCCGCAGTCGGCCAACGCGAGCCTGAGGGCCTCGCCGGTAAGCTCCTTGATGCCTTTCTCGAGATACTTGCCGAATTTTATCATCCCGGTTCCGATGATATAGACGTCGCCGGTCATATGCTTTCGCTTCCTTCCGCCTGAAGCGTATGAATCACGCCTTTGCGTTTATCTGGTCCATGAATCTGAGCTTTCTCAAGGGGGAAAGTCCGAGAAGGGCCTGGAGCTGCTTCGCGTCACGGAAGCGTTTCTCCTGGCCGTAGTCCTTCATGTATCCGTATCCCCCCAGAACCTGGATGCCGTCCGTGGTGAGGAGGCAGGCGGCATCCTGGACGAACAGGGCTGCCGCCCGGGCGAGCGTCTTCCCGTTCGAAACCTTGTTTTCGATCGCACAGCAGGCTTCGGAGACCGCCATGCCGGCAACCTCGACCTGGACGGCCATGCTCGACAGGATCATTTTGATCTCGGACCAGTTGACAATGGGCCAGCCTCCCTGCTCGCGCTCGTTGCAGTAGGCGAGGGCATAGTCGAACGATCCCCTCATGACTCCCAGCGACATGGCCGCGGCAGCGGCATTCATGAAGTCCGACGCATCCTCGTAAGGGTCCTTTCCCCGGTCCTCTCCGCCGATAAGGGTCGCTTCGGCATTGCTCAGAACGAGATCGCAGGCCGGGCACGCATGGACGCCCAGGCTGAACACGGGCTCGCTCTTCCTCACCCTCGGATCATTCAGGCTGATGAGGAAGAGGGAATAGCCGTCCAAGCCGGAGGTCCGTGCCGGAACGAGGGCATGGGACGCAAGGTTCCCGAGCACGGCATAGTCGACCTTGCCCGAGAGAGCATACCCGTTCGCTCCCTTCTTCGCTGCGGGCAGGCCCGAGTGCTCCGCCGGGTTGCTGTAGGAAGGGAAGGCAATCAGAAAGCCCTTTGCGTCGGCAGGGGAGGAGAGTATCCTGCCGAGGATATCCGATCCTCCGGCACGCATGATGATCTCCTGGCTGAGCGTATTGGTGAAGATGACGGCGCCCAGGCTGGCATCGGCGCGGCAGATGCGTTCGAGAACGTTGCACAGGGCGCTGATGCCCTGGCCGATCCCTCCGAGCTCTTCGGGCAGGGTAATGCCCAGGAACCCGACCTCATACGCCTTTTCGAGTATGTCGTCGGGAAACGGCCCGAACGGGTATCTGTCGCTCTCCTCCCGGCGGGGAGAAAGCTCCTTGAGAGCGAAATTCTCCGCCAGGGTCTCGAAGGCCTTCAGTTCGTCGCGAAGTGGACTGGTCATAACACCTCCCTGGCCGACTCACCCCATACCCTGGCCTGGGGATAGGATGGGGCGATGAGATTCTTGAACAGGGCCACCCTGTTCATCTGGTTCGAGCCTTCATAGATCTGGAGCACCTTGCAGTCTCTCAGGCGCTTCTCCATGCCCCGGTCGTGGCGCAGGCCCTCCTGACCCATGATCTCCAGGGCGAGCTGGCAGTTCCTTATGCCGAAATCCGAGCCCGCGAACTTCGCGAGGGAGGACATGCCGGAGGTGAGGAACACGTCCTTGTCCGGCTTCCTGTCGAGGTACATCTTGCTCATGGCCCAGGTCGAAAAGGGCTTTTCGAGCATGGGGGCGATCATCCTGAAGTAGGCATCGGGCATGTATTTCAGGTAGTAGTATGCCGGCTTCACCTGGAGCATCTCATAGGTGCCGCGGTGCGCGTTCGCGTTGTTCGCCTCGGTATAGGCGAGCCTTCCCAGGATCACGTTCTTGTACATCTCGGCGAGGATGCATTGCACCCATTCGTGGTTGATGAGGAGCCTGCCCGCGACCGTCGTCTCGGATGCGTATTTTATCGCATCTTCGAGCGCGCCCCTCGCCACGCCCACCGAGATGGCGCAGACGCCCGCCTTGGTGGCCGAAGCGAGGTAGTCGATGTGGCGCATCATGATCGCGTCGGCAGACTTCTTCGTGAACTTCTTCATGCTGTAGGAATCGATCATGACGTCTTCGTCGGGAATGAAGCAGTCCTCGAAGATGATCTCGCTCGCCGGGCACACCCTCTGTCCCATCTTGTCCTCGTGGCGGCCCAGGGAAAAGCCCTTCGTGCCCTTTCTCACCGCGAGGCCGATCATGCTCTTCGATGGCTTCTTCATGTCGGTGTAGGCATAGAAGGCCGTCCACTCGGACATGTGGCCCATGGAGATGAACACCTTTCTTCCGTTGACCAGATAGCCGCCGTCGACCCTCTTCGCGTGGGTGACGACCTTGCCCCTGTCCACGAGGTCCATCTCCTCGACATCCGTGCCCGCCATGGGCTCGGTCAGACCGAAGGAGATCAGGCAGGGCTCGCCCTTCTTCTCGCCCTCGACCGTCTCTTTGAGGATCTTGGCGGTCAGCTTCATGTTGAACGAGGTCATGAGGCTCGTGACGCCGAGAAAATGAACCCCTATGACATTTGCGATCCCTGCACAGGCTGCCGAGATCTCCTCGATGGTATAGGTGAGCGATGGCAGGTTCTTGCCCCTGCCTCCGAAGAGCCTCGGGACCCACATGGTATAGAATCCCCAGTCGCTCGCCGTCTTCATGATGTCATGGGGGAGATAGCCCGGATCTTCGAACGTCTCACGGTCGAGGACGAGGACTCTAGGCCTGATCACCTCGTCATTGAACTTCCTCGCATAGGCTATGAGCTCCTTGGTCTCGCCGACTATCCCCTTGGGCAGCCTGGGTGCATACTCGAGTCCGATGCATGAGTCCTCGAACTTCGGGAATCGATTCAAGAGAGCCTTCATCTCCGACCCTGTAATCATGAACACCTCCTTTTTACCTATAAGATTCCGACACTTCTCCATCCCTTATCCGTGAGGTACTGGGAGAAGATGGCCCTGTTCACCGCGATGAGGGTCGTGATGGCCTCCTGCCGGGTGAATCTTTTCTCCACGAGATAGCTGTGGGCGACCTGGATGGTCATCCCTTGGACGATGTGTCCGAGGATGAGAGGATCGAATCCCTCGACCATGCCCAGATCCGTCCATTTCCTGAAATCATCGGCGAGGTCATAGGCGAACGAGCTGAAGTGCCGCCAGATATCCCGGTCCATCTCCTCATCCACCCCGAAGGCCCCTCTGATGATCACCAGGGCTTCAAGGGGCTTTTCGTCCATGAAATCGAAGAAGAGATTGTAGGTGTCCTCGATCCTGTCGAGCCTGTCGTGCAGGTCACCGTGAAACTTCGTCTCCCTCGTTTTCCTCAAGGTTTCCCTGAGGTCTTCCATGCTCCTGACCGCGACCTCCTCGAAGAGCTCTTTTTTGTCCTTGAAATGGGCATAGAAGGTGTTCGTGGACATGCCGACATGGGCGATGAGGTCCATGACCTGGGTTTTGTGGTAGCCCTTTTTCGCGAAGAGCTCCCTGGCAGCCTTGATGATCTCCTCCCTGACATCCGTCCTCCTCCTGCTTCTCCTGGAGACGGGATAAGCTCTCTGCTGCAGTCTCATAGCATGCCTCTTCGTGCCATCTTCATCATGAAGCTCCGTGCCCAGCCGTTTCGGTTGAGGAAGGCCAGCCATCCGAAGTGTGAGGAAGGCGAGAGGCGCTTCGAATACCAGAGCATCTTTGCCGAGAGCTGCGGCAGGACGTAGAGCTTATCCTTCTCGACAGCCCTGACCGTCATCTCGGCGATGGTGTCCGCGGAGATCTTCGCATAGCCGAACGCCATCCTGGCGAAGTCTCTCTGAAAATCGTCCGTATACCGCATATTTTCGAGCAGGTTCGTGTTGAGGAAGGTCGGGCAGACTACGGTCACCCCGATGTTGTTCGGTGAGAGCTCGCTCTTGAGCGTCTCGGAGAGGGATATGACCCCTGCCTTGGTCACATTGTAGGAAGACATCTCGGGAGACGAGATGATTCCCGCAGCCGACGCCACGTTCACGATATATCCCGATCCCTGTTTCTTCATGGCGGGTATGAAGGCGTGGCATCCGTATATGACGCCCCAGAGGTTGATGGACATGATCCATTCCCAGTCCTTGATGGGAATGTCTTCAAAGATCCCTGCTGCCGCCACGCCGGCGTTGTTGACGAGGATATCCACCTTGCCCCAGGTATCGAAGCAGTAATCCGCCATCCTCTTCACATCATCGAGCCTGGAGACGTCGCAGCGGAAAACCTCTCCCGCTCCTCCGGCCTGCCTGACCATCTCGAGGGTCTGGCCGGACCCTTCCTCATTCAGGTCTGCAACGAGGAGAGTGCATCTCCTCTTTGCGAGGGAAACGGCCAGCGCCCTGCCGATGCCCGAGGCAGAGCCGGTGACCACTGCCGTGCAGCCGGAGACAGTCCTCCTCTTCAAGGCGAAACCTCCCCTTGTACATATCATCGAACTGGATCATTCGTTCGCGGGGATGAAAAAAATTTCAAAGATGAAGTCGAAATGAATAATAAATATTCTTACTCTGCAAGAAGTCAAGGGGTGCAGGTAATTTTTTTGAAAATAATCGAATGCGGCAATATACTTATGCATGACCCGGAAATGAGCGGTGCTGCCGAGTGCGGCGAAGATGTGAGAGATCTCGTGGAAGCCGAAAAGATCCGGGAGCGGATCGGGCTGCTCGATTGCACAGATGAATGCCCCGATTTCAAAGAGGCATCGGGCAGCAGCGCACGCGGAAGCTGCCGAACACCATGCCGTCAGCGGAGCAGTCTACCGATGATCGTGCGGTGTTCTATAATAAATTGGATAATCTCTTACGAACACTCCAAGGGGGTAGTTCACATGAGCAGCTTCTTCAAATTCTTCAGGACAGGCAGCAATCCACCGGTCGAGGAGATCCGGACGATTTTGAACGATTACAAGAACGTCGCTGTCGTGGGGCTGTCGAACGATCCGGGTAAGGCAAGCTACCGGGTGGCGGAATATCTGAAGGATCACGGCTATCGCATCATACCGGTGAATCCCACTGTCGATGAGGTTCTCGGCGAGAAGTCGTATCCTGATCTGAAATCCGTGCCCCTGCCTGTGGAAATCGTGGATATCTTCAGGAAGCCTGAGGCCATACCTGCTATCGTGGACGAGGCCATAGACATCGGAGCCAAGGTCATATGGATGCAGCTGGGTCTGTACGACGAAAAATCTGCCCGCAAGGCGAGACAGGCCGGTCTGCAGGTCGTTCAGTCACGGTGCATGGAGCAGGAGAACATGAAGATGAGAGGCGAATGACCGCAGGATCACCTCTTCCTGAAATAGGTTACACTGCTCCTGTATACGAGGGAGTTCGCCGAGGTTCCTTCCACATACCAGTACACGGTGCTGCCGGAAGGGACGAACAGGCTCCAGAGGTATGCAACCATCCTGCAGGAAGTCCCTGTTCCATTGTATATGGTGTAGTAGCTCTTGCCCATGGAGATGAGGACCTTGTATCTCACCATGCCGGTGGCTCTCCAGGTGAAGAGCGGATTGCTGTACACGAGCTCTCCCTGTTTCGGGGTGAGCAGGGTGATGCTCGGAGCAGCCTGCTGCGCAGGAACGTATACGCTCGATTCAGTGGAGTATCCCGACTCGTTTCCTGATGTGTCATAGGCTGTCAGAGCTATGTAGTATGTTCTCCCGGTGCTTACGTTGCCGAGCTGGTAACTCGTGACCTTCCCCACGTTCACCGACGCGCCGTATGTCCTCGGCTGGCTGCCGTAGTAAATCTTGTACCCTGCAAGATCGCTCTCTGTGTTTGCATTCCATTTCACGAGAATGGCTGCGGCGAATCCCGAAGCCGGATACATGACGACGAGCAAAAAGACAACAAGGATAACCTTCCTCATATAATTCATTAAAATACCTCCAGTGGTTCTCTTGATTAATTCGTGGAACCGGCAGGCAAATAACAAGCCACGGCAAAAAGGGCCAATGATGGCATCAAATTATATTGATACTTATTTTCGAATATTCTCCAGTTTTGTATCGGAGTGTACGTTTTTTGTAACCGGGTCTGTGCGTCTGACAGAAGGGGGTCAGCTCGCGTGCAGACCCCGGCTCATCCGAATATCGGATTCACTGCATGGGGGCATGCCATGTCAGTAAATCCGGACGCTGTCATCGCCTCCGCCCGCAACACTCCCCATCGTGGAAAGACGGCCGATCGCCTCCGCATTGCCGCGGACCTCCGCATCGAGGAACGTGAGCGTCCACGTGAAGATGTCGCCTGCAGAGGCTTCGTCGAACTCGTGTGCCACGCCCGAAAGGGCAACCAGCCTGCGGGTACCGGTGAGGCGCGATATGCCGGCTTCCGCTTCACTGATCGGGGCGGTGGTGTCCGCTGTCCCACTCAGCCCGAGGAACGGAAGACCGATGCCTTCAAGCCCCTGCTGGTCGCGTCCGAATGCAGGCAGGATCGGCTGCCCGAAATACGGCACATAGCCGACCGCCGCCTTGATCCGCGGATCGAGGGTGACCTGTTTCCACGATAACCCGATGTCGAAGAATGAGGTCGTCAGACCGGCGCCGCCCAGCAGCAGCATTGTCTCGCCGCCCATGCTCACCCCGAAACCGCCGATCTGCGTCTCATCGAGGTGATCTCTCCATTGTGGATGTGAGAGAACGAGGTCGAGCGCAGCGGATATCGAAAGCGGCCGCAGTGCCTGCAGGGCCGTGAAGTTGTCCAGGTTTGACGCCACGTCAATGGCATCCTCGAGATTGCTGATATTGAGGTCGGAAAACCGCAGGTCGCCGTGGAACGGGGCGATCACCACGTAACCGTAACTCGCGACAGTGGATATCGCCAGAAAGTAGTCGTCGGAAATCGGGCTGCCCATGTAGCCGTGCGAAAACGCAACCACGGGATAACGAACCGAGGCGTCCGCGAACAACGGCGCTTCCGATCCGGTCTGCATGTGCGGAACGACCATGGCGGTTTGCGGCGGGTTGAGCGGATAGTCGGGACGGGGGTTGTCGGCCGTCGTGGGGTAGCATACAAGCACGACGAACGTGACCGCCTGTCCGGCAAAATCACCATAGAGGTCCGAATCCTGCGGCGCAGTCACCGTAACGGTCAGCGTGTCGGCCGGGTCTGCCAGAAGATCGGTCACATAGCGGGGCGTGCCGCTGTCCGAAGGCCTGCCCTCCCAATAGTCCGTCACGTCCTCATCGGCGCCCAATCGTGTGAAATCCTGAGCAATATTGCTGCATGCAACCGCATAAGGGCCCGGCAGAGGAAGAGGCTGCACGACGGCTGTCAGCACCTCGGCAGCCGGCGGATTGCCGTCACTGTCGTCACCGCATGAGACCATGAGAGCAAACAAGAGAAACGCAAGGTGAACGGGCACGAGTCTGACACGTTCGGATGCGATCATGAGATATCCCTCCTTTCAAGCAGGCTCCGAATGCAATGACATCCATTACAACGGTATACAAAGGCGGATGTGTACCGCGGCGAAAGGTGTGACCCTTTAATAATGAATAACCGGTATTACATGAGTATCAATCGGCTCCGGTCGATATGTTCCGGCTTTCTGATCATGTCCGTTGGCGACTCGATAGGGTGGAGCCGAAGAGAATCGCCTCCTACGTCGCGCACTTCCTGTGCGCTCCTGCGCAGGCTCCCCTTAAGCTCGCTGACGCAGACATCCTGTCCGCTTTTTAAGCCACCGGCGGCGCTCGCTTAAGCTTCGATTCTCTACGTCATCACAAAAAACGGGACGGCCTCTTCGAGACCGCCCCGTTTGATTTTTCTGGTGGAGCCGAAGAGAATCGAACTCTCGACCTCTTGAATGCCAT
>JAKPPU010000121.1 GCA_029547185.1 Deltaproteobacteria bacterium | reverse complement strand
CTCTACGAGTACCGAAAAGGAGGTAACAATGCCACGTCTTCGTACACAGACCAAGAAGGCACAGATCATGTCCCTCGAGGAGGCCTGCAAGGCCTTCATGCACGACGGTGCCATGGTCGCCTGGAGTGGTTTTACCGGGTTTAACCGGAACCCCTTCGCCTTTGCCTGGCAGACGGTGAGGCAGGGGGTGAAGGATCTGCACGTCATCGACCGTCACGGCAGCTGCTGCACCTGGCTTCTCAACGCGGCCGGCGCCATCAAGATCTACGAGACGAACTGGATGGGCTGGGGCGAGATGGCCGGCAAGCTGGATGTGAACCTCGAGAGAAGGTACAAGAAGGGGGAAATGATTCTCGAGGATTACTCCCACGGCGCAACCGCGATGAGGGCCCTGGCGGGCGCCATCGGCGCACCGTTCATCCCCTACAACGCGCCGCTCGGCTCCGATCTCTACAACCCGAAATACGACGCCCTCGGAAAGGCCGGCCTGCGTGACGGCAAGAACCCGAGGATCCCCAAGAAGAAATTCATCCAGATGGAAGAGCCCTTCTGGGGCGAGGGCGAGACCGTCCTGCTGCCCGCCATGCGCCCCGAGCTGGCCGTCATCCACGTGGCCCAGTGCGGAGACAAGGGCACGGCCCGCTGGCGCGGTGTCGGCACCATCGACAAGGAAATCTCCTTTGCCGCCGAGAAGGTCGTCATCCTGGCCGAGGAAGTCGTCCCCGAGTCCGAGATGAGGAAGCTGCCCGAAGGCAACCAGATCCCCTACTTCGTGGTGGACGCCATCGTGGAATGCCCCTGGGGCGCCTTCCCGAGCTCCGTTCCCTTCTACTATGATTACGACGCACCCTTCATGCGCGAAATGGACAAGATCTCCCGCAACCTCGACGACCAGAAGAAGTGGCTCGACGAGTGGGTCTACGGGCCCAAGAGCTGGGAGGAATTCATCGTGAAACTGGGCGCCAAGCGGCTCCTCGACCTCAAGGCTGACAGCGTCACGGGCTACAGCACGAGGATGATGAGAGGCAAGAAGCCTGCACCCAGGATGAAGATGCCCTTGTCCGTCGCCATGAGCGGCTACTAATGAAAGGGGGGAACACGACTATGGCAAAATCAATGGAACAGTTGATGGAATTGATCGAGAAGATGCCAGACGAGGCAGCGAAGCCAGGCGAGTTCATTCTCCCCGAGCTGATGGCCATCCAGATCGCCCATACGGTTCGCAACGACGACATCGTGTTTGCCGGCACGGGCCTGCCCATGGTCGGCATCATGACGGCGAATTTCATCAACGCGCCCAACGCGCTGCTGATCTACGAGTCCGGGATCTGCGACGGCAAGACGATGCACGTCCCCATGTCC
>JAKPPU010000110.1 GCA_029547185.1 Deltaproteobacteria bacterium | reverse complement strand
CAGTTCGGATTGGAGTCTGCAACTCGACTCCATGAAGTCGGAATCGCTAGTAATCGCGGATCAGCATGCCGCGGTGAATACGTTCCCGGGCCTTGTACACACCGCCCGTCACACCACGAAAGCTAGTCATACTAGAAGTCGTTGAGCTAACCTTTTAGGAGGCAGACGCCTACGGTATGATTAGTGATTGGGGTGAAGTCGTAACAAGGTAGCCGTAGGAGAACCTGCGGCTGGATCACCTCCTTTCTAAGGTGTAACCTTAAAAACAAAGTCCTTCCACTGTTCGGTTTTGAGAGATTTATCAGGCTCTTTTACAAGGCTTTAAACGACCGGATAGGTAAGCTAGGGGCCTATAGCTCAGATGGCTAGAGCGCACGCCTGATAAGCGTGAGGTCGTTGGTTCAATTCCAACTAGGCCCACCATATACGAAATATGGGGGTGTAGCTCAGTTGGGAGAGCGCCTGCCTTGCACGCAGGAGGCCATCGGTTCGAACCCGTTCACCTCCACCAATGAGATAATTTATCTCATAACGTTTCAGGCGAGATGAGTTATCTCATTGGTGAAGTAGTTCTTTTAAAAACTGAATAATGGTAACACGGAAGAGAGTGATTTCATTGGGTCAAGCTACTAAGGGCATATGGTGGATGCCTTGGTACTGAGAGGCGATGAAGGACGTGGTCGGCTGCGATAAGCCTCGGGGAGCCGCTAAACAGGCTTTGATCCGGGGATTTCCGAATGGGGAAACCTATCTGGGGTCATGCCCAGATATCCATACCTGAATACATAGGGTATGTGAAGCGAACGCAGGGAATTGAAACATCTTAGTACCTGCAGGAAAAGAAATCAATTGAGATTCCCAAAGTAGTGGCGAGCGAAATGGGAAAAGCCCAAACCGATTGTGTGTAAGCCCGCAGGCGTTGCGTAATCGGGGTTGTGGGTTCGGTCCGGAGAGCTCTGCGGAGCTTTCGGGAAGTTACAAAGCGTCTATATAGGAGAACGATCTGGAAAGTTCGGCCATAGAGGGTGATAGCCCTGTATCCGAAATGTAGGCGTCTTCCTGGGACCGACACCCGAGTAGCACGGGGCACGTGGAACCCTGTGTGAATCTGGGAGGACCATCTTCCAAGGCTAAATACTACTCAGTAACCGATAGTGAACAAGTACCGTGAGGGAAAGGTGAAAAGTACCCCGGAGAGGGGAGTGAAATAGTATCTGAAACCGTATGCCTACATTCTGTGGAAGCCCCATGTTACAGGTTCGCCTGTGACGGGGTGACTGCGTGCCTTTTGCATAATGAGTCAGCGAGTTATTCTATGCAGCAAGGTTAAGCCGTTAGGTGTAGCCGTAGCGAAAGCGAGTCTTAATAGGGCGTCTTAGTTGCATGGAATAGACCCGAAGCCAAGTGATCTATCCATGGCCAGGGTGAAAGTTCGGTAAAACGGACTGGAGGCCCGAACTGGTTAAGGTTGAAAACTTTTCGGATGAGCTGTGGATAGGGGTGAAAGGCCAATCAAACTTGGAGATAGCTGGTTCTCCCCGAAATATATTTAGGTATAGCCTCAGACGATGAATCCCGGGGGTAGGGCACTGGATGGGCTAGGGGTCCGCGAGGATTACCAACCCCAACCAAACTTCGAATACCGGAGATTTTAGTCTGGGAGGCAGCCCACGGGGGATAAGCTCCGTGGACGAGAGGGAAACAACCCAGACCGCCAGCTAAGGTCCCAAATACATGCTAAGTGTTAAAGGCGGTGGGATTGCATAAACAACCAGGATGTTGGCTTAGAAGCAGCCATCATTTAAAGAAAGCGTAATAGCTCACTGGTCGAGTGGTCCTGCGCCGAAAATGTAACGGGGCTCAAGCATGTAACCGAAGCTGCGGATCTGCACGCAAGTGCACGATGGTAGGGGAGCGTAGCAGTAGCCTGTGAAGCCGTACCGAAAGGAGCGGTGGAGGTCCTGCTAGTGCTTATGCTGACATGAGTAACAATAATACAGGTGAGAATCCTGTACGCCGAAAACCCAAGGTTTCCTGCGCAAGGGTTATCCGCGCAGGGTTAGTCGGAACCTAAGCCGAGGCCGAAAGGCGTAGGTGATGGAAGACAGGTTAATATTCCTGTACCACTGAAAGAGCGTCCGAGCGATGGGGGGACGCAGGAAGGTATGCCGTGCCAGGCGTTGGTCGTCCTGGTTTAAGCCCGTAGGGAGGATTTCCAGGCAAATCCGGAGATCCGTTAATCCTGAGAGGTGATGACGAGTTCAATTCTGAGCGAAGCGGCAAATCCTACACTGACAAGAAAAGCCTCTAGCGAGTTCTTTTGGTGTCCGTACTGTAAACCGACTCAGGTGGGTGGGGTGAAAATCCTAAGGCGTTGAGTGAAACCTCGTTAAGGAACTCGGCAACTTGACACCGTAACTTCGGGAGAAGGTGTGCCCTCATTAGGTGATAGAATTCACGTCTAAAGCCGAAGGGGGTCGCAGATAAATGGCCGGGGCGACTGTTTACTAAAAACATAGGACTCTGCTAAATCGCAAGATGATGTATAGGGTCTGATGCCTGCCCGGTGCTGGAAGGTTAAGGGGATGCGTTAGTCTTTAGGGCGAAGCGTTGAACCGAAGCCCCAGTAAACGGCGGCCGTAACTATAACGGTCCTAAGGTAGCGAAATTCCTTGTCGGGTAAGTTCCGACCTGCACGAATGGCATAACGATCTCGGCGGTGTCTCAACGAGGGGCTCAGTGAAATTGCAGTGCCGGTGAAGATACCGGCAACCCGCAGAAGGACGGAAAGACCCCGTGGACCTTTACTACAGCTTGACAGTGTATCTTGGGCAGGTTTGTGTAGGATAGGTGGGAGGCTTTGAAGCCGGGACGCTAGTTTCGGTGGAGCCAACCTTGAAATACCACCCTGATCTGCTCGGGCTACTAACTTGCTCCCGTTATCCGGGAGAAGGACACTGTCTGGTGGGTAGTTTGACTGGGGCGGTCGCCTCCCAAAATGTAACGGAGGCGCGCTAAGGTTCCCTCAGGCTGATTGGAAACCAGCCGTCGAGTGTAAAGGCATAAGGGAGCCTGACTGCGAGACGGACACGTCGAGCAGGTGCGAAAGCAGGTCTTAGTGATCCGGTGGTTCCGCATGGAAGGGCCATCGCTCAACGGATAAAAGGTACCCCGGGGATAACAGGCTTATCTCCCCCAAGAGTTCACATCGACGGGGAGGTTTGGCACCTCGATGTCGGCTCATCGCATCCTGGGGCTGGAGCAGGTCCCAAGGGTATGGCTGTTCGCCATTTAAAGCGGTACGCGAGCTGGGTTTAGAACGTCGTGAGACAGTTCGGTCCCTATCCTCTGTGGGCGGAGGAGATTTGAGAGAAGCTGACCCTAGTACGAGAGGACCGGGTTGGACGAACCTCTGGTGTTCCTGTTGTCGTGCCAACGGCATAGCAGGGTAGCTACGTTCGGAACGGATAACCGCTGAAAGCATCTAAGTGGGAAGCCGGTCTCAAGATAAGATCTCCCTTCTACTTCGGTAGACTGAAGGCCTCCTGAAGACTACAGGATTGATAGGCTGGGTGTGTAAGCGTAGTAATGCGTTGAGCTAACCAGTACTAATCGGCCGTGAGGCTTGACCCACTAATCACTCTCTTCCTTTTATTTTCTTTCGCAATCATTCGGGATACGATATTTAGACAATGTTCCCGGTGACCATGGCAAAGGGGAAACACCCGATCCCATCCCGAACTCGGAAGTTAAGCCCTTGAGCGCCGAAGGTACTGCATGGGTAACTGTGTGGGAGACTAGGACGTTGCCGGGATCATTTATATATCCAAAAAGCCTCTCAAACGATGTTTGAGGGGCTTTTTTTATGACTGATCTCGAGCAGCTCGCTTTCCTATGGACATCGCAATTCGAAGGCAGCTTACACATGACTTACATATCCTGGTCCTGCTCCTAATCGCGTGTCATTCAAGCTATTAAAATCAAAAGCATATTCTCAGCAAACAGCAATAAATCCGACACATAATGAATTTAACTGTAAATTAGGCTTGAAAAGCCCAGTAATTAGTGTTATTATTAAGAGTAACATAATTTAATGCTTATGGTATATTGATGTTTTATTGTATGGAATGCTTTTCCCCCAAGCATTGAGAGGGGAGCCATTCCATTGAGGTATGTTATGAACAAGGGCGATGGCAGTAGCTTTCCAGCAAGGGATTTGCGCTATCTGCATACTACCTTCATCTGCATTCTCGTCCATCCTCGCACCTGACGGGAGGAGTGATTGCAGATGGAGAAGAGGGCGAGATCTCTTGCAAAGGTAACTCAGCCTCTCTTACCGAGGTACTATCCGCGCAAGCGGGTATACGATCTCCTCGAGAGGGCGGGGGAATATCCTGTCACCTGGGTGGCGGGCCCGGCAGGGTCCGGCAAGACCACCCTGGTGAACAGCTATCTGAAGGAGCACGGGCTGCAATGCCTGTGGTACCAGATAGACGAAGGGGATGCCGACCCTGCAACCCTTTTCTACTACCTCAAGCAGGCAATCAAGGGCATATCCATCCCTCAGGCCGATTCGTTCCCTCTGCTCACACCCGAGTATCAACCCGGGCTCATGACTTTTGCGCTGCGCTGGTTCGAAGAACTCTTCGAAAGCATTCCCGAAGACATGGTGCTCGTCTTCGACAACTATCAGGAGGCTCCGGAGCAGTCGATGATCCATGCAGTCCTCTCGAAGGGCATGTCGGTGATCCCGGGGGGGAGCCGGGTGATCTTCATCAGCAGGAAACTGCCTCCCAGCGAGTTCTCCCGCCTGGATGCATGCCAGCAGATGTCGATCATCGGATGGAACGACCTCAGGCTCGACCCCGAGGAGACCGAGAAGATTGCCGAGCTCCTCGCACCCGGGTATTTTTCCGACAAGAAGGTCCACGACTTCCACTACCTGACCGGCGGATGGGCAGCGGGGGTGGTGCTCATGGTGCAGAAATCCCAGATGGAGGGGGCAGACCCCCACGTATTCTTCCGCCAGTCTCCCGAGGCGGTGTTCGACTACTTCGTGAGCGAAGCTTTCAATACCTTGGGCGAGCCGGTGCAGGATTTCCTCCTCAAGAGTGTCTACCTGCCGAGAATGAGCATCAAGCTCGCTGAAGACCTCACGGGGATCTCTGATGCGAGGAAGATTCTCTCCTCGTTGAGGCGATACAACTACTTCATCGAGCGGAGGTTCCACGACGATGCCGTATACTCATACCATCCTCTTTTCAGACAGTTTCTCCTCGACCGGTCAAAGGAGAGATTCAGCAGGGAAGAGATCCTCGAGCTGATCAACAAGGCCGCTCTGCTTTTGGAGATGGACGGGCAGGTGGAGGATGCGCTGAACCTGATGATCGAGGCAGGGGGATGGGAAACCATGTCCGTGTTCATCATGCAGCATGCCAAGGACATGCTGGACCACGGCAGGCACCGGACACTGGAGCAGTGGATCACGGCCATACCGCAAGAGGTCCTGGATTCCTCGCCCTGGCTTCTGTTCTGGCTTGGGGCGAGCCGGTTTCCCTTTGACCCGGTCGCGAGCAAGGAGCACTTCGAGGATGCCTACCGCCAGTTCAAGGAAAAGAACGACCTCTTCGGATTTTTTCTCTCCTGGACGGGCATCGCCAAGGCCATTATTTTCGGCAACCTGGCGTATTCAAGACTCGACGACCTCCTGGAAGACCTGAGCAATCACAGGGAAGACTTCGATGCCATGCCTCTTGACGAAATCAGGTCCAACGTAGCCGGAGCCATGTTCGCCATCCTGGCTATCAAGCATCGTGCGAGCCCCGAAGTCGAGGAGTGGGCGGGTCTGGCATTGGATCTGGCACGGAAGGCCGGTGACATCGATACGATTGCCTCGACCTTATTCTTTTATGCCTACTTCCACCTCAATGCCGGATCGTTGCACGAAGTTGCCCAAGACATTGAAAAACTCAATAAAATGGCCCGCGAAGGCCCAATGACAGAGATGAGACAGGTCATTCAGGCATTTGCGGACATGATATACAGCGAGTATTCGGGCCTTCATGAGAGATGCATACAGGCAGCGGAGAAAGGCCTGGAAATACTCAACGCCAGCGGTATACGTCTGGGCGATGTCCCATTCATGGGCATGGCAGCCATGAGCTGCCAGGATGTCCGGGATTACAAGCGCGCAGAGCATTACCTGAAAATGCTCGCTCAATATGAGGAAGAGCCTAGACCGTGGAGACATCTCATTCTCGCCGTGAGATCGAGGCAGGCGATGATTTGCGGAAAGTACGCAGAGGCCCTGCTCCTGGCCGAGCACTCAGTCAAGCTTGCGAAGGATTATGCCATGCCCTTCCAGGTTTCCCTCTGCTCCCTCTTGCACGCATGGGTCACACACTATCTCGGAGATCACGAAAAGACTCGCATGATTCTCTCCGAGATCGAAGCCATTACGAGGAACACGCCGAGCAGGCTGGTCTGGTTCTCTGCAAAGGCTGTCGAGGCAGCCATCGCACTCGAGCAGGGCAAAGTCAACCAGGGCATCTCCTGTCTGCAGGAAGCCCTGGAAGCAGGAAGGGAATCGGGATTCTATGTTTTTGCGCTCGACCATCCCTCCAGTGCAGGGTCGTTGTGTGCGAGGGCATTGGAGGTAGGAATAGAAGTAGAATACGTGAAGGAGATGATAGGCCGGAGGAATCTGATGCCCGAGGAGGCGCCTTTGACATTGGAGGCGTGGCCGTGGCCGCTTAAGATATACACAATGGGCAGGTTCGAGATCGTACGGGACGGTGAGCCGGTCCAGTTTGCGCGAAAGGCGCAAAAGATGCCGCTCGAGCTTTTGAAGGCGCTGGTGAGTGCAGGGGGAGCGCCGGTAAGCGACACGCACATAGCGGACATACTCTGGCCTGCAGCAGAGGGAGATCTTGCCATGAAGTCTCTGGCAACCACGCTTCACCGCCTGAGGAAGCTCCTTGGGGATCACGAGGCGGTGCAGGTGCAGGCAGGGACGCTGTCCCTGAACAGGAATCTGTGCTGGGTGGACGCCTGGGCATTTGAGAGGGTTCTCGACAAGGCGGATGACCTCTGGAAGAAGGCGCATGGGAAGGAAGTGAACAATGCGGCCTGTGAGATGACAGCCAGGGCATTGGAGCTCTACCGGGGCCCGTACTTTGAGGAGGAGGTCTGGAACCCGGATGCAGTATCGATGGGCGAGCGTATGAAGGAGAGGTATTTCCGCTCGCTCTACCAGCTGAGCGATCATTTATCTGAGAAAGGACAGTGGGAGAAGGCGAGGGAGTATCTCGAGGCAGGACTCGGGGTGGATGACTGCGACGAGGGATGCTACCGGAGGCTGATGGCATGCCTGACGCACCTGGGGAAGAAGCCCGAGGCGATCTCCGTCTTCAAGAGATGCAAGAGGATGCTCGAAGCCAAGCTCGATGCCGATCCTTCGCCCCAGACAGAAGCCATCGCTAAATCCATCCGATCAGAGAGCGCTTAAAGAGCCGACTAGCCTTTGATAAACTCCAGCAGATCCGAATTGACCTGATCCTTGTGGGTCGTGCACAAGCCGTGCGGCGCGCCCTCATAAACCTTCAGCTGCGCATTCTTCACCAGCTTGACCGTGAGCAGGGAGGAGTCGGCAATAGGCACGATCTGATCGTCATCCCCGTGCAGGATCAGGGTCGGAATATCTATCTTCTTCAGATCATCGGTAAAGTCAGTTTCAGAAAATGCCTTGATACAGAGGTACACTGCCGGGAACCCGGCCAGCATTGCCTGGAGCCAGAACGACCGGCGGACTCCATCCGAGACCTTGGCATCCGGTCTGTTGTAGCCGTAAAACGGCAGGGAAAAGTCATAGAAAAACTGCGAGCGATCGGCATGGACGCTGGCGCGGAGATTATCGAAGACTTCAATAGGCAATCCCCCCGGATTGGAAGCGGTCTTGAGCAGCAGCGGCGGCACTGCGTCGATCAGCACAGCCTTGGCAGCACGCTTTGTGCCGTGGCGGCCTAGATACCGGACGACCTCGCCGCCACCGGTAGAGTGGCCGACATGAATTGCATCCTTAAGATCGAGTGCTTCAACGAGTGTTGCGAGATCGTCTGCGTACGTGTTCATGTCGTTGCCGTCCCATGTCTGGCTCGATCGGCCATGACCCCGCCGGTCATGGGCAATGCATCGATATCCGCGGGAGGCCAGAAAGAACATCTGATCTTCCCAGGCGTCTGCACTGAGCGGCCAGCCGTGGCTGAAGACAACAGGCTGGCCCGTCCCCCAGTCTTTATAATAGATCCGAGTGCCGTCTTTGGTCGTGATAGCGCTCATGGGCACCTTCCTTTCAGATATTTGTTTAAGGGCTCTTTGATTCAAAATAGATATCTTCAGGTCGAACTCAAATTTCTAGCGAATCCGTAAACCAATCAGTCATTTCCTGTCGCACTCCCTTTTTCATCCCATTTCCCTCACTCCACCATGAATTCTTCTGGATTTACAGAGGGATAACCTTTTAAAGGCATGCCCCGTTTGCATGCATACAGCAGGTCCCAGTCTGATAAGATATTGTATTCACATGTAAAAAACATGAGCTCATCATTATTTTTGTAATCGTGTAATCTGTAACCTATCTGTAAACCCTTTTGGTTATAATCGCAGCCATGTCATCGCACACGAACATGTCTGGAGACTATTCCGGGAGGGTGACGGAATGAACAATCTCCAAGAGAGGAGAAGAGCACGGATCCTTCACTTGCCGATTGCACAGGCAAGGGGGGCCGGGGCAAGGAAAACGAGATTTGAGAGCCTGGGCGTGTACCTTCCGAAGAAGATTTTGACGACGTCCGAGCTGCTTGCCCGGTTGAACAGGCCGGGAGACAGGGATCTGGAGAAAATAACCGGTATACGGGAACGCCGTGTTGCCGAGGGGGAGTCAGCATCCGATATCGCCCTCTCAGCTGCGCAGAATGCCCTCAAGGATTCGCGGTACCGTCCGGAAGATATAGAGATAATCGTCAGTACGGGATTCCCGGGGTATGAAAACGGAAACAAGCACAGCGGGGAGCCCTGCCTGAGTGCCAGGATCATGAACGACCTCAATGCCCGAAATGCGATGCACTTCGATGTCGCCAATGCCGGTGCGGGAATGTTCTCGGCAATCGCGATAGTGGACAGCATGATAAAGAGCGGCGAGGTCAGGGTGGGACTGGTGGCCAGCGGGGATACTCCATCCCGGCTCTCCTGGCTTTCCCGAAGAAATAAAAGCGGAGAATTCGTTGATGACCTGCTCGACCTGACCTTCGGTGATGCAGGGGCAGCGCTCATCCTCGACGGGGGAGCCCACAGGGACCAGGGGCTCCACTACCTCTCGATCTTCACCGGTGCAAAGGCCTTCAATGCCGGAATGATGAGGATGCCCAGTCACACGGCCCTCGAAGAGATCATCTCGAACTCGGTTACCCATCACTGCAGGTCATACGACCTGACATGGCCGGTATTCAAGGAGGCCCTCGATAGAACCGAATGGTCGCTCGCCGATGTGGATGTCTTCATACCCTATCAGGCCTCGAGGCACCTCATCAGGAAGGGCAAGCAGGTTATCGAGAGAGGGTTCAATGAAAAGCTTGATCGGATTTTTGTCGAGAACGTCGAGAGATACGGGCATACCGCATCCGCTTCCAGCTTCATAGCCCTGCATGAAAGCATCCTGAGCGGCAGGATCGATCAGGGCAGCAGGATCGTCTTCGATCTCTCGGCCCCCGGTTATATCATGGGCATGGCGACGTACACAATGGATGACCTGCCGGTCCGCTACAGGGGCCGGTACGCTGTGGGGTATTGAACATGAGATGCAGGATAGAAAGCGTGGGAGCAGCGATGCGGCCGCGAAGCAGGGTGAATGGAGAAGGCTCGGTAGATCCTGCCGTGGAAGCGGCAAGGGCTTGCCTGAGCACTTCAAGCCATCCGGTGTATAACATCAGCTACCTGGTGAATGCCAAGACCCGTCATCCCAGCCACGTCTTTGAGCCGGCAAACGCGGTCTCGATACAGGATTCGCTCGATATGAACACCGGTGTCGGCGGAAAGGGCACGTTTTCCTTCGACCTGATGAATGGGGCTTCCGGAGGGCTTACCGGGATAAAGGTGATCATCTCGGCCATAAAGGGCGGGGCAGCCCGGGTTGGAATGATGATCGCGGGCGATATGAATACAAATATGGAGGTTGCCAATATGAATATGGGCATGAATGCTTGCTCGGCAAGCGGTTCAGCGGTTATCGTGGATATTTCTCCCAATCCGGACAAGGGATTCGGTTCCTTCTTGTTCAAAACCTTCGATATCTACTCCGACCTGCCCTGCCGGTACCTGGACGTGGACAATGAAAGCAGAAAGACATGCGGCTGGGAAAACGACGAGCTGGAAGAGATCTACGTCGAATGCGCTGCCATCACCTATGAAAAGCTCCTCAAGAAAGAAAGGATTCTGTCCACGTACAATGCCGTGGATTTCGTTTTCGCCACGCAGATATCCCCGAATTTCATGGTCCGGCTTGCACGGGGCCTGGGATTGCCCGAAGAAATGGTTATAGACGTAACCGGTATCTTAAACGGCGTCACCCTGACCTCATCTCCTTTCATCGCCTTCGATTACGCCATGCGGAACAATATGATCAAACCCGGCATGAAAGCCGCGTTCATCACCGTAGGGCAGGGAATCACCGTGGGCTGCGCGATGTACTACTGCTGAGATCGGGATTTTCATATAAGAAGTCGAATAATGTTCGTATTGCCCGGCAAAGAGCCTCTTTGCCGAGAGGACCCGGTTTCAAAGGCATTGAAAACCGGAATGTGGAAGTCAGGATCATTGGGATGAACCAGCACAGACAACTATTATTATACTATGTGCTTCCCAATGCATCGCATACCAGGAACGCCTTCCCTCCATGTGAAGGGCCCTCATTATCGCGCCTTCGTCTCCAAATCGGATAAGAACCAGATTCAGATCCTCCGGGGAATAACCTTCAAAACCTCATCCCTGCACTCCTTAAGGGAATGTGAAGCATGAAGTGCACAGTGTGCGGAGGGCCTGCCACAATAAAGATTCCCCGGCATACGAGCGCCTTCTGCCCGTTCCATTTCCAGGAATACGTCCTGAGTCAGGTGACATACGCCATCGAAAGGTATCACCTGTTCGGGCATGACAAGAGCATCATGCTCGCCCTGTCAGGCGGCAAAGACAGCATGGTGCTGGGCGAGATCCTCACGCGGATGCGCTATGATGTCCAGGCTGTCCATATAAACAACGGCTTCGGCGAATATTCCCAGAGCTCCGAGGATCTTGTCAGGGATTTCGCCCAGAGATACAGCATTCCTCTCCGTGTGTATTCTTTCCAGGAGCTCCTCGGCTTCGATTTCGCTCATGCGCTTCGATATGCGAAAAGAAGTGCATGCCCTGTCTGCAGTGCTGTACGGAGATACTTTCTCAACAGGCTCGCCCTCGACCATGAATGCGACGTTATCGTCACCGGCCACAACCTCGATGACGAGACCTCTGCCTTTCTCGGGAACATGCTCCGCTGGCATATGGATGACCTCGGCTCAAAGGGACCTCTCATGCCTGAGGAAAAAGGCATGGTGCGCAGGGCAAAGCCACTTGTCAGGTTGACAGACCCCGAGGTGCACATGTATGCAGATCTCAATGATATCCCCCTGATGAATGGCGTGTGTCCCCATGCGAGGGGTGCTGCGGGTATCGCCTACAAGAGGCTGCTCGATGCCCTCGAGAGGGAGATGACAGGGACCAAGGCCCATTTTTATTCCGGATATCTGAAGAGGGCCAAGGCCCGGTTTACCCCGGCAGGAGCAGGCGAGCGGATCGAGGCCGGCCGCTGCCCATGCTGCGGGTATAGAACTCTCAGAAAGGATCTGTGTTTCGTGTGCATGCTGAAAGAAAGAGCGTCTCATGGGTGACCTTCTCGCTACACGGGTAGTGGTCACAGATCTGGCGAGGTTCAGGAAG
The DNA here is from genome assembly GCA_029547185.1 of Deltaproteobacteria bacterium. Taxonomy (GTDB): domain Bacteria; phylum Desulfobacterota; class Desulfomonilia; order UBA1062; family UBA1062; genus Phosphitivorax. The sequence continues at coordinate 54,921 of JAKPPU010000110.1, read as the reverse complement.
GTCATCGACCTCTCCGACTCGAAGCTCGTCGGCCTGCCTTCCGGGCATATCCACTCGGACGAGCTCAGGAAGATCCCTCCCGGCGGATCGTTCGAGGTCAGGGACAAGCGTTACTACATCCTTTCCTGCGACATGCACGATTTCATCCTCGACGGGCTCAAACGCAACACCCAGATCGTCTATCCCAAGGATGCAGGATACATCCTCATGAAAATGGACATAGCCCCGGGGAAGAGAATCGGGGAGGCCGGGACGGGCTCGGGAGCACTTACCGCCGTGTTCTCGAGGGCGATCGGGGATGAGGGCAGGCTCTATACCTATGAGCACGACATCGGCCTCGTCAACCATGCCATCTCGACCCTCGGGCTCGGTGACGGTGACACCAACATCGTGATCCATCACAGAGCCCTCGAAGAGGGCATCGACGAGCAGGACCTCGATGCGTTCTTCCTCGACGTACGAGAGCCCTGGAAGGTCTTGAAAACGGTTTATGACGCGCTGAAACCCAGCGGACACCTGGGCGTCCTGGTCCCCACGACCAACCAGGTGAGCAGGATGCTGCAGGGCTTGAACCTCTACGACATCCTCGTCACCGAGGTTACGGAGATATTCCTGAGGAGCTACAAGCACGTGCCCGGAAGGCTCCGACCGCTCGACCGGATGGTCGCCCACACCGGATATCTCATCTTCGCTCGGAAGCTTCGACCGGGGTCCTACAAACCCTTTCAGAAGGATGTTCCGGTCTTCGAAGAAGACGACGAGCCCGATGCCGGATGACCGTTCCCTGAGCGACGATCCTTTCCGAGAAATCCGGCAAAGGCTCAGCCCCGGCCCGCCGCAGACCCGTGAGGGAGGCTGTGTCTGCCTTGCCGCCCTGCAATGAGGCTTGCCAGGCATCTTTCAAGGGAGAGGGAAAGCTCTTTTCCGAAGGCGACGGCAGTGCCGATCTCGATCCCTCCGCATGGGTTCATTTCGTGAAACGCGAGCACTCTCGGCTGAAACGTATGGATGGGTGACAGCAACGCCGATGCTGCAAACATTGCATATGGATTATCATGAGCTTACAGGAATCCCATCGATGAGGCAGCTGTTCATGCGGGGTGTTTTACCTTTGTCCGTGGGGCCATGTTCCCCACCATGCACAGGCACCTCGAGCCCAAAGGAATCCATGATGAGATCTGCTCTCTCGCTGCTTTATCATGGCCCCCGATTGCCGGATATAAGCCCTGAATCCTTTTGGTGCCGGGTTGCATCTGAATTCATGTCAATTATTCCATTGACACAGCGGGTATTGCACATTAAAGCGTATTGTTTCAGAGAGGTTATCAGATACTGACCAACCTTTTCGAAGCCTGCGGGAGTAAGAGGCAGGGATATATACCCGCATGGCTTTGAGCAATGTTTGAAAAGAGCAGGACAGCAGGAATGAAAGCGCTAGAGGAATGCAGGGAAATCGAGGAACTGGAAGGCGAAGGCAGCCTCCTGGGTAAGGCGAGATGCAACGAGAGGGAGGTAGCCAGGCGGCGCACCTTCGGGATCATCAGCCATCCGGATGCAGGCAAAACCACGCTGACCGAAAAGCTCCTGCTCTTCGGAGGGGCGATCCAGCTCGCAGGCACCATCAAGGCCAGAAAGGCCGCCCGTTACGCCACGAGCGACTGGATGAAGATCGAGCAGGAGCGCGGGATATCGGTCACGACCTCCGTCATGAAGTTCACGTACCGGGACCGCGAGATCAACCTCCTCGACACCCCGGGCCACCAGGACTTCTCCGAAGACACCTACCGGGTGCTCACGGCAGTCGACTCGGCCCTCATGGTCATCGACAGCGCAAAAGGGGTGGAGCCTCAAACGGAGAAGCTCATGGAGGTATGCCGGATGCGCAATACCCCCATCATGACCTTCATCAACAAGCTCGACCGGGACGGGCTCCCGCCACTCGATCTCTTAAGCGACATCGAGGACAAGCTGCAAATCGAGTGCGTGCCCTTGAGCTGGCCCATCGGCATGGGAAGAGGCTTCCTCGGGGTCTATGATCTCTATCGCAAAGAGCTCAACCTCTTCACACCCGGAAAGGCGACAAGAGAGCAGGACGGGATTCTCATCACCGATATCGGCGATCCGAAGCTCGATGAGCTCCTGGGAAGCCGGGCAGGCCAGCTGCGAGAGGATATCGAGCTCATCGAGGGACTCCTCCCCCGTTTCGACCGTGAGGAATACCTCAAGGGAAACCAGACCCCGGTCTTCTTCGGCAGTGCCATCAACAACTTCGGGGTCAGGGAAATGCTCGACGTGTTCGTGGAGATGGCCCCGTGCCCGGATTCAAGGCCGTCAGAGAGCCGGCTGGTTTCTCCCTACGAGGAGCCGTTCTCAGGCTTCACCTTCAAGATCCAGGCGAACATGGACCCCAGCCACCGCGACCGGATCGCCTTTCTGAGGATCTGCTCGGGCAAGTTCACCCGGGGAATGAAGGTCATGCACCACAGGATCGGCAAGGAGGTCATCCTGTCGAATGCCACCATCTTCATGGCCCAGGACCGGGCGAATGTCGAGGAGGCATATCCCGGCGACATCATCGGCATCCACAACCACGGGACCATCAGCATCGGGGACACCTTCACCGACAAGGAGCCGCTCAAGTTCACCGGCATCCCGTATTTTGCCCCCGAGCATTTCAGGCGGGCCATCCTCAGGAACCCCATGAAGTTCAAGCAGCTCCAGAAGGGTTTGAGCCAGCTGAGCGAAGAGGGCGCCGTGCAGGTGTTCAAGCCCCTCGTCGGCAACAACTATATCCTGGGCGCGGTCGGTGTGCTCCAGTTCGACGTGGTCATGGAGAGGCTCAAGGATGAGTATGGGGTGGAGGCAACCTATGAGCCCATCGATTACGTCGCCGCCCGCTGGCTCGAATGCGAGGACGGCAAGGTGCTCCGGGCGTTCGAGAAGGCCTACCAGGGATCCCTGGCCCGTGACTCGGGCGGCTACCTCACGTACCTCGCACCGAACCAGTGGAGGCTGAAGAATGCCATGGAAGAATGGCCCGAGATCAGGTTCCTCAAAACGAGGGAGCATACCTGATAAGGTTGTCATGAGCAGAAACCCGGATTACGATCACCTCACACCCGAAACCCTGCTCGATGCGGTGGAGAATGCGACCGGCATCCGGATGACCGGTCTGACCGTACCGCTCCCGAGCTACATCAACCGGGTATACGAGATCCAGACCAGGGCAGGCGAGCGGCTCATCGCCAAGTTCTACCGGCCGGGCCGGTGGAGCAGGGAGGCGATCCTCGACGAGCATCTCTTCCTCGCCGACTGCGCAGGCATGGAGATCCCCGTCGTATGCCCCCTCACGCTTGCGAGCGGCAGCACGCTCGGAGAGGCGGACGGGATGTACTTTGCGCTCTTTCCGAAGAAATCGGGCCGCGAGTTCGAGCTTGGGCACGACGAAGACTGGAGGAGGGTGGGCAGGCTCGTGGCGCGCATCCACCTCGCGGGCGAGCAGCGCATGCCACACGCGAGGATCACCCTGCTTCCGACCGAATCCACCAGGAACGATCTGATCTTCCTCGCAGAGGGAGGGTTCGTCGTCCCGGAGCTCAGATCCGCGTTCGAAGACCTCACCGAGCGTATCGTGGAAAATATCGCAGGGCTCTTTAAGGGGACCGAGCTCATCCGCATCCACGGGGACTGCCACAGGGGAAACCTCCTCGACAGGCCCGGAGAAGGGCTCATGGTGATCGACTTCGACGACATGATGACAGGCCCCCCTGTCCAGGACCTCTGGCTGCTCCTGCCCGACCATGCGGGCCGGTCGCGCCGGGAGATCGATCTCCTCCTGGAGGGCTACGAGCAGTTCCGGGAGTTCGACTACTCCTCGATCAGGCTCATCGAACCCCTGCGCTTCATGCGGATCATCTATTTCCTCGCCTGGGTGGCGAGGCAGGCAGGCGATTACGCCTTCAGGTCGAATCACCCCGACTGGGGCACCGAGACCTTCTGGCAGCGCGAGATCGCCGATCTGGGCCACCAGTTCCAGGTCATCATGGAGCACAAGGTCGCCTGGGAAGAGGGAAGGTTCTTCGGCGGGGAATAGATGCGGGGCCGCGTCTCTCCTCGCAAGCGATATCTTCAGCAAGCCATCGGCAGGTCGGCCATGGATCATTCATGCCCCGGTGATGGCTGGGATTATTTTATCATGAATCCTTTTTCGCGGAAGATCATCTATATGTATTCAAACAAAGGTTATTAACCTCCTCTTTGGGATGGCGCGTTCAATGCCCTAGCCGCCATCCTTTTTTTTTGCCTGTTTGACGGCGCCCTTCTTCGAATCGGTCGATGCCCGAATCTCCTGCTTCCGGTAGAGGATGAACTTCCCGTTTTCGAACACCTTGCTTACTGCAGCTCTGCGGTGCTGAAGCTGCAGGGCCACCAGCCCGTCTTTCTGGCATGCGATATACCTTGCCGGCGATGAGAGGATGCCTTCGATCTTCGTCAGCTCTATCGATTTTCTCTGGGTATAGAGCGCCATTGCCCTCGGTTTGTAGAAGATGACGATATCGCTGCTCCGGGTGTGCTCCGAGATGTATCTGAAGAGCTCGATGCTGTCCTTCGTATACGGTCCTTCCAGAACATCCTGCTCGGATGAAGTGAGGACGGCATATACCTGGGACGATATGATCAGTCCGAAGAAGACGATCACTACTGTGCCGAACACGGCTGTAAGAGGCAGGGCCGTATGCCTTTTCAGGGAGAGGGTCAGCTTCATCCTGCCGAGACCTGCAAACAGGAAGAAGAGATAAAACGGAATGACCGGGAAAATGAACCTCAAACCCTGGGTGCCCGGCCAGAAGATATAGAGGAGGACCGTCAGGAAAGAGAAGACGAAATAGTGATAGCTGTCCTTGAAATATCTTGCCAGGCCGATCAGGGTCGGGGGGACGAATAAAAGAAACAGGACCGTGCCGATGGTGTCGAAAGGCACGGGGACGTTCCTGGTGAAAAATCCTGAAGGCAGGATCATATAATAGATTATGTTCATTGCAACCGTTTCGGTGCTCATCATGCTGAGCTGCTCGGAATAAGAGCCCGAGCTCGCTGTTGGCAGGAAAACCCCCATGGCTACGACCGACAGGGCGAAAACACCGTAGGGAATGAGATACCTGACACTGCGCAAGGGCAGGATATCCGTTCTCTTCATGGTGCGCAGACCTTCGACGATCTGAACGGCGAACAGGGTCGGTATCAGGATGATCCCGTTGCTGCGGATTGCGTACGAGATGAAGATCGAGATGCCTATGAGCACATTGCTTGCCGCTTCGTTCAGGAAGGGCTTCTTCTCCATGATGAAGCGCTGCATGAAGAAGATCGATGCCAGAGAAAAGAACATGAACGGAATGTCCGAGAGGATGCTGTCTTTAAACTCGAAGAAGGCCGGGTTGAGCCCCAGGATGATGAGGACGAGGTAATTCTCGAATCTGCCGAGCCTGCCCTTGAAGAGCAGAAAGATCAGCCCCAAGGAAAACAGGAAGAAGAGATTGGTGAACGCCTTCATGGGCAAAAGGTCGAGGCCGAAGAGGTAGTAGACCGGGCTCAGGATGATGGGGAACCCCCAGGGATAGAGAATGGGCCCGATCCTTTTGGTCTCGGAGTTGTCGTATCGGTATCTGGAGATCTCCAGGAGTTCGTCGGTCGTCCCGTCTACGAGACTCTTTGCCTGGTAGATGTACTGGGAAAAGTCGTCTCCCCACTCATGCCCGTTTCTGTAGCTGATGGTATTGACGGCAAGCAGTGCTATGAGGATAACGAGAACGGGTAAAAGATCGTTATCCCTGCCTCGATTCATGGTATTCTTCTTCGGTATTGATCTCCCAGATATTCTCTTTCGAGGGATTGTTTTCCCGTATATTGTCCACCGCCGTCATTGCCGTGAGCATGGAGTGATCGGCGTTGTTGTATTTGTGCATGCCGTTTCTCCCTATGAGGAAGAGGTTCTCGAATCCATCGACGAAGTCTCTGATGACATGAAATCTTGTATAGGTGCCGAAATAGGCAGGGTAGGTCTTGGGCATCCTGATGACGATGCTGTCGAGGACGTCGGCCTTGTCGATCATCCCGATCTTTGCCAGCTCATCGATGGCAAATTCGGCGAATTGGTCATCGGGTTTGCTCCACAAGGAATCCCCTTCGTTGCAGAAGTATTCCAGGCCGAGCCATACCGTGTCCTGGTCTTTTACCATGTAGGGGCTCCAGTTGTTGAAGATCTGGAGCCTCCCGAGCCTTACGTCCCTCTCCTGAATGTAGATCCAGTTGTCGGTGATATTGCCGTCCGCTGCCGTGCCGGCTGCCTTGTTCCTGATCTTCATTTTTTTCAGAAGCAGGCCCACGGTTATGAAATCACGGTAGATCAGGCCGTCCGCGACCTCTCTCACCTCTGCAGGCGCTGCCGGGACCATGCCTTCGATGAGCTCCTTGACGGGCATCGTTGACAGGAAATAGTCTCCTCGGAGCGAGGTAAGGGTGTTCGTCCCTCCGTCGAGAACCCTGATGGCTTCCACCCTCCTGCCTGCAGTCTCGATCCCGACGACCTTCCGGCCCAGATGGATGGAGCCGCCCATGCTTCTTATCCGCGATGCGACCTCCTCCCACAGCTGGCCGGGCCCCAGCTTGGGATACATGAACTGCTCGATCAGGGAGGTTTCCGTGCCCTTCTGGTGGATGGAGGTGTCCTTGATGAGGGCATTCTTCAGCGAATGGGCGATCGCCTTCGTGATCGAGAGCCCCTTAACCCGCTGAGCTCCCCAGTCGGGCTGGATCTCCGTGCAGGGCACGCCCCAGACCTTCTCCGTATAGTCCTTGAAAAAGGTCTCGTAGAGCTCACGGCCGAACCTGTTGATAAAGAAGTCTTCGAGAGATTTTTCCTGCCTGATGGGGAACACTGCCGTTTTCACGTAGCTCAGTCCGGCCTTTGCCGTCCGCGTGAGCCCGAGGTTTTTGAAGGTGTCGAGTTTCAATGAGATCGGATAATCGAAGAACGCCCTCAAGAAGAAGATTCTCGAGACCCGGTTCCTGATCAGCATGACCTTGTCGGTCTGCTCGGGATCGGGTGCACCTATCCTCGGGGAGAGGTTGATCTTGCGCCCGAGACGAATGTCGTCCCTCGAGGGAGCGCCTTGGACGGGCAGGATGCTCTGCCACCACTCCATGACGGCGTCCGACTTCGAGAAGAACCTGTGGCCGCCGATGTCGATTCGGTTGCCTTTGTAGTCGACCGTCTTCGATATGCCGCCGATGTCTCCCGTCATCTCGAAGATCACCGGTTTGATGTCCGTCTTTGTGAGGAGCTCGTATCCCGCAGTGAGTCCGGCCGGTCCGGCTCCGATAATGATGGCCGTTTTGTCACCCATGGTCACTCACCTCGCTTGCATCACGACATCCATTTGAGGAGTCGTATGATGCCCATGTCAGCCACCTGCTTGTGCGCTGAGACGTCCTTGCGCGATCTGATTTCCGCAATGTTCTGGTGATAGTACTGGTAGGATTTGAACAGCATCTCCTCGTTCGTCAGGGTGGGCTTCCAGTTCAGCTTCTCTTTTATCTTTGTGTTGTCGAAGATGAAATCCTCTGCGATCATCTTGTACTGATAAGGGCCCAGCGGCGATAATTTCAGGGCATACGCTATCTTCATCGCCAGGATCGCCGGGCCCCTCGGCAGGACCGCGACCCTCGATTCCGAGCCGGCCTTCCTGATGACGTATTCATAGACTTCCTTGAAGCTCTTCACGTCGTCGGACCCGATGTTGAAGATATCCGATCCCCTGTAATCGAGAGATTTCAGACAGGCATCGATAAGGTCGTCCGCGTATATGAATTGATAGACGTTCTTCCCGCCCCCTACGACCCACACCTTGCGCCCCTCGTCGATAAACTCGAAGAGAATCCCCAGCAGGCCGAGCCTTCCGGCATCGACGATCGTGGGGCAGCGGAAAACGACAACGTCGAAGGCGTCCCTGAATCCGAGCAGTATCCGCTCGCCTTCCAGCTTCGACCTGCCGTAAATCTCCACGGGATTCGGCACGTCGTCTTCCCTGACCGGGCGGTGAAAATTTTCTGCCCAGAGACAGTTCGATGATGTGTATACGACCCGAGGTGTCTTATATCTCTTAGCAAAATCGGCAACGTTACGGGTGCCGTCAACATTCGATGTCCAGAGAAAGTTTTCATCCTTCACGGCATGGGCCAGGATCGCCGCGCAGTGATACACCACATCGAATTTGTATTTTGAGAATATTGCTTCGAGTGTGGCGATATTCCTGATGTCGCCCTGAACGGACACAAGATTGGGATGCGTGAAGCTGTCCGCTTCGAGGTCGATATTGACGCAGAAGAAATCCTGATCGAGGAGCTTCTTCTTCAAGAGTTCTCCGAAAAAACCCGATCCGCCGGTAATCAATGCATTTCTCATCGGTCTACTCCTTGATCTTGTTTCTCATGGAGAGTAACTTCTGGCTTAAGCTTATGTTCTGATTGAATGCGTATATCCTCATCAGGGTGAAGTTGACGAAGAATGCGCTGGCCGTTGCGATGAGCTTCGCAATGAACATGTTCGAGAAGATGAGCACCTCGACGAGGACGATCATCACCACTTCATTGGTGGCGAGCCCTCCGAGGCTCGACGTATAGTGCCTGGCGCAAGCCCGCCATACTGAAAGGGATTTTCTGTCGAAAACAAACACGTTGCTGATGCAGAAGTTGGTGAGGGTCCCGAGGGTGAAGCTCAGGAAAACCGCTATCCGGTAATCTATCGAAAGAACGTAGAAGAAAAAGGTGAAGGAGCCGATGTCGACCCCGGCGGCCAGCCCGCCGACTATGCCGTAACGGAACAACTGTATGAAGATGCTGTCGGTCTTGCTGATTAATATGCGTTCGATCAACCTCCTGCTGGGAAAACCGGAAGCCGGAGAAAGCTGGTCCATCGACAAAAAACCTCCAGGCTATATAATCGAATACTAATTATCTGAAATTCTAAGATGTTTTTTGATATACTCTACAGGTATTATAAGATCCCTCAAAATTATCTCAATTCATGGCAGCAATTGCAGCAGGAAGCAGGGAAAAGCAGGCAGGAATCGGTTCCGCTCCACATGAATCCTTTTTCATCGCGGTGCATCTTATATTAAACATAATAACCTCCTCTTTAAGGATGGCGCGTCCTATGCCCTAACCGCCATCCTTTTTTTTACCCTGAGCACGGGCTCGGGATCTGCAGGCGGTCTTCATGTTTTCCTGCCGGTCACCAGGCAGCGGCCTACATAAGCATTGACAGAATTCACATGTCCGGTTAATGACATATGGTAATACAATAAGATCTTGCAGGAACGTATCCGGCATGGGTGCTCTTGTCCGTCGGCTGCCCTATGCGGAAATCATAATCTTGAGGAGGCTCTCTTAAATGAAAGATGTATTCGTCGTCAGTGCAGTAAGAACAGCGGTCGGAAAGCAGAGAGGATATTACCGTGAGTACATGGCGCCCGAGCTCCTGGCTGGCGCGCTGGATGAGTCTGTGGCCCGTATCGGTCTCGACCCCGCCCTTGTGGATGACGTGGTCACCGGGTGCGTATACCAGATAGGCGAGCAGGGGTTCAACCTGGCCCGTATGGGCGTCCTTGCATCGAAGCTGCCGGAGACCCTGGCCGGCATCTCGGTGAACCGCCAGTGCGGAAGCTCTCTGTCCGCCATCCAGATCGCGTCCGGGATGATAGCCTCGGGCATGAACGACGTGGTCATTGCAAGCGGCTGCGAGCTCATGTCGAAGTACGGCATCGCATCCGACATGAACTGCACCCTGGCCAACGGCCAGAATGCAGGGCACCCCATCGGGAAGTACTACCTCGACAAATACGGCATCCCCAGCCAGATCACATCTGCCCAGGCAATAGCGAACAAATGGGGCATCACCAAGGAGGAGTGCCAGGACTTCGCGGTGGCAAGCCATGCGAAGGCCCACGCAGCAACGATCGAGGGACGCTTCAGGAACGAGATCTTCGCCATTCCGGGCCTCGACAAGGACGGAAACAGGATCGAGTGTACGACCGACGAGCCCGTGCGCCCGGGTACGAGCCGGGAGACGCTCGACACCTTGAAGGTCCTCCCCGGTACGGACTGGATGACGGCAGGCCTTTCGAGCACGGTCACCGACGGCGCGTCGGCGATGGTCCTCATGAGCGAAGAGAAGGTCAAGGCCCTGGGCATTACCCCTCTGGCACGCATAGTCGCCAATGCCGTCGTGGGCTCCGACCCCCTGCTCATGCTTACCGGTCCCATCACAGCCACGCCCAAGGTGCTTGCCAAGGCGGGCCTCGCCATGAAAGACATCGATATCTTCGAGGTCAACGAGGCGTTCGCGCCGATTCCGCTCGCATGGGCCCGCGAGCTCCATGCCGATATGGACAGGCTCAACGTCAACGGCGGTGCCCTTGCTCTGGGCCACCCGGTGGGAAACAGCGGATGCAGACTCAGCGTAAGCGCCATCCACGAGCTCAGAAGGCGCGGCGGAAGGTATGCCCTGGTCACGCTCTGCACGGGCGGAGGCCAGGCGCCGGCAACCATTTTCGAGCGGGTATAGCCCTGCGGCATTCACCTCGAAGCTGTTGAGCTCACAGCATCTTCGTGAGGATGAAGAGGCCGAATCCTGCGATGATTGCCCCGGATACCCGGTTGATCCACTTCAATCCGGATGCGTTCATCCTCGGCCGTATCGTGTCCACAAAGCCGCTCAGGAAAGCCCACCATACGGTCGAGCCTATGAAGACGCCGGGAACGATAAGAGATGCGGACCCGATGCCGCGATGGAGGTGCTCCCCTCCGAATACTGCGAACAGGAGGCCATAGGAAAAGATGGTCGAGGGGTTCGCAAGCGTCAGGAGGAGCGTCGAGCTGTATGCAGACATGTAGCCTTTCACGCGGTGATCGGGAGGGATATCCTCTCCCGACCTTGCGATAATGATCCGGATGCCCAAGGAGAGAAGGAATACCCCGCTGAAAAGATTGATCCATGCCCGATAGCCGGCCAGGGTGTGAGAGATCACGCTTATGCCGAGCCAGGCTATTCCTCCATAAAAGGCATCGATGGTGGCTGCACCCAGGCCCGAGATGAGGCCTGTGATCCTGCCCTGGCTCAAGGTGCGCTGGATGCAGAGAACATTGACCGGACCTATGGGGACCGCGGCTAGGAACCCGATCATGATCCCCTTGATGAAGACGACGGAATCTATCTGTATCATTTAAATAATAAGGATAGCGGGAAGGCGATTCTCAAGTTCGACGGAATGCTGCGGGGTCACGTTGATTTCCGGTTATTATAAAAGGTATAATGACGCCGGGCATTTTATAAGTCCGTTTGCTGCAATGATAGTGCGTACTTCTGAAGATTCCTTGTTTTAAGGAGGCTGATCGTGAGAAAAGGACCCGGACGGGACATATACCGCAGGCTCGGAGAAAAGATCGACGGCCTGACTGCCCGCACCCCGTGGAACGAGACATTCCATGCCATTCTCAAGGAGCTGTATACCCCTGAAGAGGCGGATATCGTTGCCAGGATGCCCTTCACCCTCTCTTCTGTCGAGAGGATCTCGAAAACGACCGGCGTCGAGGAGGTACGGCTGAGGAATATCCTCGAGGGGCTCTGCAGCAAGGGCCTTGTCCTGGATATCTGGAACGAGAGGGACAACCGGTATTGCTACATGCCATGCCCCCTGGTCATCGGGATATTCGAGTTCACCATGATGAGAACCGGCAGCGGTCTGGGCACAAAACGGTGGGCGGAGCTCTTCCACGACTATTTCAGCTCGGTGTTTCCGGCCAACTTCTCGAAGGGCGAGAAGGCATCCATATTGAGGGTGATCCCGGTCGAGGAGACCATACGGGTTGATGCAGGGACGGAGTTCCTGGACTTCGAGAAGGCCACATCGATCATCGAAGACTCGAAACGATATGCGATCGGCCTGTGCTCCTGCAGGAACGAGAAGCTGCATATCGGAAAAAAGGAGTGCGACGCGCCCGTCGAGGGGTGCAGCATGTTCGGCATCGGGGCGGATTACATGATCAGGCACGGCCTTGCCAGAGAGGTTTCGAAGTCTGAGATGTTCGATAACTTCGCCCGCTCGAAGGAGCATGGGCTCGTTCTGTGCGCCTACAACACGAAGAGCAGCCCCATAGCCGTCTGCCATTGCTGCAAGTGCTGCTGCAACTATCTCTCGGGCTTGGGCACGTTCGGATATACGAATGCCGTGATCACATCGAACTTCATGGCAACGGTCGATGAGGGCCTCTGCACGGGATGCGGCAAGTGCATCAAGGCGTGCCCGATGAATGCCGCGAGCCTCCTGCCGCTGGACGACTCTCCCGGTGCAAAGAAGAAAAAGAAGGCCCGTGTCAATCGGAACATCTGCATAGGGTGCGGTGTATGCTCGATGAAATGCCCTTCTCAGGCGGTTCGGATGGTGCGCCGCGAAAAGAGGACGATCCCTCCCGAGACCTTGTTTGAGGCTACTCTGCTTGCCGCCCTCGAAAGGGGAAACCTCCAGAACCAGCTTTTCGACAACCCCCAGAGCGTCACACAGGAGTTCATGAGGACGTTCGTGGGCGCTTTCCTCAGGCTTGAGCCGGTAAAAAAGGCGCTGCTGAGCGATATGCTCAGGTCATCGTTCCTGAGCTTCATGAAAAAGGGGGCAGCACTGCAGGGCAAGGGATGGATCACCGAGTTGTGACGATCACCTGACCCGGCCCAAGTCTGTTTTCCTTTGAGAGGACATAGACCTTCGGCTCTCCGGGAAAGCATCCTCACCTTACGGGTGCGGACACTCTGCTCATTCGAGATGCGGAGGAGGGAAGGTTAGCCTGTCTTCCCCATGCAGGATACAAGCGGCGTTCAGTTGAAAATGTCGGTATGCAGGTTCATGATTCTGCATGCCTCGGCAAATCGGTCGCGGGAAAATTTCCCCTCGGTATCCACCCGCTTCAGCGCTTCATCCCTGCTTAGTATACCTGCTCGGATGAGATTGCTGAACAAGGCATCCACGTAACTGATTCCATTCATCTTGCCGAACATGTAGTTCTTGACTTCGGCGAACACACAGTCGGCGCGCCAGGAAGAATTGCAGTTGGGCGGTATTTCCCAGCCGAGCTCGGACAAGGATTTTTCACACTCAGCCTCACTCCACTCCGTATGAAAGAAATAGTTGAAGGTATTGATGTCTCCATAGCAGCATCGTAAGAAAGGAGACTCGGGCGAGATGTACAAGACGGATCTGATGCCTACCCAGAGAAACCTCCAAATCCCGACGGATTGGGTCAGTACAAGGCCTCCTTTTTTCATCAGCATGAGCAGCTGCTTGAGCTTGGCGGCGAACGAGATCCTGTCGGCGAGGGCGTCATGGTATCCCGAGTTGAGCTGAAACAATTCATACTTATTGCTTCCCATTACAAGGTATTTGATGCCGTGCTTCTTGGCGATCTTCAGAATTTCCCTGTTGTGGCTCTTGCACGGTGCGCATGCCAGGTTTGCGATGACGGGCAAAGGCTTTTTGAGCCAGAGGAGGACAACCGCTCTGGCTATTCTCCGATGGTAATCCATGGGGATATCCATTTCGACCAGGGGCACGTTGAGCCTCTCCACCAGCCGCCTCACGTTTGCGTCGATGATATCGGGGGTAAACGGGGTTCTGTGATAGGCTGCAAGGCAGCGGAGGCCGTGCCTTCTGACCAACTGGTGGAGAAGATACGTACTATCCCTTCCTCCGCTGATGCCGACCAGACAATCAAACGCCAGCCCCTCACCGGCTTTTCTTATCCGTTCGATATGGCAGTCCACATCGTTCGAGGGGCTTCTGACCATAACCTTGCCCGTGTGGGCTGCGCAAAGACTGCATGTGTCGCCGTCGAAGCGGACGGAGTGATGAGTTTTCGGCATAATACAGGAATTGCAACGTTCCATGAGATCCTACCTCCAACTGATTGCACATGCCGATCAGAGGCAGCCGGGTCTGCCTGGCCTGTGCTTTGCCGGATATGGGACTTTGCCCGGTGGCGTCCTTATCCTCGACAAAAGAAAAAAACCATATCCTTCAAGAGATCCCCTCTTTCCCGGAAACGGCGTATCAGGAGCGGGAATGCGCACGTTATCTTCGTGTATCGTGCAGTGATTTCATGATCGTTTGATAACTGCAATACATAAATAATTCAATTTTTATCAAACTCAATAAGCTTATCTTCGCATGTCTTCTCATCCTCTGGTATCGTCCGGGATGCAGTCTCAAAGGTGATGGAAATTCGAGACTTGCTTAGAGCGCCTCTCAGATTATAAAGGTGTCCGCCATAAGAGGCCGGATCTTTTTTAAAAAGTTTGGGGAAGGGGATTGAGAAAGAAAACCGATAATCTATTATCAATTATAAGATAAAATTGATAATGGAATTTAACGATGGGAATGGCTCTCAGACAAGCTTTTAAGAGGGTTTCCAGGCATCAAAGGAGTAATGGGGACAATACGGCAAGAAGCTCTGTCTCCTGTCCTATCAGGCGGCTGCCGGACAGGCGTTTACAGCAGAGTTCATGGTGAAACATTTGTCCCTCGAGTATGCGGAACAAGATGGGGAAGCATGATTTGCTCGGTAAATCTGTTTCCTCGATGCGATATTGAGGAGGTTTTTGTAGTATGCGAATGTCGATCATCATTATCGGGAGTTTCAAAAGCATCTTTCTTGAATTGTTTCCATGCATCGTGCTGCAATCTCACTACTAGATTGCGGATGACAAGATGCATGGAACGGATGGCGGCGTCCTAGGCGATTGACACCGGGAAACAAATCTCTGCATACACAGCTTTCTGCCTCTTGTGATCACAAAAATCCTGTTCTCCGTGTCAAGATACGTCTACACGAAGAGAAGGGAGACGGCATGGGAGCTTCCGGGTGCTATTGCTCATGCCGTTCAACGGGAACGTCATCGACTATTCGCCGCCGGTATGAGTGCAGTGATAATGGTTCTGATCTGCTGATGTCATCAACGGGGAAAGGGCTGGAATGAAAAACAATAAATGAGGAGGATCTTGTATGGCGAGGATATGGGTTGCCCTGATGATCATTCCGCTCTCAATTCTCTTCCTTCCATCCCGCTTTCAGGCAACAAGCATAGATAAGGATAATTTTGCAGATTACGATTTCAGCGGGGTACCTCCGGATAACACGGGGAAGGATTTTTTCGCCACAGCAGAGCGGACATCTTCGGCTCCGCAGAATCTGTCCTTCGATCAAGATTTCCTCAGGGGAGAAATGATCAACTCCGGTAATCATCAGGATGCATCCCGTTGGAGCTCATATATTCCCATGGATTACCTCGGATCGATCAACAAGACGGCGAGCATATGGATACTGGTATCAGGGCTGCTGGGCTTTTTGGGTATTCATCAGTCGAGAAGCAGAAACGGTTTATGACTTTAACGGCATAAGGGAAGAAAAGAGCAGGCACAGGTCGGATGCCGCGATGCATCGTAAGCTCTTGGAGATGAACAGGAGCAGCACCGTGCCTGCATGGCAGGAAATATTACTGTGTTGCCATAATACTCTTATGAATCAGGGTGCCCAGGACACCTGCAGTTAGAGGCCAGAGGGTTACAGTTCAGGTAACAGAGATCCTCCCGGAGAGCTCCATCCCAGAATGGTCTCTATGAGCACAGTAAATTCGACTGTTCATCGAGAGATAAAAAACAACTAAGAAAATCAATTTCCTATAAAAGTTATTATGGTTATTTTCACCATAATTGGCGGAGCTTTGCGAATGATTGATTCGAGAAAGAGACGGTCCCCCATGCAAATCAAACGATTGTTAGCCGCCATGATATTCCTTTTCGCTGTCTCGGGAGAGGGTATGGATTGCCTGGCAGAACAGCCGGATCTCTCTCATCCCCTGAAGGCCCGTCTCCGAGCCGGGTATCTTGCTTCATCCAACGTTTCCCTGCTTCCTCTCATGGCGCAAAACGGTATGAACGCCGCTTTCCCGAAATTCGACAACTTCGGGCCCCATCCCGCTCAATGGGAAACAGAGAGGCTCTTGAGCTGGGCCAGGGAATGCAGGCGGCTGAACATCGCCTTTATGCCGGTAATCAACTGGTGGAGCATTGATGACATGGACCGGATGAAGGCTTTCAACCATGTGGTGACGGCATCGGGCAGGGCTTCCGCAAATATGCCGTGCCCCTATACCGGAGATTTCTGGGAAAGATGGGTGACACCGCGTGTAGTCGGGGTCGCACGGTCTGTGGGTGATCTTCCCCTGTCCGGCATCCTCATAGATCTGGAGATGTACGGTGTCGATTCCTGTAACTATGAGATAGGATGCTACTGTGACAGGTGCTATGCCCGGTACATGTCTCTGACGGGCCGGAAAGGGCCTCTTCCCGAGGCCGACAAGCGAAAGCGGATTCTCATCCGCTCACACAAGCTTGCAGAATATGAGTCGATACAGCGAGAAGCAGCGCGTACTTATGCAGCGGCATGCCGAAAGAGGGTGAACGAGCTCAGGCCCAACCTTCGGCTCGGGGCGCTGCATCTCGACCTTGCCATTCCCCTGCAGCAGGGTGCGGCGCTTGGATTCGGGACCAGATCCCTGCCAGCGCTGTGCCTGACCGAGAAGACATACTCGACCGGGTTCACGAAATACATCTCTTCCCTTAAGGAGTATTTCAAGAACATGGGTGCTCATGCGGACATCGTTCCCGGAATCTGGCAGAGCAGGTGGCCGTCGGCGAACATACCGGAGCAGCTGTACTACTGTGCCAAGGATACCTACGGCTACTGGATCTATACCATGGAAACCTTCATGAATCCCGAGTACCATCCGCTTGTCGAGCCCGCCCGTAACTACTGGAAAGCGATCAGGAACGCAAATGCCGAGCTCGACAGGCTCGGATCGTGCGGAACGTACAAGACGTCCCTCAGGATCAGGACCTTTGTTCAGCCCCCTGAGCTTGCCGGGTTCGTGAAGTATCATTTCAGACAAAAATCGGCGACGCCGAAGCATCTGCCTGTCGCGCGTCTGCGCGGAACGAACTGGATCTACTTCCATGCAGGCAAGGGAGACAGGATAGAATTCGAGGTAAAATGGCAGCAGGTCGGATCCTACGAGGACAAGGCAATGGTAGCACTCGTTTCTCCGGGATATACGGCCCTGAAATACGGTATTGCTGAAAAAGGGCATACCTTTGTGGCCAGAGACAGAGCACCCTCTTCAGGGATCTACGGGATGATCATACAAGTCGGAGACAATGCCGTCGAGATTACGAAAGCATCGCACCCGTTTGCCTATCACGTTTCGCCCGATCGGGCAGCAGGCTTTATCGCCAAGGTTCCGCCGCTGTTTCTGGCTATCGATCGCTCGAAGTCATCCGAGGTCGAACTGGAGCTGCGTACCGAGAGCAGCCTGGAAGCCGTCAGGGCAGTTGTATATTCGGAAGAGGGAACAGAGCTCTGGTCCGGGGTGGTGGACGGCGTCAAGTCCGTGCGCATCGGCACCCCACGAGGCAGGTATCTGAAAATTGAATTCAGCAGGATGCTCTTCAGGACCCTGGAGGATGTATGGCTTCGTGGAGTGAAAGGGGTCCTGCCTTTTGCCGCAACCGATCCTTCCTGCCTTTTTTACTGATCCGTGACTCATGGACCACACAAACGGTGAGTGATTACATAAGCAAGATGGGTGCGCAAGAGAGAGAACTCGTTATCGAGGCCGGCCGGGCCGAGCAGCAATATTGGCGCGATTTATGGGCCTACAGGGAGCTTTTCCTGTTCCTCGCCTGGCGCGATATCCTCGTGAGGTACAAGCAGACGGTCATCGGTATTGCCTGGGCAGTAATCCGGCCTTTCATCACGATGGTAGTTTTCACCGTCATCTTCGGCAAGATTGCAAAAATGCCGGCAGACGGCTTGGCGCCCTATGCCATCATGGTTTATGCCGCCACTCTCCCCTGGCAGTTTTTCTCCTCAGCGTTGAGCGAGTCAAGCAACAGCATGATCTCGAACTCGAACCTCATCTCAAAAATCTATTTCCCCCGGCTGATAGTGCCTGCAGGTACGGTGATCACCAGTTTTGTGGATTTCCTTATTGCCGGGGGGATCATGGGAGTGCTCATGATCTGGTACCGCTGGTGCCCGGATTGGCGGATACTGACATTGCCCTTGTTCATATTTCTTGCCTTCTGTGTCGCTGCAGGCCCCGGCCTGCTCGTGGCATCGCTGAATGTCAAGTACCGCGATTTCCGGTACGTCGTGCCTTTCATAGTACAGCTCGGCCTCTATGTTTCGCCGGTAGGCTTCAGCAGCAGCATTGTCCCCAAAAAATGGATGTGGCTCTATGCATGCAATCCGATGGTGGGTGTCATTGACGGCTTCCGGTGGGCCCTCCTGAGGGGAGAGCCGCCCATCAACTGGTCCAACATGGCAACCTCCCTCGCAATCACTGCCGTCATGCTGGTCATCGGCATCAGGTATTTCAGGAAGGTGGAAAGAACATTCGCCGATATCATCTGATCCTCGCTGGGCCCGTGGAGAAGAATAACCGGAGGGGGTATGGAATGGGAAAGATAATCAATTATGCCCGCATTTACTATAACTGGAAAATGGGAAGAAAGACGGCTCTCGGCTATGCCCCTGAAGACATTTCCATAGAGCTGACGAATACATGCAACTTCAGGTGCAGATACTGCCTCCAGTCGGACCCGGGGCATTTCAAGACCGTATCGCGATCGAATCTCTCGCCGGATGAGGCAAGGGTTCTGATCCGAAGGCTCAGAGACGGAGGGGTCAAAACCAACGTCATGCACTGGACCTTAGACGGCGAGCCGTTTATAAACAAGAACATCAATGAAATAAGCAGTATTGCCATCGATCACGGATTCCGTCATTTCATCTTCTCGACAAACGGATACTTCTGTACCCATGAAAGGGTAAAAGGCCTGCCGAGCGTGACGGGCGTCACCTACACGCTCTGCATCGATTTCTGCACCGACAGATCCCTGTTCGAGGAGATCAGGGGGACTCCGGACTCGTGGGAAAGGGTCAGACTGAACATCGAGAGGGTGCTCAAAGACGGCATGCTGGGCCATGTCAAGATCCGCGTCACCGATATTTCGTCTTTTGAGACGGGTAACGGCAGACAGCCGGCGGGCAGCCTCGCTCAATTGAGATCGCTGTTTCCTCACTCAGACAGGCTGACCGTGGTATCCCGCATATTCCACAATGCTACGGGATTCGTTCCCGGGATCCTCGAGAGGAAGAGAGAATCGAAAAACGGCGGATTCATCACCTGCCCCCATCCCTGGGCTTCACTTGTCATTGCTTCAAACGGCGATGTGGTGGCATGCAGCAGAGATCTGCAGCACAAGACCGTCCTGGGGAACCTCCTGAGCGAGGACCTTGCCTCTGTATGGAACGGAGAGGCCTATCAGCGTTTCAGAAGGGCATGGCTCGACAAGGTTCCGGAAACCATACCGGCCTGCCGGGAATGCGATCTTCGCTTCGACGAGGGCAAGTTTACCGTCAGGCACATCATGAAGACAGGGATAAACAGGCTCGGCATATTAAAGAGGTAGTCCGACTGACTCTGCAGATCCAACTGTTCGCCGAATCCCCTGTTCCCTGGTCCTGCTCAAGGGGCGAGCTCATTACATGACACATCCCATCATTACCGTAGAGAATCTGGGCAAGAGATATCGCTTGAACCATCACTTCGGCGGTCAAAGGTATTACTCTCTCCGGGAGGCCGTGGTCGAGAGGTCCGGATATCTGGTCAAGCAGTGCTGGAATGCAGTCCGGCGTCCCTTTATCAGGGGCATTCCTGCCGCAACCCTGTCTCCTTCGGTCGAGGACTTCTGGGCGCTTAAAGGTATCTCTCTGGAAATACACCGGGGTGAGTCGGTGGGAATCATCGGGAAGAACGGTGCGGGAAAGAGCACCTTGCTCAAGATCCTCAGCCGGATCACCGAGCCGACCACCGGCAGGTTCCGTCTGCGGGGGCGGCTGGCCAGCCTGCTCGAGGTGGGCACCGGATTCCATTCCGAGCTCACCGGAAAGGAAAACATCTACCTCAACGGGGCGATCCTCGGGATGACCAGGGCGGAAGTCCAACGGAAGTTCGATGAGATCGTTCATTTCGCCGAGGTGGAGAAGTTCCTCGATACACCGGTCAAGAGGTACTCGAGCGGGATGTATGTCAGGCTGGCCTTTGCCGTAGCCGCTCACCTGGAGCCCGAGATCCTGGTGGTGGATGAGGTGCTGGCAGTGGGAGATGCGGCATTTCAGAAAAAGTGCCTCGGAAGGATGGGTGAAGTGGCAAGCAGCGGCAGGACGGTTCTGTTCGTGAGCCATAACATGGGTGCGATCCTGCAGCTGTGCCCCAGGTCCATCCTTCTGCACAACGGAAGCATCGTGATCGATGACCGGTCTTCACGGGTTGTCGATGAATACCTGGGAAGCAGCGGCTTGAGAAAGCAGTATGTGAGGGATGAGCATGCAAAGGCAGCGGAGGCGTTCATGCTGACGGCAAAGATCGCGGAGCCCCCCCAAGGACGGATAAGCTACGGAGAGGGGATCGTGATCGAAGCCGCGTGCTGCGCGGTACGGGAGATGTCCGTCACCTTCGAGGTCATCATCCGCGACAACCAGTACCGCCCGATAATCTTCATCCCGAGCGGGCTGCGGTACGGCATGGAATTCAAGCTCTCCCCGAAAAAGGCGTCGATCCTCTCCTGCCGGATCCCCTGTCTCCCCCTGGCAGAAGGAGGATATTTCATAGATCTCATCATCGGCGGGAGCAAGGCCTTTGACTGGCAGAACGGCATCCTCGAGTTCGAAGTCATCTGCTCCGATCCCGCAGGGATCAACAGGTCCTTCATTCAGGGGAATCAGGGATGCGTTCACCTCGATGCCGAGTTTGCATGCTCAGACGGTGAAAGAAGCAATCCGAAGAAAGCATGGGTGACAGGCTAGGACAAGACAATTCGGTGGAAGTGATCTCCGATTACTATTCACGACCGGTTGATGCCGTGCCCGAAGATGTGCCGGCATCCGATGCCGATCGGCCTTCATCTGAAGACATGGGCAGGACGACCATCCTGGCAATGCTCATCGTGGCGCTTCTCGCGACAGGATGGTCTTTTCTCCATACAGGGGATGCAAGCAGGCTGGTATTGGTGCCGGTCACGGTCATATGCGGACTGGTTTACCCTCCGGTGCTGCCTCTCCTTCTCTTCGCCGCCTATCTGACACCGGAAATCCTGATGAGGGGCTCCTCGATCGTAACCCATCTCCCGTGGATCATCATGGTAACGATGCTGGTGAACGTCATATCCCGTTTCTGGAGGCCGTCGCGGCTCACCGTGCCTCCATCGGCGATTTTCATGTTCCTCCTGTTCGCAGGATTCGTCCTATCCGCCGAGCTCAACTCGAGCTCGAGAAACCTCGCCTCCATGAACCGTTTTCTGTCGTATCCGCTCTTCTTTTTAGCCCTGTGGCAATACAGGACTGAATTCGATCGGCGCATACTGATCTGGACCCTGGCGGGATGCTCGGTCGTCCTCTCTGTCTGGACTATCTGGAGGGCTCATATGGCAGGCGGTCCTGCATGGTTTGAAAGGGGAACGGGCTTATTCGACCCGAATTACCTTTCCTGCTGGATTTGCCTGGGCCTCATCCCATTGTTCACATACCTGTTTCATGGCAGGCACGGGGTCCTTCAGATCATCCTGAAGGCGGGGTCCCTGGCCGCCATATGCACTGCAGGTCTTGCCCTCATTTATTGCGAGTCCAGGAGCGCCGCAGTTGCTCTGTGTCTGACAGTGGTTGTCATCATCCTGCTCGGAGGTTTGTTTTCCCGTCGCTATCTGATCACCGCCACAGTAATAGGCGCCATGGTCGCATCGGTTTTCCTCTTCTGGCAGTCCGAGCTCCTTTCGGGCTATAAAAGCAGGTTCCTCGATATTCCGGTCGAAAAACAGGGCAACCGGATCGAGCTCATCAAGTCGGCGTACAGATATTGGATGGATACCTCCCTTGACAATAAAATACTGGGCTCGGGAACCGGATCGACATACGTGGTGCTCGACGGAGAGCACTCCCACAACAATTTCACGGAGATGCTTCTCGACTACGGTGTGTTCGGCCTGTTCTCCTTTCTGGGGCTGCTCTGGATAGCATGGCGGTCATCGCTTCGCCATGAAGGATATTTCCGGACAGTGTCGATTGCATGGCTCGTCTTCCTCGTCATATCCTCCATGGGCATCAGCCCCTTTTACTACAACTGGGGATGGCAGATACTGGCACTGGTGATCCCTGTCATACCGGTGAAAGAGGCGCGTGACGAACTTCAAGCAGAGGTTTCAGAGAATGGATAATCGGGCCGCTTGCCTCTCCGGGTCCAAAAGCGGGCTGTCCACGTGTGAGATGCTCGAGGACAGGATCAGAGGCCATGCGATCACACTGACCGGCCCGTACCCGCCGACGTATGGCGGCGTATCCGTCCACGTGCGCCGGCTTCACAGCCGCCTTCTGCATGCCGGCATTAAGAGCCGGGTATATTGTCATTCGGGCTGGCAGAGAGAGACCGAACACGACAGGGAGGTCTTTCCCAGGCCCTACCTGGGGTGGCCTCTGGATTATCTGTGGTTCGTGCTCTATCCCGGCATCCCTGTAAGGAGGGGCATCGTCCACTTCCACGACTCATGGATGTACTTCTCTCCATCTCTTCTCCGCCTTCATGCGATGGGCAGGCGGGTCGTGATTACGGTGCACGATCAGCGCGATGCAGACCGATGGGCGGAGACCCCCCTGCCGCTGCGCTTCTTCTGCAGGCTTTTCACCCGGCAGAGAAAGGTTCAGTGGATCGCCGTAAGCAGCCATATCAAGGAGCAGCTCGCAGCGCACGGCGTGAGCAGACATAACGTGACGGTAATCCCGGCCTTTATCCCCCTCGATGAGGAGCGGAGGTCGGCCTGCCGGCTCCCGCGTGATATTGATGCCTTCTGCTGCGCCCACCGGCCGGTAATGAGCATCTATGGTTTCCGCTACCGGATGGAAAACGGGGTGGACATGTACGGGTTCGACATGGCGATAGAAGCCCTGCATACGCTCCGGAGCACGTTCCCGTCCATGGGGCTTGTCATTTGCGTACCCGAACCGCATCTGCCGGAATATCACCGGATGCTGAAAAGGAGTGTGTCCGACCTCGGCCTGAAGGACGATGTCCTGTTCATCACCCGTCCTTTGCCCGAGGCATTGCCCCTGTGGGCTGCCAGCTCAGTCTATCTCAGGCCCACGAGCACCGACGGCGATGCCGTGGCCGTACGTGAATCGCTTTCAGTGGGCACGCCGGTGGTGGCAAGCGACGCTGCCTCGAGACCGGCAGGCACGATCGTTTTTCCTTCACGCGACCAGGACAGGTTTCTCGAGGGCATATGCAGGGCGCTGGAAAACGGCTCCCGGGCCGTGCGCGGGCCGATAGGCGTGGATCACGATCAGGGATACAGGGAGGTCCTGCAAGTATATCTCAGGGCGATCGAAGGCAGCGTCCCCTGAAATCGGGATTATCCAAGACTGAGGAAACAGGTCGCTTAACCTTATTATGTGGTACTCATTCATTCCCAAGGAAACGAGGCGCCTCATCCTCGACCTTCCCTACATCCTCTCCATTCCTCTAGCCTGGTACTGGTGCTCTTCCCAGGGGGTCCGATGGAGGTACGGGTGGCGTCTCTACGGGCGCCCTTCCTTCAGACAGTATGGTCCGGGGGCAAGGATCTCCATAGGGGAGAGATTCAGGGCGCACAGCCGGAGCAGAGGGAATTCCATAGGCGTGTTCCAGGAGGTTATCCTGACGGCATGGGGGAAGGGCGCGCTGCTGGAGATCGGGGATGATGTGGGGATGAGCGGATGCAGCATACTTGCGGGCAACCATGTCAGGATCGGCAATCGCGTTCTGATAGGTTCGGGGGCACTCATACTCGATACGGATGCCCACCCTCTGGCGCCTGATGAGAGATCAAGACGGGAGCCGGCTCGGAGCGCCCCGGTTGTCGTAGAGGATGATGTATTCATAGGCTCCAGGGCCATTGTGCTCAAGGGCGTTTGCCTGGGGCATGGCTCTGTGGTCGGAGCAGGCGCCGTGGTAACCCGTGATGTCCCGCCTCTTGCAGTCGCTGCCGGCAATCCGGCACGAGTGACCGGCAAGGTCTCAAAGGGCGTGTATCCAAACAGTAGCCCGGGTTTAAGGATGTTTTCTCCAATCAATAAACAGGAAAGAGCTCATGATCACTTATGCGAATAGGTTGATAAATCTTAAGGAAAGCCCCGTGCTGTCGTTTGCGTCTGTCCTGAATACATCCCGGCCCATCGTTCTCATAACCGGTCCTTTCGGGCTCCCCGGAAGCGGTGCCGCAGCCGAGCATGCATTCAACGTTGCACGGGTGGCCTTCTTCGCAGGGTATTCTCCGCTGCTGCTTCCCTTTTCGGATGACGGCAGGCGGGAAGACCTCGAGGTCTCCGGCAGGTTCTATTCGTGGAAGGGAATGCCTTACATGCCTGCCGGCGACTGCACCACCGACGGGTCATCAAAGCTGGAAACCCTGAAGACGTACACAGGCAAAAGGGCGCCCGTATTGGACATGCTGCGTCGTGCGGATCTTTCAGGGGTGTGTGCCGTTATTTCCCTCAAAGGGCACATAGGGTTCTGTCTGAGGCTGCGGGATTTCTGCCGGAGGAAGAGGATAGGCATGATCTCGGAGGAGGTCGAGTGGCATGATCGCCGTTATTCCGCCTATACGCTGAAATGGGTCAGCCTGCTTGACATGGAGCTGCGCATTCGGTGTGCAGTCCCGCTCTCCGACGGGGTGATCGGCATCAGCAGATATTTCGAGAGGTACTATCGCGGCCGCGGCTGCCGGTTCCTGAGGCTCCCTCCGGTGCTGGATACCCATGATCCGCGCTGGAAAAAGGTGGAGAGCAGTGTTCCTCGCAAGGACCGTTTGAAGCTCGTTATGTTCGGGAGCGTCATTCGCGACCGCCAGGATCTCATCATCGGCGCGGTAGCTCGTGCAAGGGCACAGGGAGTGAACGTATCCATTGAATACGTCGGTCGGCCCAGAGAGGAGATCTTTTATTCCCTCGGCCCGAGGGGCCGGTTGATCGAGGAGCTGGGAGGTGCGGTCGTGTTCCACGGCTGGGTAGATGAAGACCGCCTGCGATCCATCATAGACGATGCTGATTTCGGTGTCCTCTTCCGTGAAGATGCCAGGTGGTCGAAGGCCTGCTTCCCGTCACGGGTTCCTGAATACCTCTCCTGCGGCGTTCCCCTTATCTGCAACACCTTCAGCGACTTGGGCGAATACCTCCACGATGGACAGAATGCCATCATCGTGCCCGATCTGTCGGATCAGGCCCTCGCCTCGGCCATGATCCGTGCCGCAGGCATGAATGCAGAGACCAGGCTTAAAATGAGGGATCGAGCCAGGCATTGCGCTGAAGAGAATTTCGATGTGCGCAAACACGCCGGCCCCTTCGGGGAATTTGTCGGGGCTGTCACAAAATATCTATATCCGGGTATCCTTCCATCGTCCCGGATCGGAGGTTCGTTATGCTGATATACACATCCTCCGGGCTGCGCATTGCCGAAGTCTGGTTCAATGAATCGCCCGCAGGAATCAAGGCTGACATCATACGGTATCGCCATGTTCCCGAATCCATTCCGGGGGCTGTCTGCACCCCGAGATGGACCCTGCTGATCGACCTCGGCAAGAGTGAGGACGAGCTGTGGAGCAAGCTCAACAGGAACACCCGCCAGGACATAAAGAGGGCCCGGTCGTCTCATGGGGTGATATGCAGGAGCTGGGACCACAAGGACTTCGGAGTGCTCGATCGGTTCTGCTCCTTCTACAACAACTTCGCCAGAATGAAAGGGGTGGGGGAAGCATCCCCTGAAGAGCTCATACGATATGCCCAGGCCTCTTCCCTCGATATCTCGTGGGCCGAAACCCCTCATCACGGACCTCTCGTATATCACTCGCACATAATCATGGCCGGAAGAGCGAGGGCATGGCATTCGGGCTCTCTCTTCCGCAGCAGCCCCGACTCGGAATTCAGGAACATGATAGGCGGGGCCAACCGGACCCTGCACTGGACCGACATGCTTCGCTTCAGATCGGAAGGCGTGCACACTTATGATTTCGGGGGGTGGTACACCGGAACGGACGACAAGGAGCGCATGCGCATCAATATCTTCAAAGAGGGGTTCGGGGGCACTCCGTCTCAGGGATGGAACGGGGAGCAGCTGGTGACCTTGAGGGCGAGGCTGGCAGTTCCCGTGGTCAGGCGCATGCGGACCTTTCTCGGGTCAATGCCGGCGGCTCAGTGATCCGCAATCCTTCAATATCCTTTTGGAGAACCTCCGATCAATTTCACTCTCGTGATATGTGATATGAGCGCAGCCGGGGCACAGCGCGTCTTTGCCCGGCTGGCGAACGCATGGTCCATGGACGGCCATCGCATCACGGTTCTGCTCATCAATAAGGAGAAGGAATCGTTTTATCCCCTTCATCCCTCCATAACGCTGCTGCCTCTGGACATTGCGGCAGAGTCCGCAAATCTTTTCCAAGCCCTGAGGAGGAATGCGAAGGCCTTGCGTGTCCTGAGGTCTTCGATCAGATCGACCAGGCCGGATGTCGTCATCTCGTTCATTGACAATACAAATATCAGCGTGCTGCTCGCCACGATCGGCCTCGGAATTCCTGTCATCGTGTCCGAGCGCTCTGATCCCTCTCGCCGTGATATAGGAAAGGTGCGCGGCATCCTCAGGAGAGTGCTCTACCCTACTGCTGCCTGTGTTGTCGTTCTGAGCCAGAGGGTATACCGGTGGCTCCCCCGATCCATCAGGGTCCGTGCATGCGTCATACCGAACCCGGTTGCTCTCCCGGACGGTGATGTGGAAAACGAGGAGGACATCCCCTGCAACGGCTACCCCAAGATCATTTCCGTAGGGAGCCTGTATCCGATCAAAGGCCATGATCT
This sequence comes from Deltaproteobacteria bacterium, assembly GCA_029547185.1. Lineage (GTDB taxonomy): Bacteria > Desulfobacterota > Desulfomonilia > UBA1062 > UBA1062 > Phosphitivorax. The sequence continues at coordinate 27,828 of JAKPPU010000110.1, read as the reverse complement.
CCTGATCGAAGCCTTTGCCAGATTGAGCGGAAGGCACCCGGAGTGGAGGCTGGTCATCCTGGGTGAAGGCCCTGAGCGCAGTGCTCTGGAGAATCAGATCGAGGCATCGGGCCTGTCGGGTCGGGTCGCACTGATTGGTGCAACGAGAGACGTGAGGACCCACCTGCTTCATGCCGATCTCTTTGTCCTTCCTTCCCGGGTCGAGGGATTTCCGAACGCGCTCACCGAGGCCATGGTCTCCGGTCTTCCTGTAGTGGCAACCGACTGCGGAGGTGCTGTGGACGAGATCGTCCGGCACGGCGAGAACGGCATTCTCGTACCCTGCGAAGATGTCGATGCCCTTGCCGCAGCAATGGATCTGCTCATGAGCAATCCTGACGAACGGGCGAGGCTCGCCTCGCGTGCCTCCGAAGTGCTTGCCAGATACAGCTTCGACCATGTGCTCGGATTGTGGGAAAAGGTGATAAGCCGATCCGTATCACAGAATGGTTTGCGCCGGCTTGAACTGAATACGCGTATCTAAGGAGATATTGTATGGCTAAAGCCGTTCTCGTATGTTCCCGGTCTCCATTCGATCTTCCCGATGAGGCTCTCTTTTTACGGGTTGCCGACCAGCTCACGCCGGAGGGGATAACACCGCGAAGCCCGGTCATTCTTTCAGACAGGTGTGTCCGTCTCATACTCATCAATCCGCCGCCCGAACTCAGAGTCAGCGGTGTTTCGGCATGCCTCGGCCTGATGCTGAGGCCTTCGAGGGACTGGTGGAAGCCCGGTTCGGCCGTGCCGGACGGGACATTCGCCCTTTTCCGGTGCGACCCCGACAAGGTGGAGCTGGTGAGCGATATCCTTGCCAGCCGTACGATATGGTATGCAATGGATGAGAATATGCTCATAGCCTCGACATCACAGAGGGCCATCATCTCATTCCTCGGCGAGTTCAGGCTGAACAGGTCCGCTGTTGCCTGGTTCCTCTCTTCGGGGACCCCGGGGCCGGAAACCTGCTGGGACGAGCGGATCTGCAGGATTGCGCCGGACAGCCGGGTGGTGCTGGATCGGAGCAGATGGACCCTGAAGGTGGACAGTGAACCTGTCCTGTTCGCCCCTGAAAACAGACCCTCCGAGGAGTGGGAACGTCTGCTTTCAGCCATTCTCAGGCAAGAGGTTACGTCCTACGACTGGAATGAAGGCACATGGTGGCTTACCCTCTCGGGCGGCTATGACAGCCGCTGCCTTCTCATGCTCCTCCATGGGTCGCTGAAGCCTCATTGTGTCACCTGGGGGCTCCGAAGCTCGAAGGATGTACCGGGCAACGATGCGTATATTGCCTCCCGGCTGGCACGGCACTACGGTCTGCCCCACGATTACCTTGAGACAGACATCGCGCCGCTGCCCGTGAGCGTTCTGGCGAGGAGGTTCCTTTTGGAAGGGGAGGGGTGCACTGATGCGCTCTTTGCGTACCTCGACGGATTTTCCGTCTGGAGGGAAATATACTCCCGGGGATGCACGGGAACGATCCGTGGAGATGAGGCGGTCGGGTCCCAGCGGTTGCTTTCCGAAAACCGTACGCGAATCTATTCGGGCATGGTGCTGCTCTCCGATTATTACGGGCCGAAGGATCTGGCCCGCTTCGAATTGCCCGAGCAGGAGATTCCCGAGGGCATGCGGCAGTATCCCGGCGAATCGCTGCTCACATATGCCCAGCGGATGTATGCACTTTTCTGTTATCCCCTCATCCTCGCAAGCCTGAATACCATCAAGGCGGGTTACGTCGAGACAGCGAATCCCCTGCTTTCGAGGTCTATCGTCGGCATGATACGCCGCATGCCGGACGATCTCATTGCCAATGCAAGCTTGTATGTAAAGGTAGTCTCGAAGATGAGCCCGCAGATACCCTTTGCGAAACTCCCGGCAGATGACGCCATGAACGCCTATCTGAAAGAACGGAATTTCGTGGACCATATCAGGGCAACGCTCGAAGGCGGGACTGCAGCCGAACTGTTGCCTCCGCATATCCTGGAGGAGATGAGCAGGCAGGTGAAGGAAGACAGCAGGAAGCACGCCGGGCTGCGAATGCACGTCGCTCTCAAGCGGCTGTTGCCGACATGGGTTGTGCAGCAATCCCGCAAGGTGCGGAACATGGTTCCCGACCGTTCCCTCCTCGCCCTGCGGGCAATGCTGGTGTGCGAGCTGGTCGATATCTTTAACGAAGATGCCGGCCTGCTGGAAAGAAACGGAAGAAGCCTGCTGGAAACGCCGCCCAAGGCATGCCTGTCGCTCTGATGATTATGGAAACAATGACTTGGGCCCCCTGCCATGCAGGAAATCATTCGAGCTCTTGTCTGGTCATATAAACGGGCAGGCCGCATTGGTCCGGTTTTCACACAATAACCTCAAAATCGAGTCACAAAGAAGGGAGCTTGGAGAATATGTCGAACGTAAAGGTCGGATGGCAGGTCAAAATGATGGCGAAGATCGTTCTGTCCAGACTGCCGGTGAGCTATCGCCTGTGGAAGAGGGTGTCTCTGTTCGAGCATGGGCACATGGAGCAGCCCGACTATGCCATGAGCGTCTTCGAGAAGCATTATGCCAGGCTCGATCCCCAAGGGAAAAGAAAGGGCTTTGTCATGCTGGAGCTCGGTCCGGGGGATTCCCTGTCTTCGGCACCCATCGCCTACGTGCATGGGGCTAAAGCTTGCTACCTCGTGGACGCAGGGTCCTTTGCAGCAGATGATTTCGAGACCTATGCCGCATTGATCGGCCGCCTCCACAAGAAGGGGTTCGACACATCCGAGCTTTCGAGATGCACCTCTCTTGCCGATCTCCTCGACGCCTGCTCGTGCACCTATCTCACCTCGGGCATCCAGTCCTTGAGGACGCTTCCCGATAAGGAGATGGATTTCATCTGGTCCCATACGGTCCTTCAGCTTGTAAGGAAGCAGGAGTTCATGGATTTCGTCAGAGAGCTCCGCCGCATCATCCGACCGGACGGCGTCTGCTCCCATCGGATAGATCTGAAGGACCTGCTGGCAGAGTCCCTGAATAATCTGAGGTTTCCACAGACGATATGGGAGACCGGGCTCATAGCGAGCTCGGGTTTCTATACGAATCGTATCCGCTATTCGCAGATGCTGGACATCTTCCAGCAGGCAGGCTTCTCCTGCGAGGTGCTGCACGTGGACCGATGGGACACGCTGCCCATACCCAGGGAAAAGCTCGCCCGGGAATTCAGAGGCTTGAGTGATGACGATCTCATGATTTCAGGATTCGACGTGGTCCTCCGTCCTGCGTGATAAGTGTCGAGAGGATAGCATGAAGAGCATACCGAATCGTGCCTCGAAATTTTTCCGACGATTGCTGCTCTGGAATATGAAAAGGCGGGGACTGCAGATAGCCGATGACTGCCGGCTGATTGCGTGGCCGTCGTGCTTCGGGTCCGAGCCGTGGCTGGTTTCAATCGGAAGGCATGTCATCATCTCGTACGGCGTACGCTTCATCACCCACGACGGGGCCACCTGGGTATTCCGAAACCGGCCCGGCTACAGCGGCGTGATCAGATACGGACGCATAACCGTCCATGACAACTGCTTCATCGGCACGGAATCCGTCATTCTCCCGGGGGTGAGCATCGGGCCGAACTCCATCGTGGGGGCGGGGGCAGTCGTGAGGAGCGACATACCGCCTGATGAGGTGTGGGGAGGCGTGCCGGCCCGGTACCTGTGCAGGGTCGACGACTTTGCGCAGAAGGCGCTTCATGAAACGCCGCCCTATGACCCGGTAAACTATCGCAGGAACAAGAGGGAAGAGCTCCTGCGGCACTACCCGTATCCCTGGTGAGATGAGCAGGAAAAAGAACATGGCGCGGTATCTGTTCCGGTTCGACGACATCTGTCCGACCATGAACTGGATCACGTGGCAAGAGATAGAAAGCCTGCTCGTGCAGTACGGCATCAGTCCCATTCTGTCCGTGGTTCCGGACAACCGGGATCGGACGCTGGCGCTGATGCCTCCCGTTCCTGATTTCTGGGACAGGGTGAGACGATGGCAGGATCGGGGATGGTCGATCGCCCTCCACGGGTACCAGCATACGTACGTCAACAGGAACAGAGGGATGATGGGCCTGACCCCCCAGAGCGAGTTTGCCGGGCTTCCAAGGGAAGTGCAGAGAGAGAAGCTCCTCAAGGGGATAGAGATATTTGCACGGGAGGGCATACGTCCCGATTGCTGGGTGGCTCCCTCCCACTCGTTCGACGGGACAACCGTCGATCTGCTGGCCGAGGCGGGCATTCATATCATCAGCGACGGGTTATGGTTCTGGCCCCACATGGACAGGAGAGGCATGACCTGGGTGCCTCAACAGCTCTGGGAAAGGGTCCGCACGACTCCCCCTGGCATCTGGACGGTATGCTACCACCCCAACGAGTGGAGCGCTCATGATATCGACCGATTCCGGGAAGACCTCTCCCGTTCCTCATCCATGGCCATACGTCTCCATGACGCAGTGGCAATAGGAAAGAAACGGCGGATGACCATTACAGACAGATTCCAGGCACATGCAATGCTGGCGCTCAAGCGGCCTGTCGGCCGTACTCTCTTCAGGTTCATCAAGCCTCTCATCAGAATATGATACGCATACTCTTTCTCACGAGATCGCTCAATTCGGGCGGCGCCCAGCGCCAGCTGACAAAGCTCGTGCATGCCCTGGACAAGAGCTGTTTCGAGGTGGCGGTGGCCGTATTCTACGACGGAGGCCTCTTCTGGAAGGAGATGGAGAAGGCTCCCGGAGTCTCTCTCTTCTCTCTCGGGAAACGAGGCAGATGGGACCTGCACCGCGTATGGAGCTCTGCCCGGGAGATTGCCCGCACCTGGAATCCCGATGTCATATACGGCTTCCGGGAGGAGGGCAACATTCTCGCTCTGCCTCTTGCCCGTTTGACGAGGGCAAAGATCGTCTGGGGCATCAGGCGGTCCACGAAGAAGCTCCCGACCCACGATGCACTCGCCTTCGGGCTCTTCTGGCTGGGCGCGGTGATGTCCTATGCGGCCGACAAGGTCGTCTACAACTCTTTATGCGGGCTTGAGACCTATGTGAATCGCGGCTATTCGGAATACAATGCGCTCATCATACCCAACGGCTTCGATACGGCGTATTTCCACCCCAACCCCGAGGCGGGCAAAAGGATCAGGTCTTCATGGTCGGTCAGTGACCGTGAGTTTCTCATAGGATCGGTCGGCAGGCTCGACCCGGTGAAGGGCCACGAGATGTTCCTCGAGGCTGCCGCGCTGGTTGCCGGGTCCCATCCGGAAGCCCGTTTCGTCATCGTGGGGAAAGGCAGCGACCGGTATCTGAACATGCTCAAGTCCAGGGCAGGGCATCTGGGAGTGGCAGAGAGGATGATATGGGCGGGAGAATACGGTCAGATGGCTGATATCTATAATGCCCTTGACATCCTGGCTCTCTGCTCGAAGGAGGAAGGATGTCCGAATGTCGTGGGTGAGGCCATGGCCTGCAGCGTACCGTGCGCCGCCCATGATGTAGGTGATGCGGCCCGCATCATAGGGGATGCGGGCATGGTGATCGCCCCGGGAAGCATCGAAGCGATGGCGCGCGCCTGGGATACGCTCATGACCCTCTCGGAGGATGGCCGCAGGGACCTGGGACATCATGCGCGAAACCGGATCATCCGGGAGTACGGCCTGGAGTCAATGGTTGCAAGGACGGCACGTCTGCTCGAGGGGCTCGTACCCTCAGGCAAAGGAAGCCCGGTCGGATCATGGCCTCGGGAAGAGCGCCTGCCGGGCAAAGTCAGGCCGATCTCACACAATGGTGAGTGCGGGAGCTTGAGTTCTCTGTCAGGCCGTCGATGAACGTATCCCACAGCGCCATATCCGCTCTCCGTGTCCTGCACGTGATCACCGGTACGACCGAGGGGGGTGCTGAGACCATGCTCCTCAATCTCCTTAAAGGGACCGATGCATCGTGTTTTCAGTCAAAGGTGATCTCCCTTGGCCCCAAGGAATGCATGGGAGAGGAATACGAGGCCGCAGGCGTCGACATCCGGTACCTGAATGCCTCGAGCTCTCTCAAGATGCCGGCGGTGTTTCCCGGCCTGGTGAAGGAGATCAGGGGCTTCCGTCCGCATGTGATACAGGGCTGGATGTACCATGGGAACATCGCTGCAAGCGCGGGCTGCCTTTTCGCAATGAGCCCGGCAGCCGTCCTCTGGAACGTCCGCCATTCGCTCGAGGACATGGGAAAGGAGAAACGGCTCACCACCGCCGTAATCAGGCTGGGCTCCTTTTTCTCCTCGCGGGTGAAGCGCGTGGTCTACAATGCCTCGTCGAGCGCACGCCAGCATCAGGCCATAGGATACTCACGGGACAATGCCGTGATCATCCCGAACGGCTTCGATACCGGGCGGTTCAGGCCGTCTGCGGCTGTGCGGAAGTCTGCACGCTCCCTTGCCCGGGCAGGGGATGAAAACCTTCTCGTCGGCATGGTGGCGCGGTACCACCCCGTAAAGGGGCATGGAGACTTCCTGAATGCTGCAGCGGCATGCTCCCGGCTGATTCCGGGCATGAAGTTCATGCTCGCCGGTGAAGGCATCGATAACTCGAACGGGGAGCTCACCCGGAGAATCCGTGAGCTGGGACTGGAAGACTCTTTCACCCTGCTCGGACACCGGAACGATCTCGAGAGGCTGTATCCGGGTCTCGATCTGCTCGTGCTTTCGTCGCTTTCCGAATCCTTTCCCAACGTGCTGGGAGAGGCGATGTCATGCGGCGTCGCCTGCGTATGCACGGATGTCGGGGATTGCCGGGAGATCATCGGAGACACCGGCATTGCCGTTCCTCCGGGGAGGTCCGATCTCCTCGCAAAGGCCATCGTGGAGCTGATGAGCGCTCCCGGATATATAAGACTGAAACGGGGCGCCGGGGCCCGGGATAGGATACGGAAGATCTTTTCCTTACAATCCGTTGTGGACCGATACGAAGCGCTCTACCGGACGGCATGGGAGGAATGCAGCGACCATCCCTGCGCTCTGCCGGAGCAGCGTGCGTACATCGGAAGCCGGCAATCGTGAACATTATCGTGAACGCCGATGATTTCGGGCTTACACAGGGCATGAACCGCGGGATCATGGACTGCTTTCTCGCCGGCTCGATATCGAGCACGACGCTTCTGGTGAATATGCCCGCGACCGAGGAAGCAGCGGGGTATGCCCGTGATCACCCTTCATTGGGCGTGGGGCTCCATTTCAATCTGACGCTGGGCCGGCCGGTGAGCGATCCTTCATCCGTTCCTTCCCTGGTTGGACCCGACGGCTGTTTCCCGGGCAGATCGTCATGCGAAAAGAGGCTTCTCAAGGGATCTATAAAGAGGTCCGACATCATCCGTGAATTTCGCGCCCAGGTGGAGAGATTCGAGGATCTCGGCCTCAAGGTGACGCATATCGACAGCCATCAGCACGTCCACCTGTTTCCGCAGGTTTTCGACATCGTTGCAGACTACTGCCTCGAGCATTGCATCCCCATGAGGGCCCCCTGGCCATGGCCGCGGATGAGGCTGGGACTGAGAAGGCGCGGGTGTCTGGGGGTCCCCGGGATGTATCTGCGGCAGAAAGCCCGTAACCTGCTCTTGAAGCGGAATGTGTGTAGGTGGAAAGGAAGGGTAAGGTTCAACGGCGGGTTCGGGTGCATCCTGGATGTCGCGGGCCGGATCTCGTCCATAACCAAGCAGCGTTATCTTGAGCTGCTCTCGATCCCCCAGGGGTTTCCCTTCGAGATCATGGTCCATCCGGCATGGGTGGACGAGAGACTGGAGGCGGTTCAGCTCATGTCCCGGGTATGTGATAAGGAGCGCGAGGTGCTCACGAGTTTTTCCCTGCGTGAAGAAGCGGAAAAAAGAGGCCTATGCTGGTGTTCGTATGGAGAATCCTTTTGTTGATCTGAGGTGGCATCGAAATATGGAGTTCATAAATGAAACCCAAGTGCCTTCTGTTTGCGAATACGGACTGGTATCTATACAATTTCAGGCTTGCCCTTGCCAAGTCCATAAGAGATCTGGGATTTGATGTCGTTCTGGTATCACCGCCGGGGGACTACGTCACACGGCTGCAGGATGAAGGCTTTTTCTGGCTCCCCCTGCCCATGCATCGCAGCGGTCTGAATCCTCTGGCCGAGGTCAAGACCATTTTCAAGCTCGCCTCACTCTACAGCGTCGTGCGCCCCGATCTGGTCCATCATTTCACGATCAAGTCGGTGATCTACGGCTCCATTGCCGCGCGGCTCGCCGGAATACAGAACAAGGTGGATGCGGTGGTCGGGCTCGGGTATGTGTTCACGAGCAAGGGCGTGCAGGCGAGTCTGATACGGCCCATAGTCCGGTTCCTGTTCAAACTGGCCCTCAGAGGAGAGGCCGGACGGCTCATCACACAAAACGTCGATGACTATCTCTTCTTTCTGGACAATCGTTTTATCATGCCGAACCACATCAGGCTCATCCAGGGTTCGGGAGTCAATGTCGACAGGTTCAGGCATTATTCCGAAAAGGCCCTCCACGATCGGCGAATACGGGTGCTTCTGGCAACGAGGCTTTTGTGGGACAAGGGCGTCAGGGAGTTTGTGGAGGCGGCACGCATCCTGAAGTCCGAGACCGGAAACATCCAGTTCCTCGTTGCAGGCAGACCGGACAGGGACAATCCTGCTTCCGTGCCGCAGAACAAGATCGACCAGTGGGCAAGGGAAGGGCTCATTACCTACCTCGGCTATGTCGATGACATGCCGTCTCTGCTGAGCGAGGTCGACGCGGTCGTTCTGCCCAGCTATCGGGAGGGGATGCCCAAGATCCTGATGGAAGCCGCGGCGTGCGGCCTGCCCATCATTGCGACAGATGTTCCCGGGTGCCGGGAGATCGTCACCCATATGGTGAACGGACTGCTGGTTCCCGTGAAGAACAGCGCCAGGCTCGCGGATGCCATACGATACCTGTCCGACAACGCCGAAGAGCGGGCCCGTATGGGAGAGGCGGGCAGAAAGCGGGTGCTCGAAGATTTCGACGAGAAGATCATCATCAAAAAGACCATCGGTGTATACCAGGAGCTGATGCCTATCGGCATGGTCAAGGACGCTGCCGCTCCTGAACGGAACATTCACTGTTGATCGGGATGGCTTGAGAACATGACCCTTGCCTCTTCTTTCTTCATCTCTCTCTTCATCACGCTGGCCTTTCTGCCCATTTTCAAGGCAGTGGCACAAAAAGCGAGGATCATGGACATCCCCGACGAGCGGAAGGTGCATTCGAGGCCCATACCCAAGATCGGCGGCCTGGCAATGTCGCTGGGGTTCTGCATCTCCATCCTTATCTGGCTGCCGGCGGACCGCTTCGTGGTTGCAGCCCTGGTGGGAATGGCAATACTCGTTGCCGAAGGCTTCGTTGACGATATCATATGCCTCGGATACAAAACCAAGTTCATTGCCCAGATCGTTGCGGCCCTGGTAGTGATTCTCTACGGAGGGATACGGATAACGGTCTTTGATCCGCTTTTCCTCCCCGGATCCGAATGGTCCCTTACCATATCCATCCCGCTCACCCTCGTGGTTGTCGTAGGGATCACCAATGCGATAAATCTCGCAGACGGGCTTGACGGTCTTGCGGGCGGGATCGCTCTCATCATCTTCCTCTGTCTCTGCGTTCTATCATACGGATCCGGGGACGATGTAGTCCTCATCATGAGCCTCTCCATGCTGGGGACCCTGTTCGGGTTCCTCTGCTTCAACACGTATCCCGCATTGGTTTTCATGGGCGACGCAGGGAGCCAGTTCATAGGTTTCATCACCATCATCCTGTCGCTGAGGCTGACACAGGGGGGAGAGTCCTTGAGTCCGTTTCTTCCTCTGCTCATCATAGGTTTCCCCGTCATCGACACGGCCATCGTCATGATCGAAAGGATTGCAAGGGGCGACTCCCCCTTCATCGCGGATCACAACCATTTTCATCACAAGCTGCTGGGTACCGGGTTTTTCCATACAGAAGCCGTTTTCATCATCTACTTGATCCAATCCGTCTACGTGCTTTCCGCTTACTTTCTCAGCTCCCGTTCCGGCCTTTCCATTCTGGCGTTCTACCTGTTCCTCTCGGGGATGATCTGCATGTTTTCCCATGCGGTATGCAGGCGCAGGATCAGGATAAGAAGGGTCGGTTTCATGGACATGGTGGGGCGATTCTTAAGCGTGGAAAACGAGAAAAAGATCGTCCGCCTCTGTGCGATCATCCTCTACATGCTTCCCCCGGCACTTCTGTTCGTCAACTGCTTCTATGCAAGCGACCTTCCGTATCACATCTCTCTGCTGTCGTTCGTGATGGCATCGATGATCATCTGCCTGTGGATCATGAGAAACAGGCTGCTCAGCAGCATCGTGCGCATGGCGCTGTATTTCATGATCCCTGCTTCGATCTACTTCAATCAGGAGCAGTCGTTTTCTCTGAGGGAGTGGAGCCTCGGATGGATCTATATCTTCCTGTGCCTGATGTGCATCCTTTCGGCGTTCATCCTGGTCAGGGGCAGGTCACCGGAGACCAGTTTCAGGACCAGCCCCATGGACTTTCTCGTCATTGCCATAACGCTCTGCGTGCCGCCGCTCCTGGAGTCGGTCCTGGATGTATGGAGGACCCTCATGTTCCTCATACAGATCCTCATACTTTTCTATACGTACGAGATCATGCTCAACGGACAGGAAAAGGGAAAGAAGCTCGTGGCAGCGACCACTGTCGGGGCGCTCCTCATCATTGCGCTCAAAGGCATTCATTAAGGAAGGTGAAGCAAAGCGATCATGATATTTTTTGAAAAGGGGGGAAGATCATGAGAATCGGAACATACGGCATGGCTGTCCTTGCATTGGCCGCGTGCATTTTGAGCCCGCTCACATGCGTGTCGGGAGCCGGAGAACCGGCAAGCAGCGAATATATCATAGGCGAGGGTGATGTGCTGGCAATCTCGATCTGGAAAGATGAAAACCTCACCAGAGAGGTCGTCGTGCTTCCTGACGGGACCATATCCTTTCCGCTCGTCGGAAGGGTCGTTGCCGAGGGTAAAACGATCAGCAGCCTGAAGACCGACATCGAAGACAAGATCAGGCGGTACGTTCCCCACCCCGTACTCAACGTGGAGGTCAAGAATGTCAACAGCATGTACATCTATGTCATAGGGAGGGTCAACAATCCCGGCAGGTACATACTCAACTGCAATACCAATGTCCTGCAGGCGCTTGCCATGGCAGGGGGGCTGAACCCGTTTGCGGACGACAACAACATCAAGATCATCCGCACCATGAATGGAAGGAGCAGCATGACATGGTTCAGGTACAATGACATAGTAAAGGGCAAACGTCTCGAACAGAACATCATCCTCGAGCGGGGCGATGTGATTGTAGTTCCATAGGGGCTGTGTGTGAGATATTTCCGTATGGCCCATGGCGTCTTGCGCGCCATACCGCTCATCGTCTTCTTTCTGTTTTCATCGGAGGGCATGGGAGCGGAGATCAAGTTCATCCCATTGATCAACCTTGGGGAAGAATACAACAACAACCTCTTTTTCGATGATTCGGAGTCCGACCGGGTCCATGACGTCACTACGATGATATCACCGGGGGTAAAACTCCTTGCGAGAACGGAGCGCCTCGATTCATCACTCCTGTCGCGTGCCATTTTCCTGAAATATCGCGATTCGGATGATCTCGATTCCACCGACCAGGAGCACCTGGCCCGCATTGCCTATCGCCTCACGGAGAGGTGGGACGTATTGGCGGAGGCCGGATTTACCAGAGACTCGAGGCCTGACCGGGATATAACCGTCACCGGGCTGGTGCTCAACGCCGAGCGGCGTGACCGGGAGATCTACAGGGTGAGGACCGATTATGCCCTCTCGGAGAAGACGACGGCAGGTATCGGCTATGCCCTTGAGAGAGACACGTATGACAGCGAGGGTACGAGCGACTCACTTTTCCAGAGTGGTCAGCTCGTCTTTACCCGCAAGCTCGATTCAATTCTGCAAAAGGCGACGGGAAGGCTTGCCTCGGCTTATGGGCATTATGATTTCGATGATGTTGACGTCGATGAGTATTCCCTTTCCGTAGGGGTTGACAAACAGCTCAATGAGCTTTTCAGCCTCTCTGTGGATGTCGGGGAACGATATTTTTCTTCCCGTTCAAAAGGCGAGAGCGAATTCGAATCTGCTTACCGATACGCGGCGACTGCCCTGATCGCCTGCACCTATACGGGGGAGAAGGGCAGCAGCCTGCTCACTCTGGAGCGCAGCGCCAGCGCCCTGGATCAAAGCCAGGGTGTGACCAGCCTGACATCGATACTGTTCAGCACAACCAGGAAATTCACCAGAAAGCTCAGCGGGACCGTCCTGATGGAACTCATCGTGAACAAGACCCCGGGTGAAACCCTCTCCGTTGAAAAGGTGGACGATCAGACCGTGTATATACAGCCCATGATCGTGTATTCCTTTACTGAATCCTTAAGCGCCGAGGCATTCGGCAGGTTCGTCAGGGTGATCGATTACGAGAACGACAGCACCAGCAGGCAGAGCCTGTATTCTCTTCATCTGACGTGGCAGTATCCCGTCCCTCGTTAACACCGGGCAGCGTTTCTGCCCGTTAAGCCAATAAATTGGGAGAGTTCGTATGAATAGACCATCCTTGACGTTTGGAGATTTAGTCATCATTGCCAGACGGAGGTTCTGGAGCCTCGTCCTGCCGTTTTCCGTCGTTATCACGGGCACGGTCATCGTTGCCGTGACCTTGCCGCCGGTTTACAGGTCCTCCTCGACCATCCTCATCGAGCAGCAGGACATACCGGAAGAGTTCGTGAAGACGACCATCTCGACGTATGCAGAGCACCAGCTCCAGATCATCAAAAAGAGAATCATGAGCTCGAAGAGGCTGATCGAGATCATAGGCAGGTTCAACCTCTACAGTGAAATGAGAAACAAGGTGCCCTCCGAAGAGATCGTCGAGAGGATGAGGAAGGATATCAAGCTCGAATCCGTGAATGCGGACGTGATGGATCCCCGGACCGGCAGACCCATGACGGCGACCATTGCCTTTACGCTTTCCTATGAAGGGAACAACAGACCGCAGACGATCTACGAGGTGGCCACGGTGCTCGCTTCCCTCTTTCTGGAAGAGAACATCAAGGCAAGGGAGCAGCATGCGAGCGAGGTTGCGAGGTTTCTGGAGGAGGAGCTGGCCAACCTCAGGGCCGACCTCATGAACATAGACGCCAGGATCACCGCGTTCAAAAAAAAGCATATCAATGATCTTCCTGACCTCGTACAGGTCAATATGCAGAGTGTGCGTGAAGCCGAGCGCAACATCGACATGCTTTCCAATCAGCTGTCTCAGCTCAGGATGAAAGAGGGATCCCTGAAGGCCCAGCTCGCAAACATTTCTCCCGATTCAAACCAGGCTGACGTCAAGCGTCTGGATGATCTCTACGTCCAGCTCGTGGACCTCAGGCAGCGCTTCTCTGAAGAATACCCTGACATCGTCAAGACGAAGGCCGAGATAGCTGAACTGGAGCGGCAGATCAAACGGCCCTCCGCCGCATCAGGGGGAGCCAGGAAACGGGCGGGCAACCCCACCTACATCGCTCTCTTTTCAGAGCTTACGAGCGTTCAGGCCGAGATGCGGTCTGTCAAGGGACAGATATCGGATATGAAGCAGCGAATGCTTGAGTATAAAAGCAGTATCGGTGCCTCAGCCCAGGTTGAATCGGAGTACAAGACCCTCATGGCGGAGCGGGCCGGCAAACAGGGAAAGTATGACGATCTCATGCGGAAGCTCATGGAGGCCCGGGTATCCCAGGGACTTGAAAAGGAGAAGAAAGGGGAGCGGTTCACCCTCATTGATCCTGCACAGCTGCCCGAGAAGCCTTATAAACCGAACCGGCTGGCCATCATGCTCCTGGGATTCATCCTGTCGGTCAGTGCAGGCATCGGGACCGTTGCCTTGAAGGAAATCACCGATGCCTCTGTCAGGGGCGTGGATATGCTCTCATCTCTCTCATCGATACCCGTACTCGCATCAATACCCAAGATACCATCCGGCAGGAAGATTTATTACCTGAATCCGGGCGGGCTGCCATACCGATTTGCACTGATGAAGGCTGGTATTGCGAGCATCATTATCCCGCCTTTCATCGGAGTGGACAAAGAAGTGTTCCGGAAAAGAATGCTGAGACGCATGGGGATCTACTATCGGAGGGGGTAGCGATGAAGATAGGTAAGCTCATGGAAAAGAAGGATCTGGAACAAAAACAGATTAAGCTGCAGCGCGATCAGGATGTGCGGAGATCATTGGGCAAGGAGGACTGGGACTCTCCCGTCTATTCACAATCCAGATATGTCAGCCTGGATGAAAAGACCATGGCAAAGAACAGGTGTATCGCCTTTCTCTGGGACTCGCCATACCTCGACGCATTCAAGGTGCTGCGGACCAGGGTGGATATCCTCATGAACTCCAGGAATTTCAGGACGGTCATGATCACCAGCGTCAATCCGGGCGAAGGCAAGACCCTGACATCCATCAATCTCTCCCTGGCGTATGCCAAGAGGTTCAATCAGACCGTGCTCCTCATGGATTGCGATCTCAGAAGGCAGGAGGTGCACAAGTATATGGGCATACAGAGCGACAGAGGCCTTGTCGACTACCTGGCCCACGGCTTGCCCTTAAAGGACCTCATCATCTGGCCCGGAATCGAGAAGTTCACCCTCATATCAGGAGGGCCGACGGTCAGGAACAGCACTGAGCTCATCGAATCCTCCCGGATGCGCGATCTTGTGGAGGAGGTCAAGAACCGGTACTCCGACCGCCTGGTCATCTTCGATACCCCGCCTGTGCTCTATGGGGCTGACACATTGGCATTCGCACCTCTGGTCGACGGCATCATCATTGTGGTCGAAGACGGGAGGACGGCGGCAAAGGACGTCATAAAGGCCACGAAGCTCCTGCCGGGCGAAAAGATCCTCGGTTTCGTGCTCAACCGGGACAATATCACCAAGAGCACGTACTACTATTACTGAGAAGAGACCTCGGAATGTATTCGAGAAAGACTCACAACAGGCTCTACGAAATAGATCTTTTCCGGTTCATCGCTGCCTGCATGATCGTACTCTTCCACTATGCCTTCCGCGGCATGGCCGCAGACGGCATGTCGATCATGAATTATCCTCCCCTGGAAGGCGCAGCGAAGTATGGGTATCTCGGTGTCCATCTGTTCTTCATCATCAGCGGGTTCGTCATTCTCATGACGGCTTCACAGGGCTCAGCGAGACAGTTCATCATCTCCCGGACCGTGCGGCTCTACCCGGCGTTCTGGGTGTGCTGCACGATGAGCGCCCTGGTGATGGCCCTTGCGGGCAATCAGCAGAATTATCAAGTGACTGCAGGGCAGTATCTCCTGAACATGACCATGGCGGCCAAGTTCCTGGGAATCCCCTCCATCGACGATGTGTACTGGTCCTTATACGTGGAGATCCAGTTCTACCTTCTTGTATGTATTGTGCTTGCACTGGGCATGATCAGGCACGCTGAAAGGCTTCTCGGCATATGGCTTGCTGCAGTGCTGGTGGTCTCCCGGTGGGAGGTCCCGTATCTTTCGCTCCTAGCCATGCCGGAATATGCCCATTATTTCATCGCAGGGTCCATGTTCTACATCTCATATACGTCGGGCTTCACCGCCTATAGAATCTGCATCCTTGGCGTATGCTACGTTCTGGCTCTGTGGGGCGGGGTCTCTCAGGCTTCTGCCCTGGTATCCCATTACCGCGTCCCGTTCGATGTCTTCATCGTTTCCGCAGTCATTACATCTTTCTTTGTAATCTTCTCCCTCGTCTCCCTGAGGTACACGAGACTGATCTCAACTCCCCGATGGCTGGTCCTGGGGGCGATCACCTACCCCCTCTACCTGATCCATCAGAATGTCGGATACACGATCTTCAACCATCTCTTTCCGAAGGTCGGCAGGCATATGGTCATGTGGGGAACCGTCATCGGGATGATGTTCTTTGCATATGCAGTGAATACGCTCATTGAAAAGAGGTTCGCAGACGGACTCAAGCTCCTTCTCGGGAGACTGCTCGGAGTGGAGGCCGCCCGGCCGGTTCTGAGCGCCGGGAGTGATCAGGCGATGCCGCATCCCGGAGAAGAGCCCCTATCCTGAATACATCATCAAACAGTCTGCCCGAGTATGGCCCCTTACCATTGAGGAGGTATGAACATGCATCAGCCCCTTGTCCAGGCAAAAAGCCATGGGCTGATCTCTCATAGGCCCATTGTTCATTTCGACGGGCTTTCCGCGATAGAAGGAACATGGAGAGATATCTGCAGGGAGAAATCTTCGAGCTCCTTCTTCATCTCATTTGACTATATCGCTCTGTGGTACAAATCATTTGCAGAGCCCGACCGTGTCCGGGTGTACCCCGTATTCGAAGGGGAAAGGATCATAGGCTTTCTTCCCCTGGTCCTGGAGAAAAACGGTCCCGTCCGTGTGCTTTCGAGCCTCACGAATCCGCACTGCCGCCATCCCGGCGTGCTGGTTGCGCAAGGGTGCGAAGATGCATTCTCCAGGAACTTCATTGAAGCGCTCCTCTCGGATAAGCACGGCTGGGATGTGCTCTTGTACCGAAGCGGATACTCTTTTCAGAAAGACGCACAGACAGGGGTGGCAAATGCCGATGCCTATCGTCTCGAGACGGAGATAAAGCCTACATATACCGCCCTGCTTCCGGAATCCATCGAAGACTATTACCGCCACCTTTCTGCAAAAACACGAAAGGAAGCCAATGCAAAAAAAAGAAAGCTCGCTGCAGATCCCACACACAGATTCCGTCATTACACCGGCGATGATGCCCTCGGCTCATGGCCTGTGTTCCTCTCCATCGAGGATTCGGGATGGAAGGGGGAGGGGGGGTCGTCTCTGGCGAAACTGCCCCCGAACTACCGCTCGTACTATGAAAGCCTGATAAGGATGCTGTACGAGGATGAACGGCTCCATATGTACTTCCTGGAAATAAACGGTCAGGCAGTGGCAGGTGCATTCTGCTACAGGGACGAGGATGTCTTCCATTGCTGCAAGACAGGATATAACGAGGAACATTCTTCACTCTCGCCTTCGATCAATCTCATTCTGTTCATCATTGAAGACATCATCCTTCATCATCCGGATGTGAAAAGGTTCCACATGTTTCCTGTCGATTACGGCTACAAGCACCGTTATGCCGATGAGGAGACGTTCTATACCCTCATGACGCTCTACAACACATCTGTCCGGGGCACCCTGATGTACGGCCGGTCTCTGCTCAAGCAAAGGCTGAAGCTTATTCCGGGCATGCCTCACGCAGTGAGGTTCCTGCGAAATAACGTAAGGAAGCAAAGATCATGATCAAGAGATTGTTGAATTATCTCGGATATCGTCTACGTGCCGGTAATGGCGCCCGCATCAAGGCGGGTGATATCGTCAGAGTTCTCCCGTATGATGAGATATCGAAGACCCTTGACGGGAGCAACTGCCATGACGGGCTTTTGTTCATGCCCGGTATGGTGAAATACTGCGACCGGGAATACAAGGTTTTAAAACCGGTCAGGTGGATTTTCGACGAGAATCATAAAGAGATGCTCTCATGCAGGAATATCATTATATTGAGCGGCCCTGTCTGCGACGGAGCAGGCATGCTTGACGGAAGGGACTGCGACCAGTGCTGTACGCTTCTGTGGAAAACCGCCTGGGTGAGGAAGGTGTAATATGGACAAGGCAATCCCCGAACGGCAGAACGAAAATGAGGGCGTGAAGGCTTACACCTGCCAATACACCTCCCTGGGCCGATCAGGACATGCATTGAGCCCCATGGAGAAATACTGGCAGCTTGCCTTGAGGATACCCCCTGCGCTGAAGAGAAGATTGTCGAAGTATTCGAAGCTGCTTTTCCGCCATCGTATGGACAAGCCCCTTATCGACACGGGAGATCATCGAGGTGGTGAAGAAAAGACATTGAAGACAGAGCTCAAACGTGGAGACAGCGTTCGTATCAAACCCTACGAACAGATAGCGTGCACCTTGAACCCCATGGGCAAGTACAAAGGATTGAATTTTCTTCCGGGTATGAAACGCTATTGCAGTCAGACGGCAACGGTTTTGAAAACGCCCCGCTCCATACTCGACCGGGATGGGAAAAAGATACGGGAATGTAAGGATCTTGTTGTTCTGGACGGCTTATACTGCGATGGAAAGGATCTCATCAGCAATGAAGGGTGTGATCGGTGCTGTCTTTATTACTGGAAACGGGACTGGCTTGAAAAGGCTGATGGAAACGAGAAATCATGCCTCGAGAAGGGTTTTGCCGACGGGTGAGACCGTTCCTGCATTCCGGCCGGCATGGGCGGGGCGGTTCCCGGGTCGCCTGGGGACATTGACCGGCTTTTCAGTCGCGCTCGGACGGAAGGCTCATGCAGGGGAATTCACCTGCTCAATTTCTCGAGCTCGCTCAGGATGGTCTCCAGGGGAGGCCTTTTGTTGATGTCGTGGACGTCGATGTAGCGTATCTTTCCCTTCTTGTCGATGAGGAAGATCGCCCGCTCCGTCGTTCCGTTCGAACGCAGGACCCCGTATTTCTCTGCGACGCGGCCGTGCGGCCAGAAATCCGAGAGCACCGGGAACCACAGCTCACCCATGGACTTTGTCCAGGAATACAGGGTCGGGATATTGTCCACGGTAATGCCGAGAAGGACGGTATCATACTTTTCGAATTCTTCCCGGGCGATATTGTATCCCGGCCACTGGTCCGAACAGACCGGCGTCCATGCGGCAGGTACGAACGAGAGCATGACGTTCTTCCTTCCGCGGTAGTCTTTCAAACACACCTTCTTGCCGCTGAGCGACACGAGGGTGAAATCCGGGGCCCTGTCGCCGACCTTCACCTTGAGGGTGCTGTCCACGGGCTTGAGCTTCCCCGTCTGGTAGATCCCCTCCTTCAGTGCATCAGACGCGGACAGGCCCGGGATGCTGACAAGGAGCAGGCATGATGACAGAATCATTGCGCTGACAACGGGGGCAAGGGACGTTTTCACTGTTTTCCTCGGGCAGAGGCACCGGACTTCTCGATGACGGTCCTGAGGAATGCCTGAGGATCGTCGAAGGCGCCTTGCTGCTGCAAGAATACGTTCAGGGATTTTCCTTTCTTCCGGATTGCGAAATAATAGGGGGTTCTCACGCCGGGAAGGGAGTTCAAGACAGCAGAGTTTGCATCGGAAAACAGGGGAAACCGGATACCGTATTTTTTCTTGAAGAATGCGGCTTCATGAGCGCTGTTTCCGACCCCGATACCGATCAGCCGGATCTTTTCTCGGGTAGCATTTCCCGACTCTATGGCATCGAAGAGCTCGTTGGTCGCTGGTGCATGCCTCTGGCAGTAAGGACAGTACATGCTGAAGATCTCGACGATGATGATATCGGCATCGATATCGCCGAGCGAGACCCCGCCGCTCTTCTGCGGGATTCCCAGATATGCTGCGGCCGCCTTGTCATCGATCGGCTGGAGCCTGGCCCGGGTAATAGCCTTGCCATATCCCTGTTCGGGAACCGCTGCGCCTGCAGAGGAAAACCAGGCACAGAACAAGAAGGCCAACGAAAGACAGGAGATTTTTTTCATAGCCATAATTATACCCCCGGGCGGACGGCTCGGCAAGGGCACTATGTCCCTGCACCGAGAAGAAGAGGTGTGGAGTCAAAGAAAAAGGGACTGACGAGGTTTCGAGAAAGGGCCTCGTCAGTCCCTTGTACGCTTTACCGGCAGGTATTATGCTGTTTCCTTTTCCTGGCCGGGCTTGTAATTGTCCCTTTCCGCGAGCCAGCGCGGGCAGTGCGTTTCACACCAGGCTCTCGTGACCTGACCGGTGAACATTGCCGTCACCGTGCCCGGATTGCCTGCCGTGCCCAGGTAGATGTGCACCACGATGAAGGAGCCCAGCACGACCACTGCGCCTGCATGGAGCATGTATGCGAAGCGCGCGGCGATCACGGGGTAGAAGACAGGGTTCCACATGATGAGCCCCGAGATGACGATGACGGCTCCGCATGCCACGAGTATCCAGAAGAATGCCTTCTGGCCGGCATTGTACTTGTAGACCGGGGGAAGGTCCTTCACTTCCCAGAGATATCCCCCGCCCTTGAGCACCCACTGGAGATCACTCGGCTCGAACTCGCAGTCCTTCTTCCACATGAAGTAGGAGTAGACGAGAGATGCCATGAAAACGATGCCCGAGAATATGTGCATCCACTTCATGGCATAGTAGCCGCCGAAGAGCGTGGCGATGAAGCTCCATGAATGGAACATGAAGCCCAGGCCCGTTATGAGACAGAAGAGGCAGCTCCCGGCGAGGAGCCAGTGAACGATCCTCTCTTCCGCATCCGTTACCTTGATCAGATTCTCATGTGCGGACATTTATTCACCCCCTTCTTCTTTCTTCTCGTGAACTCTGTGCGGTCCCTTGATGATGTAATGGAGGAAGGCAGCTCCTGCAACGCCGCCGATGCCGATGAGCGTCAGCGGCTTGAAGAGGTTCTTCCACCAGAGGATTGTCGCCGGCATCTTCGGGTTCGGATTGGTGTGGGAGAAGTCGGTGATCTCGACTGTGCCGGGCATGATATACATGAGGTGGGTCTCGTACTTGGGGTTGTTCGGATAGATGAAGCCCTTTATCTGCTCTGCGCGTTTTTCAGCCGCCATGAGCATCGCGTCCTTGGAGCCGAAGCTCAGACACCCGGTGGGGCACGCGGTCACGCAGGCGGGCTTCTTGCCGTCGGTTATCCTGTCGTAGCACAGCGAGCACTTGGCCATCTTTTCGATGGCAGGATTGTTCCTCGGTATGTCGAACGGGCAGGCAACGATGCACGATTTGCAGCCGATGCAGTAATTCGTGTCGTGCACGACCGCGCCTTCCGGCGTCTTGAACAGGGCGCCGGGTGAAGGGCAGGCCTTGACGCATGCGGGCGTCTCACAGTGCATGCACGCATCGTGGCGCATGAGCCAGTTCAGTTTGTCCTTCTTCTCCACTTCGTCGAACCTGATGAGGCACCAGGTGTTGTAGGAAAGGTCTTTCGGGTTCTGCAGAGAACCGGTGAATCCGGTTTTTTCCGCAGGCAACTCGTTCCACTGTTTGCACGCCACCTGGCAGCCCCTGCAGCCGGTGCACTTCGTTACGTCGACAAGCTTGATATATTCAGCCATTTTTCACCCCCTTAAACCTTTTCCACTTTCACGAGGAAAGCTTTGTATTCAGGAATCATGGTGTTGCTGTCTCCGATGAAGGGGGTGAGGTCATTGGCGTTGCCTCCCGTGGCCAGCCCCTTGTATCCGAAGTGCCAGGTGATACCCACCATGTGATGCTTCTTGCCCTGAATGACGAAGGGTTTGAGGCGCTTGGTGATCATGGCATAGGCCTCGATGCCCTCGATGTTGCGTGCCGAGGTCAGGCGGACCTTGTCGCCGAAGGTGATGCCCATCTCGCGGGCGAATTCTTCGCTCATCTCGACGAACTGGTTCGGGACCAGTTCGGTCAGCCATGGCAGCCACCGGGTCATCTGGCCGGTCTGCCAGTGCTCTGACAGGCGATAGGTCGAGCAGATGACCGGGAACTCCTTGGCTTCCTCGCTCCCGAATGTAGCCGCGATGCAGCCTGCTGCCAGGATCGGGTTGCAGGTCTTTTCCTTTGCCTTCTCGTCCCACCTGGTGACGATCGGGGAGACCTGCTTCGAGCTGAATATGTTTTTCACCGTGGATTCCAGCGGCTCGTAGTGCTCGGGGAAAGGACCGTCGGTCATGCCTGCTGCGAAGAGCATGGCGCGGCCGTGAGGAACCATGATGAACGGGTGCCTGGTGCCGGGGTCTCCTCCGCCGTCCGGAACATCTCCGAGCCACGTCTTCTTGAGGCCGCTCCACCAGATGACCGGCTTGTCCTTGGCAAAAGGCTTGCCTTCGGCATTCACGCTTGCGCGATTGTAGATGATCCTGCGGTTTACCGGCCAGCACCAGGCCCAGTTGGGATACATGCCCAGTCCGGTCGGGTCCGTGGCATCGCGTTTCATCATCTTGTTCTCGGTATCGCTGACAGACCCGCAGTAGATCCAGCAGCCGCTTACCGTGGAGCCGTCATCCTGCAGCATGGGGAATCCCGGCACCATATCTCCTGCCTTGAATTTCTTGATCTCTCCTTTGGCCTTGTCTTCGATTTCCTTATCCACGATGAAGTAGCCGTTGATCTCCTTGGCCACCTCCCGGGGGGACGGGTTGTGGATTTTGCCGTCGAGCCCCACCTTGCCGTAGTTCCAGTTGAGATTGATGATGGGATCCGGGAATGCCCCGCCTTCCTTGGCATAGAGGGTCTTGATGCGGTTCACGATCTGGTTCATGATCCACAGATCGTCCTCTGAATGTCCTATGGGATTGATGGCCTTGTACCGCCACTGACCCAGCCTGCCTGAGTTGGAGATCGAACCTTCCTTCTCGACCGATGATGCGGCGGGGAGCAGGAAGACCTCGGTTTTGATGTCGGCCGGGTTCACGCCTGCCTCTTTCTGCCAGAAGGCCGAAGTTTCAGTCTCCCACAGGTCGATGGCAACCATCCAGTCGAGCTGGGCGAGTGCCTTCCTGATCATCTTGGAGCTCGGTGCGCCCACTGCCGGGTTCATGCCCCAGACGAACATGCCCTTGAGGTCTCCGTTTGCCATGGCGCTGAAGATGGGCAGATAGGAGTAGTTCTTTCCATCGTCGATCTTGGGAAGGTAGCTGTAGCCGGTCTCCAGATCAACGTCTCTCCACCATGCCTTCAGGAGGCTGGCGATGTACTTCGGTGTGTTCCCCCACCAGTTGATGCTCATGGGGTCTTTGGACTTCGGCGTGTTATTCTCGTTGTACGTGGCCAGGGTCGGCTCGTTGGCCTTGGGATACTTGAGGTAGCCGGGCAGGATGTGGAAAAGCGCGGCATGGTCCGTGGAGCCCTGCACGTTGCTCTCTCCGCGCAGAGCATTGATGCCGCCGCCTGCAACCCCGATGTTTCCGAGCAGGATCTGGAGCACGGAGAAGGCCCGCACGTTCTGTGAGCCGTAGGTGTGCTGCGTCGTGCCCATGGCGTACATGATGGTGCCCGAGAGCTCCGGCTTGTACGTGGACGTATACTCGTCACATACTGTCTCGAGGGACTTGATGTCGCATCCGGTGAACTCGCTGACCTTCTTCAGGGTGTAGCGAGAGTAATGTTTTTTCAGGAGCTGGAACACGCACATGGGATCCTGCAGCGTCGGGTCCATCTTGGGGATACCGTTTTCGTCGGTCTGATAGCTCCAGCTTGCCTTGTCGTACTTGCTTCCGTTGAGCCCGGAGAATTCGCCGTCCAGATCATCCGGGCCCTTGAAATCGGGATTCACGAGGTATGCGGCATCAGAGTAATTCTTGACGTACTCCCACTGAATCCTGTCATGCTCTATGGCATAGTTGATCATGGCTCCCAAAAAGGCGATGTCCGTGCCCGGCCTGAGGCGCGCGTAATAGTCTGCCGTTGCAGCAGACCTGGTGAACCTCGGGTCCACTACGATGAGCTTGGCGCCTCTCTTGGCCCTGGCCTCGTTGACCCATTTGAAAGAGATGGGATGGTTTTCCGCTGGGTTGGAGCCCATGATGAGAATGGCATCCGCATGCTGGATGTCGTTCCAGTGATTTGTCATGGCACCGCGACCGAAAGATGCCGCCAGACCGGCGACCGTGGCGCTGTGTCAGATCCGGGCCTGGTGTTCGACATACACCAGACCGAGCGCCCTGTTCATCTTGGTCAGGGCGTAAACCTCTTCGTTGTCGAGTGCTGCACCACCGATGGCGGCGATGCTCTCGCACCGGTTCACGACCTCGTTCTTCTCGTTGACGAGCTTGAAGCCGGCGTCTCTGGTCTTCTTGAGGTTCGCAGTGATCTTGTCGAGGGCCCAGTCCCACTCGACCTCTTTCCAGGAATCAGCCCCGGGAGCGCGGTAGAGAACCTTCTGGTTGCGCTTATCATTGTTTGCGATCTGGTAGAGAGATCCGCCCTTGGAGCACAGCGCCCCCTTGTTGATGGGATGGTCAGGATCGCCTTCCGTGTTGATCACCTTGCCGTTTGAGACGTGGGCGATGATGCCGCAGCCCACCCCGCAATACGGGCAGATCGTGGTGACTTCCTGCGCATAGCGGATCTTTCTCGGCTGGGCGTATGCCGGCTGTATGCCGAGCCCTGTCCCGATACCGGCCGCTGCGAAGGTGCCGCCTGCCAGCTTGAGGAAATTCCTCCTCGAGATATTCATAAGCAACTCTCCCACGATGGTTTTTTTTGATACCCCTCCAATATACGATCATCTCCTCAGTATTTCAACGAAAAAATGAATGACAATTCATTATATGTTATGCAATTTATTACATAAATACCGTTGTTATGCAAAACAAGGCATATAAATGCCGGGTGAATTGGCTTGACTTCAGGCTCGATTTTCCCTAGGGTGCCTGCATGAACTGGGACTCGATCTTGAATGCTTATCCGGCCCAAACCGAAGCAATCCTCGGAATAAAAGCCCTGCACGAGCTCACCGAGCGCGTCCTCTCAAACGTCGCGATTCCCGAGCTTGAAGCCCCTTTAAAGGGAATGGACGACTTCAGCGCATTCATCCCGATCCTCGCTCCGGTCTGCTCTGCTGTCTGGAAAGAAACCGCAGGCGCCGACCCCGCGTTCGACATAGCCGAGGTCCTTGCGTCATTCATCACCGGGCAGGATCCCCCGACCGTTCCGGAAGCCGACAGGGAGCTTACCGGCGCAGTCATAAACAGCATCGTGTCCCGTTTTCTCCACATGCTCAGAGAGAAAAACCTTCGCCTGGTTCCCGAAGCACTGTACGAAGGCGACTGTCCCTTCTGCGGGTCGTTTGCAAAGATCGGTTTCGATGCGGAAGACGAGCGTACGCTCGCCTGCCTTTCGTGCGGACATACCTGGCGGTTCCCGAGGCTCAGGTGCCCTGCGTGCAGCAATACCGATCATGCCACGCTGGGGTATTTCGATGCCGAGGGCATCGAGGGTGTGCGGGTATACTTCTGCAAGGTGTGCAGGCATTATTTCAAGGTGATCGATACGCGGGTGCGCACCGTCACCGATCCCGAGACGGAAGACGCCCTCACCCTCGAGCTGGACGATCTCGCAGGCAAGGAAGGGTTTTCCCTTCCCTCATAGACAAACCCCCGATTCCCGGCGTCCTGAGTCGGGAAAGAGAGTTTCCCAGAAAGCCCGAGATCTCCTGGATTCCCGTTTTCACGAATGGGCGTTAATTTAAGGAATCGTTCATGATGGTTTACACTTATGGAGCGAATTCTTCTCCACCGTGTCATTCCCGCTTTCTCCCCTGTCATCCTCTCCTCCAAACGAGTAAGGTGAGTTTACGGGGTCGCCCTTAAAGGCAAACCTTAGGATGCATTCGAAAAGTGATTCCGGTGAAGGAAGGGCTCATCCTGCCTCCCTCTCCTCCGGACAAATTTTCAAATCCGACTCCCACTCCTCCCGACGCTTTTCCGCAACGCTTATGAAACCGAGTCGCTTCCTGTGAATCTGCGGATCTCGTCGAGGAAGGAGGGACCGAAGCGTTTGAGCTTGTACTCGCCGACTCCGTGTATGCGGAGGAAGTGCTCGTCTTCCGTGGGAAGGAGGGCGGCCATCTCGGCCAGGGAGGCGTCGCTGAAGATGACGAAGGGAGGCACGCCCTCCTCGTCGGCCAGGTGCTTGCGCAGCGCACGGAGCCTTTCGAAGAGAGGCTTGCTGTAGTCGATGTCTCCGGGCCTGCGGCGTTCATGCTTGGGCTCCGGGGCCGCCTTGACGCGGGGCTCGGCCATCGTGAGGGTCTTCTCGCCCTTGAGCAGCGGTTTTGCGGCTTGAGTGAGCTTGAGCACCGAATAGTTGCCCACGTCCTGCTCGAGAAAGCCGTGGTGGACCAGGTGGCGCAGCAGGCTGCTCCAGAACTCCTGACTCCTGTCCGCGCCGATCCCGTATGTGGTGAGCCTGTCGTGCCCCATCTTGAGCAGCCTCTCCTTGCGGGAGCCCCGGAGGATATCGATTACGTGCGCCATGCCGAAGCGCTGTCCCACCCGGTAGACGCAGGACAGGGCCTTGCGGGCGTCTTCGGTGACGTCGATGGCTTTAGGGGGATGGAGGCAGGTGTCGCAGTTGCCGCAGTCTTCCTGGAGGCGTTCACCGAAATAGCCGAGCAGGATGCGGCGCCTGCAGCTCAAGGCCTCGGCAAAGCCCACCATGGCGCTCAGCTTGTGGGTCTCGATGCGCATCTGCTCCGGATTGCTCGTCTTCTCGATGAGCCCCCTGGCCACCGCGATGTCGCCGTAGCCGAACATCAGCAGGGCCTCGGCAGGCAGGCCGTCACGGCCGGCACGTCCTGTTTCCTGGTAGTAGCTCTCGATGTTCTTCGGGATGTCGTAGTGAACGACATACCGGACATTGGACTTGTCGATGCCCATGCCGAAGGCCACCGTGGCCACGATGATCCGGACGTCGTCCTTGAGGAAATCGTCCTGGGTTTTCTTGCGCTCCTCGCTCGACAGCCCCGCATGGTACGGGGCCGCTTCGAACCCGGCCTCGACGAGCTGGCCTGCCACCTTGTCCACGCGGCTCCGGCTGAGGCAGTAGACGATCCCGGCGCTTTCGGACCGGGACTGCAGGTATTCGAGGAGCTGCGAGAAGGGCTTGCGCTTTTCCACGACCGTATAGCGGATATTGGGGCGGTCGAAACCGGAGATGTAGTTCCTGGCCTTGTGCAAGCCGAGGCGGTCGAGGATGTCCTGCCGGGTATGGGGCTCGGCCGTTGCGGTCAGGGCAATGAGCGGGATTTCAGGGAACAGGCCCCTCAGCCTTCCGAGCTTCCGGTACTCCGGCCTGAAGTCATGGCCCCACTGGGAGATGCAGTGCGCCTCGTCGATGGCGAAAAGTGCGATCGGAATGTTCTTCAGCCTCTCGAGGAACTCGTCGCTCATGAGCCTCTCCGGGGCGATGTACAGGAGATCGAGCTCCGCGTTGTGGAGCTTTGCCAGCACCTTCTTGGCCTCGGCACTCTGGAGTGAGGAGTTGTAGAAGGCCGCCCTCACGCCGCAGGCCCGCAAGGCATCGACCTGGTCCTTCATGAGCGAGATGAGCGGAGAGACCACGATTCCCACGCCCTGACGGCACATGGCGGGGATCTGGTAACAGAGCGATTTGCCGCCTCCCGTGGGCATGAGGACGAAGGCGTCGCGTCCCTCGATGAGCCCCTCGATGATCTCCTGCTGGTGGGGCCGGAAAGACTCATACCCGAACACGGTTCTCAGGATTGTCTGCGGATTTCCATTCATCATTCCATCTATGTCATTCTCACGTGAGGAAACGGTTCATGAACTGCAGCGTTCCTGACACAAATTCCTTATTTATATAAAAAGGAATCCGGATCAAGGGTTTTCGTACTGAAGGGAGCAAGGATATATGCTTGAGAAGTATCCGCAATACTCCTATTATGGGTGCTGATACCTCTACGGGAGGGGAAAGGCAGCGCATTATGAAAGGGGTGCGGCAATGAAGGCCATGGTGCTCGACCGGGTCGTGAATCTCAAAGAAACGGACAGACCTCTCAGGCTCGCAGAGATGCCCGAGCCCGAGGTCAATGAAGGCGAGGTCCTGATCAGGGTGAAGACCTGCGGGGTCTGCCACACGGAGCTCGACGAGATCGAG
>JAKPPU010000186.1 GCA_029547185.1 Deltaproteobacteria bacterium | reverse complement strand
TGGAAGCGTCTGAAAGGTCACACCCTGATATCTTTGGTCCTTCAAAGGAAGGTCTTTATCAACGGTGAACTCAAGGAGGCCGCTTAACTATGACTCAGACCGATGGGTACACTCCGTCCACAACATTTGACAATACCCCCTGTCGGTGCGATTCTTTCCTGTCAGAGGCGGGTAAGGTAGAGAGCCATGGTGATGCCGATAACGGCAAGAAGGGCAGCAACCAGGGCATCGAAATTCCACCCGAAGGCTGCCCTGAATTGGCCATTGTCGATGGACCGGATATATCTGCGGTAGCGGAATGTCGATGTTATGACGACGATGATGCCCAGTGCGATGAGAGCTATCCCGATGGGCAGGGAAAACCCTGTCCCATGTGCCTGTGCGGAGGGTGTGATCTCCCGCAGAAACAAGCCGAAACGCGCAACGACAAAACCGAACCCCATCAGTGCCAGTGCCGTACGCACCCAGGAAAGGAACGTCCTTTCCGCAGCGAGATACACCCTCGGATCTTCTTTCTGCTGAGACTGCACGAATCTACCTTTATAAGGTTATAGTGCGCTCTTCTTTATCCTCGATCAAATAATAGATGAGGTATTCCCCCGGACCTTCGGGCCGCAAGGAATGGTGCCCGGCAGCCTATGACCCGAAGATGAAGCACATGTTCCTGCCCTGCATCCGGTCTGGTCATGAGCGGCACGCCCGATCAGAAGATGCTGATCCTCGATGCGGACAACGGCAGAGAGCTCCGGAGCTTCAAGGCAGCATCGGGGCGGCACAGCGCGCCGGTGGTATATGCGGTCGAGGGCAGAGAGTATATCGAATTCGCCAACGGATGGGGAGGATGGGTGGCAGGGTACGATCTCGCAGGCACACCCGAGCTCCACGGCCTGCCCGGTGACAACGTCCTGTATGTGTTCAGCCTTCAGGAGAAATAGGTATTTTAATCGCTTGATGGAAAATGGGGTGTATTTCTCATCCGATGCACCGGCTGGAATTGTCACCATGCATGGGCGTGCATCCAATCGATGATCTCCGGCCACAGGTGCTTGTGTGCGTTCTCCCCTGCCAGCATGCCTACGTGCTGCAGGGCGATCCCCACATCTCCCTGATACCAGAGGACCTGCTTGTCATGGCTCGAAACGGCGTCATGAAATTCCAGAGAAGAACGGGGAGGAGCGACGAGCGAACGTTTGTCTGCAACGCTTAAGACAGGGGCTGATACATGCTCCGGCAGCGCGTTTCTCCCGCCTATCTTCAGGGTCCCCGACAAGAAGCGATTCTCGCGATAGAGCTTTTCCATGATGTCTTCGAAGAGCTTCCGTGGCATGGGAAGCTCGTCAAGGGTCCAGCGGACGACCCTGGCATGCCCTTTGAGCTTTTCAGGATCAGGAAGGCTCATGATGAAGTCTATCCACCGCTCGGCCTGAAAGCTCTCGGGCAGGACGAGGCTGCTTGTGAAGCTCATGAAGCTGCCCGGGACAGTGCCGAGGCAGGACGTAACGGACCTGGCTGGGGGCGAAATTGCGGCGAACAGATCGATCATCCCGACATCCGGCCCGAACCGCACGGGCGTGCCGAGCAGTACGAGGCCCAGGATCCGTTCGCTGTGCAGGGAAGAGAAGATCGCGCAGAACGTCCCGCCTATGGAATGGCCTGCCAGAAAGACCTGTCTTTGCCCGAGCTCTGCCTGTAAGGCGTCGAGGCAATCGAGGATGAACCCTTCTGCATAATCATCGAGGCCGATATCGTCATCATCGGGGCCGGGTGCTTTCCATTCCGTCAGGTATACGTGCATGTTCCTGCTCAGGCAATGCCGCACCACACTGACCTGCGGAGAGAGATCCCAGATATATGCCCGCTTGATGGGGGCAGGAACGATCAGCACTGCCGGCCCGGTCTGCTGTCCGCTGCCGTAGGCCTTCAGACTGACCAGCGATCGGGAAAAGACTCTCCGGGATGGTGTCTCTACAGGTTCAAATCCGGCCATGTCAAGTATCTCACCGCCCAGGCGGCGAACATGATCGAGCTGATGATACACAGTGAACATGGCCTTCACCCCGGTAGCGACGGCTGCTCGATGTGGGGGATATGGCTGCTGTGGAGAGGAAGAGCGCCCATAACGAACATTATAGCCCGGAGCGGTGTTTATAAACAGTGGTCATCTGCTGCCGGTGTTCTGTCCGTTGATAATCAGTTGTCGGACACAATCCTTTTGTTGACACGAGCTGCTTTCGTGATTAATGTTATATTTGAGCAGTATGATGATCAGCACATACCGCTCATAAGAACATTCATCCAAAGGGTGCAGAGGTCCGATTGTGGGCTTCTTCAGGACCTAACGGATGGTCGGGCCGCCATCCAGGGCTACGGCAAGACTTGACGCTTGGCGTAGGAACTGCTCTGGAGGCGGTCATGAATAGTGATACGCGTCAGGACTTCTCCCAAAGAGAAAACACCGGAACTCTCGCACGCGTTGTGCGTCTCACCTGCAAGACTCTCGGCGGCATGCTCCTGTTCTTGCTTTTAATCCTGATAATCATCGGGTCCCCGAGCCAGGCCTCTCTTCTGAATGTTGTCTTCTGGCTTGCCGTGGCGGGGCTCATCGTGCTCCGCTTCATTGATATCAGAGTGTACCATGGGCAGACTGCCGACAATAAGCCGGCGACTATCAGGGACTGGCTGAACTATTCGATCGGAGTAGTCGCCATGTCAGGCTTTTTCTGGGTTGTTGCCCAGGCGATAAGGGTCAGGCTGCATTAGAAAATTACAAACTGATCTCTCAGGCGTAAGAGTGCAGTGACCCGAGGGCCGGTCGCTGCAGGACAGGGGGATGGTCGGGCCGCCAAAGGGAACCTGCTCTCCACAGGCATCCATCCGTCTGCCGGGGGACGCCGTTTCTGAGTGTATCCGTGATACGAATCAGAAGTGGAGAACGTAATACCTCAGCCAGACATAGATCATGGAGATGAAGACAGACTCGATCATGAGCGGCATGCCGTAGAGCATGAACTTCATGAACGAGATGGGTTTTCTCATCTTTTCCGCCATGCACACCACGATCACATTGGCAGAGGCACCGATGACCGTGCCGTTGCCGCCAAGGCATGCCCCCAAGGCGAGAGACCACCAGATCGGCATCAGGTCAGCATGCTTGAGAAGGGCTGCGCCCTGAAGATCGGGCCAGAGCTGTTTTGCCATGTCGATGATGAGCGGATTCATCGTCGCCACATAGGGTATGTTGTCGATGAACGCCGAGGCAAAGGCGGAGAACCACATGATGATCATGCTCGTACCGAAGAGATTGCCCTGAGTGATCTCCAGCATCTTGACCGACATCCAGGATATGAGCCCCACCTTTACCACGCCGCCGATGACGATGAACAGACCGATAAAGAAGAAGAGCGTCGACCACTCCACTTCAGAGAAGATGTGATGCGGCTCCTTCATGCCTGAGACGAGCAGGAGGACCGAAGCGCCGAAAAGGGCGATGGTTGCCGGCTCCAAATGGAGCGCGCCATGGAGCATGAAGCCGGTCATCGTGAGCGCCAGTACAATGAGGGACTTTCTTATGAGGACAGGATCTTTTATCGCCTCACGCTCGTCCATAGCCATGATGCGCTCACGAAGCTCCTCTCTCACGGTCATCTTCTTGCCGAAGATGAACCTGATGCTGATGATATATGCCGCCATGATCAGGATGACGACCGGTGCGAGGTTGTAGATGAAGTCCATGAAGCTCAGGCCCGCTTTCGAGGCGATCATGATGTTGGGCGGGTCGCCGATGAGAGTCGCCGTTCCCCCGATGTTCGATGCCAGGGCCTCGGTGATGAGAAAGGGTACGGCGTCCAGATCGAGGGCATCGCAGACGAGCATGGTGACGGGTGCGATGAGCAGGACCGTGGTCACATTGTCGAGAAGTGCGGACAGTACGGCTGTCACCACGGAGAAGACAGCCATGATCATGAACGGTCTGCCTTTGGCTAATTTGGCGCTCTTGATGGCGATATACTCGAAGATGCCGGTGGGCCGCATGATGTTGATGATCACCATCATCGAGAAGAGCAGGAAGATGACGTTCCAGTCCACTCCGAGCTCAACCGAGGAGAATGCCTCCTCCTGGGTTACTATTCCCAGGAGAATCATCAGGGCTGCACCTGAGAGGGCGACGATGGTCTTATGGATCTTTTCTGAGACGATCAAGGCATAGGCCAGGACAAAGATGGACGTAGCCACCCAGAAAGCAGCTTGAGGATCCTGCATTATTTACCTCCGAACAGGCTATCGGCAATGGCAAAAACAGAGAGAGACCTCACCCCGCATGTCTTCTCCCAGGCTCTCGCCTCTCGTGTGGCGGAGGCAAACTCCTCGAAGCCGTCTCCCGGCAAGGGATGAACCTTCAAGGGCGCCATCACATCCTTGGCTTTCATAAGCTTCCTCCACTGTACAGATTGTCATCGGTCATCGATATAAAAGAAGAGCCGCCACCCGTCTGTAACGGATGGCGGCCCGACCATCTCTTTCCTCCGGCATGAAGCCGAACCCTTGCTTTTATATACAGGTTCATTGTCACACCTGATGTGATCAGTCAAGATAATCGATGAGATGAAAACCGCCGCTGCGTGGTGCTCCAGGCACACATGGACATGGTCCCCCAGGCGACTGCCGACAAGCCCCAGGACTTTTTGAAAGATCAGATCACCGCCTATGTCAAGGGCGGCTATCTGACGGCGGACCGCACCACGCCGGGTGCGGACGACGGCATCGGCGTGGCGATCATCATGGCGCTGCTGCAGGACAAGGATATCGAGCACGGCCCCATCGAGGCCCTGTTCACCGTTGATGAGGAAGACGGCTTCACGGGCGTCAATGGGCTGAAGGCCGGCGTGCTCAAGGGCAGCTACCTTCGGCACCGTCTGTGCCCGGCGCGAGACAGAGGCATCGTCCGATTGATGCAGCTCCCTATCTCCTTTTTCCCACGAACCTTTTCAGGGAGCGCCTGAAGATCCTTGCATTGAACGGCTTCTCCAGGTATTCGTCCACTCCGGTCTCGGATGCAGCCGCGAGCAATTCATTGCTTCCGTATGCGGTCATGAGGATCTTGAAGGCATCGGGGCAGAGATCACAAATGTGCCTGAGAAAAGTCAGGCCGTCCATGCCGGGGAGCTTGTAGTCGGTGACGATGATGTCATAGCTCTGCTTTTCGAGGGCATGGATTCCTTCTTCCGCGGTTTCCGCAGTGTCGATGTGAATGCCTTCCCCGGAAAAGAACATCTTGAGGGAATCCCTGATAGTCTCATCATCATCAATGAGAAGGATCTTCTTGTCCCTGATCTCTTCAAACGATCTCATCGGTTTTTCCCTTTGAATGGGATTGGCAGCATAGGGCATGCCAAATGTACACAGGATAATATCTCTTGTCCATTCAATCCGTTAACTGATCTGCTATGGAAGAGGGTAATATTTCCGACTCTGAAATTATTGTAAAATTACAAAACTCCCTCGCAATTTTTCAAAAGCTCAAACGGGGCCGGAAAGGCTAGAGGATCTTTTTTCTCTGGTAGCGGAAGGTGCAGTTGTTCATGCGGAGGAGTCTGGCGGCCTTGCTCTCGTTGCCTTCCGCATACTTGAGGGCAGCCCTGATGTAGCGTCTCTCATATTCCTCGATCGCTTTCATGAGGTCGAAGCCCTCAGCCGGGATGACGGGATCTTCGCCGGGGAAGGAAGCGTTCCCGGCGGCGCCTTTGTCTCTTCCTTTGCAGGGCATGTTCATGCCCATATCCTCAAGCTTGAGCTCGGGGCCTTTCCCGATGAGCACGCCCCGTTCGATGAGATTTCTGAGCTCCCGCACATTGCCCACCCAGACATGCTCCTCGAGGGCCTTCCTGGCTTCATTTGATATCTTGTTGAACTTCTTATGATATTTGTTGCTGTAGAGAACGAGAAAATGCTGAGCCAGGGGAATGATGTCCTTCCTGCGCTCATTGAGAGAGGGGATATGGACGGTCACCACGCCGAGCCGGAAGTACAGATCGTGCCTGAATGAGCCCTCCTCCATCATCCCGGCCAAGTCCTTGTTCGTCGCGGACACGATCCGGGTGCGGATATGGCGCTTCTGGGTGGAACCCACGCGGTAGAATTCCCCGTCTTCCAGAAAACGCAGGAGCTTTGCCTGGGCCTGGGGGCTCAGGTCGCCCACCTCGTCGAGGAACAGGGTCCCATCCGCCGATTCTTCGATGAGGCCCCTTTTCCCTGAAGATTCCGCACCGCTGAAGGCGCCCTTTTCATAACCGAAGAGCTCGCTCTCGATGAGATCCTTGGGGATGGCTGCACAGTTGAGCGTGAGAAAGGGGCCCTTGAAATTCGGGCTCCGGTAGTGAATGGCCCGTGCGATAAGCTCCTTGCCCGTTCCGGTCTCGCCCAGGATGAGTATGGGTGCATCAGGGCTCTCTGCTGCCCGGGTGATGAATTCCATGACCTCCTGAATCTCGTTGCTCTGTGCAATGAAGAAGGGCAGATTTTCTTTCAGGTGGCTTTCCTGAAGCAGCCTCACTTCTTTTCTGAGGCGGATGGTCTCCAGGGCATTGTGTATGGCCACCTTCAATCCTCCCATGACGATGGGCTTCAGTACATAGTCGTATGCCCCGAGCTTCATGGCAGATATGACGGTCTTGATATCCTCGTTTGCAGTGATCATGATCACGAGCACCTCGGGGTAGAGCTCTTTGATCCTGGTCAGCGCCTCGATGCCGCTCATGCCCGGAAGCTCGATATCGAGCAGGACAAGGTCGGGAGGGACGGCGCTGATTGCATCGAAGGCCTCCTCTGCAGCGGCAAAGGTCCGGATATCGTATTCAGAGGCCAGGGCCATACCGATTCCATCCCTGATCATCTTCTCATCGTCGATGAGGACAAGGGAGAACTTCACGGTGCTTCCTCCTGTCTTCTACTCACCGGCACCGTGAAGGAGAAGCCGGCTCCGCCCAATGTGCCGGGAGCAACGCTCAAGATCCCTCCGTGATCGTTGATAATCCGCTGGCAGAGGCTCAAGCCGATGCCGGTTGAGTTCCTCTTGGTCGTAAGGAACGGTTCGAAGATCTTCTGAGCAAGGTCGGACGGCACGCCGGGGCCCGAATCCTCTATGGAGACAATGATCGTGTCATCTTTGAGGGATGTGCCGAGCTTTATCTTCTTTCCCGATTTCATTTCAGTCATTGCCTCGGCAGCATTCGTGATGAGGTTGAGGATCACCTGCTCGATAAGCTGGGAATCGGCGATG
Organism: Deltaproteobacteria bacterium; assembly: GCA_029547185.1. Classification (GTDB taxonomy): domain Bacteria; phylum Desulfobacterota; class Desulfomonilia; order UBA1062; family UBA1062; genus Phosphitivorax. The sequence goes on along the minus strand of JAKPPU010000186.1, from coordinate 58,583 downwards.
CACGGGGGAAGGTTCTCGGCATGATCCGTTATGAGCTCGATCCCGGTCTTTCTGAGCAGGACTGAGGAGAGCTCCAGAGCCTCTTCTATGGGTTTGCTGATATGAACTGCCGTGAGCTTCGGCTCGGAAGGTCTGGAGAAGTCCAGGACTCTCTTGATGACGGATTCTATCTTGGACGAGGCGACCTGGATCTTTTCGAGAACCTCCTTCAGGCTCTCTCTGCCTCCTCCTTTTTCCAGAATCTGCTCGGCGGTATCGAGATAGATGTTTATCCCCGAGAGAGGGTTGCGGATATCGTGGGCGATGCCTGCAGCCACGTGCCCCAGGGACGTCATCCTGTCCTGTATGTTCAAGAGACGCTCCATTTCCTTGGTCTTGGTCACGTCCAGCATGTTGATCAGTACGGCCATCCTCCCCTGGTGCTCGATGAGGTTTGACCGGCAGTGGAGCCATTTCATGGACAGTTCGCCCGTCGTTTCCCCCATGAGGCGGATGAACCTGAGATCGACGCCCTCGCTCGGGGCATGGCCTGAAAGGGTCGATCGAAGCATTTCGCCGAGCTTTTCCCCGTCATCGGGATGTATTCTTTCATATATCGAAGGGCGGGGTCCATCCTTTAAAGGGCCGAAGATCCTCACCTGCTCCGGGTTTCTGTATACGACCATATCGTCCTGGACGATGGAGATGCCCGTGGGTGAGTTTTCCACCAGATCGCGGAAGTGCCGCTCGCCCTTCCCGGGAAGTCCTTCATCCCCGCAGTCGCCTCGGGCAGGGTTCTGTCGAGCTTCTTTTCTCGCCTCCAGTTCCTCCACTCTCTTGAGCAATTCGGCATACGAAAGCTTTTCCGGCATGAGGCTCCTTTGCAGGCAGTATCTTCTTTCGTCAACCAGCCATACCCGGTTAAGCGTATGATCCCATCGGCATCATATCATCCAGGGGACACAGGCATATCTGCGCGTTTCCCGCGCAACGACAGGGTAATGCTCTCCGTGAGTTTCAGCTTGTCCTGTGAAATGTGATATTGCCGTTCAGGAAAACTCGACTGCTTCCTTGAAAATCCCGAATCCCACATGAACCGCTGCTCCTTTAAGCTCCCAGATGATTGAGATTTTCCAACCTGTGGAATCCTTTTTACCGCCTTTTGAAAATTATAAATATTTTTTGTGAAATTTGCAAACATTTGAATGCCCCCTAAATGATTCATTTCAGAGCATATTAGCTAACTCTTTGATTGAGTGATGAATCTGAGAATGATCTCGTTGGCACGATCCATGCTCTTCAGATGCCCGCATGAAAATTATAGCGTTAGTATGCTGCGAAAGGAATAATTGCACACCAGGTTTTCTCCCTGGGGAAAGGCAGGTGGTCGGGCAAGCAGGGATGTTTGTGGGAAAGAGGACAGAATGACAAATGAACAATGAACATCATTTTCTAACAAACGAGGTGAGAGGTTAAAAAATGGAAAACAAGAATAAAGTTTCACGAAGGCGATTTCTCAAAGTGGCAGGGGCGACCGGCGCTGCTGTGGCCGCCTCCGCTTTTCCCTTCCGGAACCTGAGGCCGGCATGGGCATTCGGCGAGCATCCGCAGGAGAAGCTTCCCTACCGGATCACCAAAAAGGTCCCGCAGGTCTGCGCCCGCGCATGCGAATGTGACTGTGCCTACAACATCATTGTCGGCGTAGACCCTGCGACCGGAGTCGAGCGTGCAATCACTATCGAAGGAAGGCCGGAAGACCCTGTCTCCAACGGAAAATTCTGCATCAAGAGCATGGGTTTCGTCGATTCCATGTACGACCCGGACCGGCTGATGGTCTCGCTGAAGAGAACCAACCCGAAAAAGGGAACAGATTCCGATCCGGGCTGGATAACGATGAAAACGGATGACGCGGTGAATGAAATCATCGAAGCCATGAAAAAGTACAAACCCGGAGAGATCCTCATGGCATCCCCGGGCGACCCTTACACGAACAGGCTGTGTCAGTCCATCGGCTGCACCCGGAGCGACCAGCGCACCGAGTGCTTCGGCACGCATTACTACATTAACTGCCTGACCCTGACCAATCCGCCGAACAAGGTATATTCGAGCTGCTACACACCCAGCCACCACGTGTGCGGATATGACTATGACAATGCCAAGTATCAGATCTGGTTCGGATTCGACTCCTTCTCTAAGTGCGGCAAGGCGGGCATGCTCAATCACTGGGCTGCGGGAAAGAAGAACGGCTGCAAGATCGTCATGTTCAATCCTGTCAGGACCCCCATGACCGACAATTTCGCCAGTGAATACTACGCCATCAAACCGGGAACCGACCTGGCGGTGGCTCTGGCGATGATCAATGTAATCCTGGCGGCGGGAAAGTACAATGCGTCGTTCATCAAGAAGTACAGCGACGCCGCTGCCCTGGTGGACGTGAAGACCAAGGCAGTGCTGAAAGCCGAAGACGGCAGGATCCTTGCCTGGAACACCAAAGCCAAGAAGGCGCAAGCCATCGACGAATGCGATGCGCCGGCCATGGAAGGCGGTCCCTTCAAGGTGAACGGCGTCAGTGCGAAGCCGGTCATGCAGCTCCTCAAGGAAGGGACGAAAACCTATACGCCGGAATGGGCCTCCAAGATCAGCGAGGTGCCGGCCGCGGCCATCAAGAGGATCGCCCTGGATTTCGCTTCGGCAGCGCCGAAAGCCATGATCCCGACCTACAAGCGCGATGCCGCCGGCCCCAACTACGCGAACAGCTGGAGGCTCCGTCATGCCATCAATATACTGAACACCCTGGCGGGGTCCATAGACCATGAAGGCGGCGTGCTCCTCCTGCACGATGTGAAGATGCCCTGGATCGACGATATAACGCCTCCCGTGGAACCCTATCCCGAACAGCCGGCAAACCCGGTAGATTTCCGCAACGAATTCCCGGTGACAGACAACATCTACCGCAAGAAGGATTTCTCCGCCCCCGGCCACTACGGCATGGTGGGGTGGGGCCTCTACAAGACCAACCGTGCCAAGGTTGCCTTTTTCAGGAACCCGCACCGCGGACTCTTCGCCATGATCCAGTCGCAGATGATGGAGAAGGCAGCCGACAAACTGGAGCTCGTTGTCGATTGGAATCTCTACCTCGACGACCTCGGCTACTTCTGTGACTATGTTGTCCCGGCCCCTCACCAGTTCGAGGAGGCCAAGATGGACCTGCGTCTCTATTATCCCAAGTATCCCTGTATCGTGGGCGGAACTCCGGTACAGAAATCTCCGGGCGACCAGATCGGTTGGGGTGGATTCGCCATGAAGATCGGCCTGGCCCTTGCCCCGAAATACTGGACCACGGACGGGAGCGGCAATCCGGATAAGAAGATCCCCACAAACTTGAGCGACGTGGCCGTCAAACAGGCGGGCATAGCCGAGAACGCTGCCGACTTCATGAAGAAGGGCGGTTTCTGGATCGACAAGAAGCCTTACCCGAACTACAAGAATATCGAGCAGATCGGCTATGGGAAGCCCAACGGAAGGGTGAGGATGTACATTGACGAGTTTGCCGAAGTCGGTCACAGCCCGCTGCCGATCTGGGCACCCCGCTGGCATGAAGCCACAGGGAACTACAAGTTCTCCCTGCTCATTACCAGGGCTCCCTGGTACATGCACGCCGACCCCAATTTCATTAACAATCCGGTCTTGAAGGAGATCACCATCCGGAACCATATGCACACGGTATGGATGAACCCCAAGGCAGCTGCGAAGCTGGGTCTGAAAGAAGGGGACAAGGTAATTCTGGAAAACGATCCAAAGTACATGAAGGACCTGCCCAGACCTCAGAAGGCAACACTCCACCTGACGAAACGCATCGCCAGGGAAGACTGCGTACTTCTCTTCCACGGAATCGGGCACCGGGCCAAGAACCTGAAAGTGGCTGCCAATTTCGGCTACCGCGACGGCGACCTCATCCCGCAGAAGAACCCTGCTATTGCAAAGAAGCACGATCCGACCGGTATGGGGTGGGTAGAGGATGTATTTGTCAGCGTTAAAAAGACATCGTGAGGTGATGAAGCATGAAAGAATACGCCATAATGCTGGATACAACATACTGCACAGGCTGCAATTCCTGTGCGTACCGGTGTATCCAGGAATTCAGATATCATGACCAGGCGGCCAAAGGCCTTTTTAGAACCTTTGTCCAGATCAACGACGAGGGTCTGTACCAGAAACGGTGCATGCACTGCCTTGCCCCGGACTGCGTAGCCAACTGCCCCGTCCAGGCCCTGACCAAGTCGGAATCCGGCCAGGTCCTCTACGATAAGAACAAGTGCATCGGCTGTCAGAACTGCGTGCGGTCGTGCAAGTTCCACGTGCCCCAGTTCGATGCAGCCACCAAGAAGATAGTCAAGTGCAGCATGTGTGCACACCGGGTGGGCGAGAACAAGCCGCCGGCCTGCGTGGAGATCTGCCCCACGGGCGCCCTGCAGTTCGGCGAATACCGGGAGATCCTCGCGAAGGCCAAGGGGCTGGCCGCGAAGAACAAGCTGAAGATCTACGGCGCGAAGGAAAACGGCGGCACCCACCTTTTCGTCCTGGCCAAGAACGAGCCGGTCAAGTTCGGCTATCCGCAGGTCGCGGCGAAAAACATCGGCAAGGGTATCTCCATGCGCGATATCCCCAGCATTCCCATGGCAATAGCAGCAGTGGCAGTCGGAGGGCTCAAGAAGTTCAGCGAGAGAAGGGCCCTCGTGGAAGCCGAGGAAAAGGACCAGAAGGCTAAAAAGTAAGCAAACAGGAAAGGTTGCGATGGCCGGGCAGGACGGTGTTCTTTGCCGTTCTGCCCGTTCCATCCCGCCGTTCCGCAGACGTGATGCACATGCCTGATGAAGGCTGTGCATGGCAGAAAGAACGGGATGTGACAATGACCCAATCAGGAGAACATCTGGGGCGTGCGGCAGCGAGGGCAGCTCTCTACTCCCTCCTGGCCCAGGCTCTCAATTACCCTGACGGAGAGCTCGTGAAGGGCCTCTGCCGGGGCGATTACCTGAGAGAGACCTTTGATACTCTCGATGCTCTCGGGATCACGGGGCTCAGCGACTGCCTGGAAACACTTCGGAAAGAATACCCTCCCGATGCCGACGAGAAATCCCTGCTCCTGGAGCTGGAAAGAGACTACACATGGATGTGCTTCGCCTCGAAGCCGCACCGGCTGGTCTATCTCTTCGAGTCCGTGTACAACGAGGGAAAGCTCTTCGACGAGTCGACCTTCAGCATCGCGCGCCTTTACTACGAAGCCGGGCTGAAAGTGGAAGAGGATTTCAGGCTCCCTCCCGACCACATCGCTGTCGAGCTCGAGTTCATGTCCTTCCTGTGCTTCAAGGAGGTGGAGGGCATCAAGGCGGGCGACAGCAGAATCACGGACTATGCCGTGGAGCTTCAGAGAAGGACCCTCGACGAGCACCTTCGCAGGTTCGCACTGACCGTTGCCGCCAACCTCGGCAAGCATTCCAAGACACGCTTTTATCAGAGTGTGGCAAAGGTCATGACGGCGTTGTTCTCGGGTCCGGCATAAACCCCTTCCGGCAGGGCTATCGGATTGAAGAATCTTGGGAGCTTATAAAATTTTCCATACAATTTAAGAATTTTCCCAATATTTAAGGATCCGAATGCATGCCGGATTCCTGGCATGACAGCTAACCGATCTGTCAAGCATGGAGGCAACGCAATTTTTCCGGCTGTCCTGTCTTCGGGTGCATCGCTGGAATGCATGATGCAAGGGAAGAGATCATACAGGAAACGACCAAGGGCCGGCGGCGCATGAGCAGCTGATGATCCTTCACAGGAAAACTATCTTATGGCTGGACAAACGCTGTTCAGCCCCCGGGATCGGCATGAAGCAGAAAAAAGAAATAACAGTTTACTCATCGTTTGGAGGTAGCGCTGTGATTATTCACTGTCACTCTCGATCAGGAATTCTCAAACATATTTTGTTCCTCACAGTAACCTTCGGTGTGGCCGTTCTGATCTTCTGCGTTCCTGCAGGAGCGGCCGACTGCACCTCGTGCCATGCCGGCAAGCAGGTGCTGCCGGGGAACCATCCCGACACCAAGGACATGACCATTAAGGGGTGCCTTATGTGCCACGGCAAGGACAAGGCCCCCCTGTCCGACACGTTCATGTCCATCCACGAGCAGATGCTCTCGGGAGGGTCGTCCAGCTCGAAAGCTCCCGAGGCCTCAGGCAAGGTAAGAACATCTGCGGCGTCCGCCTCTTTGCAGAAGGCAAAGTGACAGGGTGGATCAACAGGTCTGATAAGCTTGGAAGCGACACGATGCTCCGGCTGTCCGGTCTTCGGATGCATCGCCGGGGCGCATGATGCAAAGACAAAGGTCGTATACGAGATGTTGAAGCCCAGCGGCAAGTTGATCGCCGCTGACCCTTTACACGAGAAGAAATTATTTATGGCCGATCAATCGTTGTTCAGGCTTCGAGCTCTCCATGGGCCAGGAAAGAAAATCATTCTATTCATCGCTCGGAGGTAGCACCGTGGTTATTCACCGTCACTCCCGGTCGGGGATCTTCAAAAAGCTCTTCACCCTCACCTTGATCAGCGGCATAGGCATTCTGCTGATCTGCGCTTCTGCAGGAGCGGCCGACTGCACCTCGTGTCATGCGGGAAAGCGGGTGCTGCCGGAGACGCATCCCGACACGAAGGGGATGATGTATAAGCAGTGCCTGATGTGCCACGGCAAGGATAAGGTCCCCTTATCCGATAAATTCATATCGATCCACGAGGGGATGCTCTCGGGCGGATCGTCCGGCACGAAGACACCGGAGGCTCCCGGCAAGGATGCCGAGATGAAGATGCCCTTGCCGGCACCGTCCTCAAGGGCTTCCGATGCGAAGGCATCAGCCGCAAAGTCATCGGACAAGGCATCGGCGGCGAAGTCGACGAGTCCTGCGCCGACCTGCACGGCGTGCCATGCGAAGCCGGAGTATACGAAGCATTTCTCGAGCACGAAGCACGGCAAGCTCGAGTGCACGGCTTGCCACAAGGGCGTGAGTGATATCCCCAAGCACATGCAGGGGAGCCAATCGGTCGAGACGGCCTCCTGCCTGACCTGCCACAAGGATATCGTAAAGCAGGGCATGCATGCGAGCGTGAAGAAGTTCTCCTGCTCCCAGTGCCACGGAGGCATGCACCCCAGGGAAGCTTCCTCCCCGAAGATCGTAAAGATGAAGGCAAAAGCAGCCTCGCCGTTGTCACCTCCATCGATGGCGGACTGCACCTCGTGCCACTCAGGGCCCACGTACACGAAACACTTTACTCAATCCTCTCACGGGGCCTTGAGTTGCACGACCTGCCATACCGGCATAACCGACCTCGCCCGGCACATGAAGAAAGAGCAGAAGCCCGCACTTATCTCCTGCGGGGTCTGCCACCGGGAGATCGAGAAGAGGTATGCCAAGAGCGCTCACGCTCTCAACGCAAAGCTCTCCTGCCTGCAGTGCCATACGGATATCCACCCCGGTGAGGCTGATAGCGTGAAGAAGGAAAAGGCGGATGCCGGGACAGGCATCGCGACCTGCCTGAAGTGCCACAGCGACAAGGACAAATACGTGAACAAGGGCCACACCGCGAAGCTCCTCGCAGGGAACTCTGATGCCGCATCGTGCACCACCTGCCATGGGGCTCACGATATGAAGGCCTTTGCGAAGACGGACAAGGGTATGGCGGACAAGAGAACGTACTACACCGACCTGTGCATCTCCTGCCACAAGGAAGGAGGAGCGGCAGGCCGCTACGGCGTGTTCCCCATGGCAGTGAAAGCCTATGGCGAGACCTATCACGGCAAGGCCAGGAGCTTGGGCTACACCGACAAGGTTGCAGGGTGCGCGGACTGCCACCTCGCCCACAACATCCTGCCGTCAAGCAACCCGTCATCGGCCTTGAGCACGGAAGCCCTCGTGAAGACCTGCGGGAAGTGCCATACCGGCTTCCACAAGCGGTTCGTCTCCTACGTTCCTCACCCTGATCCGGACAATCCGAAGAAGTTCCTCTCGCTCTACCTCACGAAGAGGTTCATGATCGCGCTCCTGGCGGGCGTATTCCTCTTCTTCTGGGTCCACTCGATCCTGTGGTGGAGGAAGGCCTATGCGGAGAAGAGCTGCCTTATCAGGGGAGGAGGCATCCTTAAGCACGAGCTGCCCGAGGATGAGGGAAGACAGTACGTGAGGAGATTCACTCTGAGGGATCGGGTGATGCACGTGGTGTTGATCCTGTCCTTCTTCGGGGTGGTGGTCTCGGGCTTCCCGATCAAGTATCCCGAAGCGTCCTGGGCGAGAGTGTTCACGGCGCTCATGGGGGGCGTCGAGGGAGCTGCGCTCATCCACCGCATCAGTGCGGGGACGATGTGCCTGCTGTTCCTCTTCACCTGCTGGCTGTCGGTGAAGTTCCTCTTCCCGGGCTTTAAGGTCAAGGGGTGGGTATCGAGGCTCTTCGGGCCTGATTCGCTCTTCCCGCGCTGGAAGGATTTCGAGGACTGCTTCAATATGTTCCGGTGGTTCTTCAACAAGGGGGACAAGCCCAAGTTCGACCGGTGGACCTACTGGGAGAAGTTCGACTTCATGGCGGTGTTCTGGGGCATGTTCGTCATCGGGCTCTCAGGGGTGATCATGTGGATACCCGAGATCTCCTCGTACGTCATGCCGGGGTGGATGATCAACATCACGCATCTGGCGCATTCTGAAGAGGCGTTTCTGGCAGCGGTGTTCATCTTCACGATCCACTTCTTCAACAACCATATCGTGCCGGACAAGTTTCCGCTGGAGAGGAACGTGTTCACGGGCAGCTACACGCTCGAGGCACTCAAGCACGAGCGGCCGCTCGAGTACGAGCGCATCGTGAAGGAGAATAGGCTCGAAGAGATCAAGACCGAAGGGCCGGGCACCGGCATCCAGCTCTTCGCCGGAATCTTCGGCATCGCTTCCGTCCTCCTGGGCCTCTCCCTCACCATCCTCATCTTCTGGGCCGTGCTGACGATGTAAGGATGACCGGAGCAGAGGGCGCGCTGTTCTGCTGCGCGCCCTCACGCGGCTCCCTTCTCAGAGATAGCTGTGCAGGCCGGGTAGGTAGTTTACCCCGAAATAGGTGAACAGAACACTCACAAGCCCGATCAGGGCAATCACGGCAACCCCCTTCGTTGCCCTGCCTTTTCTGATTCTCTCGTGAAGCACGGCTGCATAGATGAGCCAGGTGATGAGAGCCCAGGTTTCTTTCGGGTCCCAGCCCCAGTATCTTCCCCAGGCTACCTGCGCCCATACCGAGCCGGTCAGGATCCCCACGGTGAAAAAGATGAACCCGATCATCACGCACCGGTAGAAAACGGTTCCTGTCGGGTGTGCCTCAGGGGAGGCATGGCCGTTTCTCAACAGGAAAAAGCCGGATACCGACGCCACCACGAAAGATGAATAGCCCAGAAAACAGGTGATGACATGGATGGCGAGCCAGTTGCTCTTGAGCGCCGGGACCAGGGGTTGGATGTCGCTCTCGACGCCGGTCGAGAACGAGGCATATCCGAGCATCAGTGCTGCTGCGGGCATGATGAAGGTCAATACCCTGTTCCTGGCCTCTCCCCTGATGCTCAAGAAGGCAATGAGAACGATCGCCCAGGAAAAGAAGACCAGGGACTCATAAAAGTTCGACAGGGGCACATGACCGACTCCCAGAGAATATGATTCATACCACCGGGAGAGAATCCCCGCTCCATGGAGGAGAAATCCTCCCCCGGCGCCGAAGAGGGCAGCGTTTTGAAATCCCTTTTTATCCAGGATCTGGCCCACGAGCATCAGAGAGAACGTCCCGAGATAGACAAAGGTCACTATGCCGATGATGGTCCCGCTGCTCATGAATCACACCCCGTGGCCTGAGCCTTTTTGTGAACTGTATCCGAAGCGCTTCTCTCGACAAGCGCGGGTGAAGGGTTCCCGCCTGAAGATGATGATTGAACGCCCGGGCTGGTTCGGGGGAGGAGAAATACGAGAAGGAGGCTGATGAGAAAGAGGAGCCCGCCTGCGCCCACCAGAGGGGTGCCCGGATCATGCTTCACTCCGATGCCGGTGGTATATGATGTCCCTGTCTGCTCACATGAGAACGTGTAGGGCCTGAAGCCTGAAGGATCGAACTGGGGCATTCTCTCGAAGAGGTCGGGGACCCTGCTCTTGATTGCATCGATATCCCTGAACACCCACAGGTATCGACCTCCGGAAGGGCCTTCGATCAGGAGCTTCACAGCAGGGCCTGCATGCATGAGATTGCTCCAGATCTTCACCACGCGGACGCGGGTGTCTCCGGACGGCAGGGGGAGGATGTCTCCTTCCGATGCCTTGAGCACCATCTTTTTCTGCCCGTCCGAAACGGTTATGATGGCAGAGGCAGGCGACTGGTTGAAGCTCTCCTGATAAAAGTTGATGCCGGAGAAGCTGGCAGGGTGATTTACCTTCACCTGTGCCCGGCTGGCTACCTGGCCGTCCCTGATGAAGGAAAGATCCGATATATATTCCTTGGGCATGCCGTTTGGGTAATAGTCGGCGGCAAAACGGTCGCACCTCACGGAGAATCCGAGATCCTGCGAGGAGCCGTTCTTCAGCATTACCCTGGAAACCGTCGATCCCTCGGGTATCTCCATGAAGCCGTCCAGGCTCATGAAGCCGAGGCCGTACCCCGCGATGACGAGAAGGATGCTGCCATGGAGGAGCAGCATGAGAAGGCTTCTCCTCTTGAGATGCGCCCTCTTCCACATGCACAGGATGAGGTTTATGCAAAGGAGAAGCCCTGCACCCATGAACCAGATCGAATGGAAGATGCCATAAGGGCTGAGCAGGGACGAAATCCAAGATACGAGGCCGTGTCCATAAGAGACGTATCCGTCCCTCTGGGGGAACACGGTCCCGACCAGGCAGAGCGCTGTGATGAAGAAGAGAAGCGTTATCGCGAGCTTCAGCGAAGAGAGCCTACCCGGCAAGCCGTTACCATTGTTTGCCGTCTTTTTGTAATCCGTGCTTGAAGCCTGTTTCACGTTTTCAACCTGCCGTATCTCTCCTCTTGCCAGGAGTGTATATCAAACGCCTCCGATCTTGTCATTGTCAATTCTTTTCTGCCTGCCGGAGACATCCAGGCATGATGACGGGGTAGGGGGCAGAAATCGAAAAGTCTTTAAAAAACTAAAAAATTATCTAGGATTTTGTTTTGAAATTTGATAATAATGTAAGTCAGTATCACAAAAGCAATAACTGACTTTGAGATCTTTCATGAAGTCGCCGTTGGTTTTGTAATAGAAGTTTTGCTGATTTTTAAAATTCAAATAAGTTTTAATTAATTGAGGATCTTATCCCAACGAAGAAGAATGATCTTCTGAAATTGGTTGGCCGTCCAATTAATTGGTTGACTTGCCAAAAGAAAGATGGCATGATGTGTTTGTTGGGCGATAGACGGTTCACTCATTCACCTGGTTGGTGCTCACGATGGTTTTGAAGGGTTGTCTCCATACTCATACGACCTGCTCGGACGGTAAACTGACGCCGCAAGAGGTTGCCGATGCTTATGAGGAAAGAGGGTATGATTTCATCGCTTTCACTGATCACGACTATCTTCTCAAGCCGGATTATCTGGCAGTGTACTCGGGTGTGAAGACCGACATGATAATATTCAACGGCATAGAGCTCACGGTCTTCCTGAAGGGTTACCTGCACGTGGGAAAGGTTTCCGGAGACAGCGACGAGCTCTATATCCTGAACCACCTCGGCGAATACGGCCTTCCGATCGATCAGATCCAGGACAGGTTGAGCGGTATATCTCAGACGTATCCGATCGATGCGGTCGAGATCACCTCCAAAGGGTTCCGTCACAGCGAGTACGAAGTTCCCGAGATACAATATCCAAAAATCGCCTCTGACGATATGCATGCGAAAGTGGGCATCGGAAGGGCGTGGGTTGAGGTAGATGCAGTGAGGAGAAACAGAGATTCGATCATCCGGGCCATACGGCAGGGTGAATTCTGGAACTGCTATATTTGACTTTAGGAATGCATGCTGCCGTCCCGTTGCCGGCGCGACAGCTCTTGGAAAGAATCGGAGGGAGAGTAGGTCAAGTGGTGGAGGAAAATCAACCTAATAGATGGGAGGTTACCATATAATGGGAAAGAGAGTCGCGGTGTGTGCCATATCACAAATCAAGAACGATGGTGATTACTGGGATAGGCGTTTCCAGGACATGCTTCTCCCATGCTTGGAGTCCATTCTGGAACAGACAGGGGTGACGTTTGATCTGGATAAAGGCATCAGGAACATCGTCACGTGCTCCGACGATGTTTACGACGCCCGGACGATTTCGAACAATGGCGTGACGGATGTCGTGGGAGCCCATTTCAGGGGCGAAGAGAAGATGGCCCAGGAGGGGATCAACGGCCTCGGCTATGCCATGGCGAGCATTCTTTCCGGACATGACGACGTGATTCTTTTCATGGGCCACTGCAAGGAGTCTCAGACCGAAAGCCGGCTCATGAATACCAATCTGGCCTTCGATCCTTTCTACTGCAGGCCCATGGGTCTCGATTTCCTCAACGCGAACGCCTTCCAGGCCAGGGAGTACATGGAGAAATCCGGGGTCACGGAAGATCATCTTGCCAAGATCGTGGTCCGCTCGAGGAAGAATGCAAAAAAGAATCCGTATGCCCGCGAGAACAAGACGGTGACGGAGAAGGATGTCAAGAAGTCTGCGATGATCGCGGACCCTATCCGGGAGCTTCACCAGTATCCGGTTACGGATTGGGCGTACGGGATGCTGCTCTGCTGCGAGGAAAGGGCCAAGGAGTTCACGGATAATCCCGTGTGGCTGACGGGCTTCGGGAACTGCATGGACAGCTATTTCCTCGGGGACAAGGACCTGACCTCCAACTTTTCTCTGAAGAAGGCCGCCCAGAGGGCATACGCCATGGCCGGGGTGAAGAACCCGAGGAAGGATCTCGACATAATAGAGCTCAAGGACTCTTTTGCGTACCAGCTTCCCATGTGGGCGGAAGGGATCGGCATCGCAGACGAAGGCAAGGGCGGCGCATGGATCGATAAGGGCGGCCCGGATGACATGAATGTGAATCTCTCGGGAGGCATGCTCAACGGCAACCCGATCATGATCGGCGGAGTGGCGAGGGCCGTAGAATGCATCCTGCAACTTCGGGGTGAAGCGGGCAAGAGACAGGTCAAGGGAGTGAAGAGGGCCCTGGCGCACGGGACCTATGGGGCGGCAGGTCAGCACCATGCAGTTCTCATTCTGGAAAAGTGAGGAGGCGCTCATATGGCACACAGGAAAAAGAACAGAAATGTAGGAATCATAGGGATAGGCCAGACAAAGTACTCCAGCCACCGGGAAGACGTCAATCAGCCGGAGATGATACACGAGGCAGTACAATTGGCGCTGGATGATGCCGGCCTCACCATGGATGACATAGATTGCATCGTTCACGGGAACATGGAGCTCTTCGAGATGATCTACCAGCCGGATCTGTGGCACGTGATCGGCACGGGCGCCTATGGAAAGAGCGAGTTCAGGATAACGACGGGGGGCACGGTCGGAATCACCTTGGCATGCGCCTCCGACAATCTGGTTGCCTCGGGGATGTACGATATCGTCATGGCAATCGGGTTCGAGAAGCTCCAGGAGGGTCACACGACGGGCGGCATCACCAACATGGCGGACCCGCTGTGGTTCAGGCACCTGCAGACAGGAGCCCTCACTGGATCGGGAGCCTATGACGTGATCAACGAGTTCGGCGAGGAGAGGGCCAAGAAGGCGTCCATGATGTACAGGATCATCATGGACAAGCACGCGAGCTTGAACCCCAACGCCCACCGTTCCTTCGGCCTGGAGTTCGAGCAGATGGACGACCTCATCAAGAACTCTCCCAAGCTGGTCGGCGACCTGAAGCTCATCGAGATGTGCTCCCAGTCGGACGGCGCGTGCGCGGTCATCTTCGCCTGCGAGAAGAAGGCGAAGGCGCTCTCGAAGAAGCCGGTATGGATACGCGATCACGTGACGGTCCACCGTGAAGAGACCTTCTTCATCTTCGGGTATGACGAGAAGTATCCGGTGACGATGACGCACAGTCTGGCCGCCAAGAGACTCTTCGAACGCAACAACATCAAGAAGCCCATCGATTACTTCGACGTGTTCGAGATGTACGACCCCGCCTCCTGGTGGGCTGTGGACTGGCTCCGTGACTTCTTCCTTCTAAAAGGAGACGAGCACCTGAAGCTGGTGGAGAACAAGGATATCATGATCGGCGGCAAGATGCCCGTCAATCCGTCGGGCGGCGTCATCGGCTCGAACCCGATCGGGGCGACGGCCCTTGTACGGGTAGCCGAGGCGGCACTGCAGATACGGGGCGATGCGGGAGCGCACCAGATTCCCACACCGGTAAACCATGCACTCGCTTCCGGATTCGGCGGAACGATGTGGACCGTGCTCATGATGCTTGAAAAAGAACTGAACTGGTAGGAGGTGGACGATGGCCGAATATTTCGGTGTAAAGGTAGAAGACATTTTCAATACGATGCAGGAGCGCTTCAGGCCTGAAGGTGCACAAGGAGTGGATGCATCGTTCGGGTACGACATAACGGGTGAGGGCAAGTGGAAGCTCTCGGTCAAAAACGGCAAAATGACCATCGAAAAGACCGACGATCTGTCGGGATGCTGCGTTGTAACCGTCACGGACGGCGAGACCTTCGTGGGCGTGAACGTCGGCAAGGTGGACGGCATGAGCGCATTCACTTCGGGAAAGCTCAAGGCGGAGGGAGACCTCGGGGCGCTCGGGAAGACCGCGAAGATGTTCCGCAAGTTCACACAGGCCAAGAAGGAGATGTCGGTGAGGGATTACCTCCTCGACATGTTCGGGACGGTCGAGAAGCGGTTCAGGCCGGCAGCGGCCGAGGGGGTCGACGCGGTGTTCGCCTTCGACCTCGGTGGAGACTATGGCGGGCAGTGGTCGGTCATCATCAAGGACAAGACCTGCAAGGTGATCGACAAGATCGACGGGAAGCCCACCACCAAGCTGGAGTTCATCGATGCGAAAGACTACGTGGACTTCAGCCTCGGAAAGATCGATGCCCAGAGCCTGCTCGGGGCAGCCAGGGCAGCGGTAGTCGGCGACATCAACCTCGTCATGAAGTGGGGGGAGTTCTTCGAGAAGTACGTGGACCCCATGGCAGGCGATGTAAAGGAGCAGGAGCTCCTGGTCCTCAAGAAGACCATATCGGTGAACCAGCGGTTTGCCACGGGCCCGTACATGGGGAGGTTTCTGCGCGCGCTCAAAGACAAGAAGATCATAGGGACAAAGTGCCCGAAGTGCGGAAGGATTCAGCTCCCGGCGAGAGAGATCTGCGCGGAGTGCCGGGTACGTTCCGACGAGTGGGTGGAAGTGGGCCCCAAGGGGCAGGTGAGGTACATGGACTATGCATACTACGCAAGCCCGGATCCGCTCACCGGAGAAACCAGAGAGACCCCCTACGGCAGTATACATATCCGTCTGGACGGCTGCAAGGGCAATGAGACCTTTACGCATTTTATCAGGCGCGATCAGATAGACCGGATTGAGAGGGGCTGGAACGAGAAATCCGGGACCAGGGTACGGCCTGTATGGAACGAGAACAGGACGGGGAGCTTCAAAGATATCCTGTATTTCGAGATTGATGAGTAAGGAGAAGAGCCATGAAGCAGGAATTCGACAATAAAGATTGCTTTACCGTAGAGGGCAAGCTGGCCCTGCCGTACACCTATTTCGCCGGAAGGGTGGGGAGCAAATTCATCACCACGATCAGGGACCAGAAGAAGATCATGGGCGTCAGGTGCGGCACGTGCGGCAAGGTGTTCATACCGCCCAGGCAGACCTGCGAGAAGTGCTTCTCGGACATCCGCGAGAACTGGGTGGATCTCAAGAATACCGGTACAGTCACCAACTATACCGTGGTCCGCTACGACGACAAGCACCTGCCGAGGAAGGCCCCCTTCGTGATGGCGCTCATCAAGCTCGACGGAGCGGACACGCCCTTCGTGCACATCCTCGAAGGAGTCGATCCCGAGAAGGTCGAGATCGGCATGAAGGTGGAGGCGGTGTTTGCCAAGGAGACCACGAACACCATTCTCGATATCGATCACTTTGCCCCGGTCAAGGAGAGAGTTCAGGTCCTCGACCGTTCAGCTCCTGCCGCAAGGCCTGCAAAGGCATCGTTGTCCGATGACGAGAAGGCGATGCTCGAGAGAAAGAAGGCCCTGTCGAACAAGGTGATCATCACGGCTGCACTGGCAGGGGCGGCCACTATGAAGAATCAGACCCCTTACGTGCCGTACACGCCCCAGGAGTTCGCGGAAGAGGCATACAAGTGCTACAAGGCCGGAGCCGCCATGGTTCACGTGCACGCCAGAGAGGACACCGGCATGGCGACGCACGATCACGCACGGATCAAGGACACCCACGACGCGATCAAGGACAGGTGCCCCGAGCTCATCGTGAACTTAAGCTCGGCAGTGGGGATGTACAAGACCGCCGAGCAGCGCATCAGCCAGATCATCCATGTCAGGCCCGAGATGGCCTCTCTCAATACCAATACGATGAACTTCAGCATCCTGGACAGGAGGAGCGGCAAGATATTCCTCGACTATGTATTCGAAAACACCTTCACCATGCTGCAGGACTTCGGGAAGGCCATGGAGGAAAACGGGGTGAAGCCCGAGATCGAATGCTATGACATGGGCGGGCTCGACAACACGCTCATCATCATGAAGCAGGGCTTCTTCACCGAGCCCATCAACTTCAACTTCGTCTGGGGCGTTGCGGGAGGACAATCGTTCAGGCCTGATTCATTCATCGCCATGAAGAACGCGCTGCCGCCGTATGCCAATTTCACGACCTGCGGAGTGGGGACCGACCAGTTCCCCTGCATAACCATGTCGTGCATGCTCGGCGGACACATGCGGGTCGGCCTCGAGGACAACATCAGGGTCCCCAACGGCGACCTGGCAAAGGGCAGCTACGAGCAGGTCGAGTGGGCGGTGAGGATCGCGGAGATCTTCAACAGGGTCCCGGCGACGCCGGATGAAGCCCGCGAGCTCATGGGCTTGAGGAAGATATAAAGGAATCCGGACGTGGAAAAGGTGAGCTACAGCGTCGATGAATACGGGGTTGCCCTCTTAAAGATAAGCAACCCCCCCATGAATACGCTGGATGAAGTGGTCATGTCCCAGATGGAGGACTGCCTCAGACGGATTCCAACCGACGAGGCGGTCAAGGTAGTCGTCATCACGGGAGATGGTCCGACCTTCGTCGTGGGCGCCGACGTGAACGCGGTGAATGCGGTCGACACGTTCGAGAAGGGCGTCGAGGCTACCTCAAAGGCGCAGGAGATCCTGAACCTCATCGAGAGTTCGCGCAAGCCTTTCATCGCAGCGATAAACGGCATGTGCCTCGGCGGGGGAACCGAGCTCGCACTGGCGTGCCACATGCGGATAGCAGCCGAAGGGGCACAGATGGGGCTGCCCGAGATCATGCTCGGGATCATGCCCGGGTTCGGGGGCACACAGCGCATGACGAGGCTTCTCGGAACGGCACGGGCCCTCGAATACATGCTCACCGCCAAGTTCATCGGCATGAAAGAGGCCGAGAGGGTCGGCCTGGTCAACAGGGTTGTCCCGGACGCCGATCTTCTCGCCGAAGTCGCGAAGCTCGCAAAGAGCATCTCGAAGAAAGGGCAGATTGCCGTGAGGTCTATCGTAGAGGCAGCCGTAGACGGAGGAAAAATGTCTCTCGAGGAGGGGCTCAAGCTGGAAAGCAGGCTTTTCGGAAGGATTGCAGAGAGCGAAGACAAGAAGGAAGGCATCCGGGCTTTTCTCGAGAAACGCAAGCCGGTTTTCAAGGACAGATGAAGACCTTAAAGGAGTGTCTCGAAGGGCAGGGAAGGGCAAGTCAAGCGGAAGCGGGTTCAGACGGCCCGCAAGGATATTTCATAATTCAAGGGAGTTTTTGTCATGACGACCATGCTGAATGAAATCGACGAAGAAAAGGCGATTGTGCTCAAGACGGGGCAGAACGAGCTGTTCAGCAACCCCGATGCGGATTTGGCGCGGGAGGCGTTTCGGAATAAGTCGCGGGCGCTCAAGCCCAAGCTGTCGACCGTAGAGGAGGTGGTACGGACGATGGTGCACGATGGGGATTACGTAACCATCGGCGGGTTCGGGGCAAACAGGATTCCGACCGCGATCCTCCACGAGATGGTGAGGCAGGGCAAGAAGCACCTCGGGTTTGCGGGCCATACGTCGACGCACGATTTTCAGATTCTCTGCGCAGGGGAATGCTTCGACCGGCTGGATATCGCATACATCATCGGCCTGGAGGCCCGCGGGCTCTCGCCCAATGCGAGGAGATACATCGAGAGCGGGAAGGTGAAGCTCACCGAGTGGACGAACGCGACGCTTTCCTGGCGGATCAAGGCGGCGGCCATGGGATTGTCGTTCCTGCCTGCACGCAACATCATGGGGACGGACACGTTCAAGTACAGCGCAGCCAAGGAGATCCTGTGCCCGTTCACGGGACAGAAGTATGTGGCGTTTCCGGCACTGTATCCGGATTTTGCCGCGATCCACGTGCATGAGTGCGATGTCTACGGGAATGCGCACCTCTACGGGTCATCGGTATCGGACCAGGACCTCGCCAAGGCCTCGAAGCGGGTGGTGCTCACGACCGAGAGGATCATCCCCAACGAACAGATCCGGCAGAATCCTTCAGCCACGTTCATCCCCTACTGGTGCGTGGATGCGGTGGTCGAGGTGCCCTACGGGAGCTATCCGGGCAACATGCCCTATGAGTACTTCTCGGACGAGGCTCACATCAAGGAATGGCTCAAGGCGGAGAAGGACCCCGATGAGTTCAGGAAGTTCATCGACAGGCAGATCTTCGGGACGAAGAACTTCTACGAGTATCTCGAGCTCAATGGCGGCATCGAGAAGATGAAGAAGCTTCGGGCAGCGGAATTTCTCATCCCGACCGAGTGATCGCATTAAACATGAAAGAGCAGGGGGGTAGTGTTATGGCTGACTATAATCCACTGGAGCTGATGATATGCGTGGCGGCGAGGAACCTCGAGGACGGTTCCACGGTGGTTGTTGGGACCGGGGCACCGTGTGCGGCGGCGATGCTTGCACAGAAGACCCACTCGCCCAACATGTGCGTCATGTTCGAGGCAGGGGGAGTGGCACCGATCCTTCCCTCGATGCCCATCTCGGTGGGGGACTCGAGGACGTTCCACAGGGCTATCATGGCGAGCTCGATGCCCGAGATCATGGAGACCTGCCAGAGGGGCATGGTCGACTACACCTTCTTAGGCGGCGCTCAGATCGACATGTACGGGAACATCAACTCCACGATGATAGGGAGTGACCACAGCAGGCCCAAGGTGAGGTTCCCGGGGTCCGGAGGGGCCAATGACCTGGCATCGCTGTGCTGGCGGACCATGATGATGACCGTGCAGGATGCGAAGCGCTTCACGAACGACATCGATTTCATCACGTCGCCGGGATACCTCACAGGAGGCAACTCCCGTTACGAGGCGGGACTTCCGAAGGGAACGGGCCCGTACCGGATCATCACGAACATGGCCATCATGGGGTTCGACGACGAAACCAAGAGGATGAAGGTGCTCTCGGTCAATCCCGGCTACAGCAGGGAAGATGTTCAGGAGAACTGCGGGTTCGAGCTTCTCTGGGCGGACAATGTGACGGAGACAGACCCGCCCCATGAGAACGAGCTCAAGATCCTGAGGGAGGAAGTTGATCCCCACAGATATATCATCGGGAGGTGAGACGTGAGCGATATTTTCGAAAATGTAGAGCCTATGGTGTACAAGAGCCGGATCAATGTGCCGTACCAGTGGTGGGCAGGTGAGACGGCGAGCAGGTTCTTCATCAGCCTGCGGGATGATCAGAAAATCCTGGGCACGAAGTGCACGAAGTGCGGGAAGACCTATGTGCCGCCGCGCAAGAGCTGCCCGACCTGCTTTACGCCCAACGAGGAATGGAAAGAAGTGTCGTCGGTCGGCACACTCGTCACCTATACCGTGGTAAGGCGGCAGCTGGCATCGCTGCCCAGAAAGGCACCGGTCATTTACGGCCTCATCCGCCTCGAAGGATCGGACACGTCGCTCCTGCACATCATCGACGAGGTGAAGCCCGAGGACATTAATATCGGGATGAAGCTTCAGGCGAAGTTTGCGGGCGAGCGCAAGGGGAATATCTTCGACATCGAGTATTTCCGGCCACTCAAGTAGGAGACTGATATGGATAGAGCTGCAATCATCGGTTTGGGAATGACCAGGATCGAGGCGAACAAGGTGCGGGATACCTTCGCGGACATGGCCTGGGAGGCTGTGAACAAGGCGCTTTCCGATGCAGGGATGACCATCGACGATATCGACAACGTGGTGACGACCTCGAATGACTTCTGGGACGGCCGGACCATCTCCTGCATGGCCGTGGGCGACGCGAGCGGCGCCAAGCACAAGAACATCTCCTGCTGCGAAGGGGACGGGACGTTCGGAGCGTTTTACGGGCTCACGAGGATCTTGTCCGGCTCGTACGGCACGACGCTCGTGACGGCGCACAGCAAGGGCTCGGAGAGCATCTCGAGCCTGATCACGAATGCCTCGTTCGACCCCATCTATGACAGGGGCCTCGGCATGGATATGATCAGCGCCTCCGCCATGCAGGCGAGGGCATACATGAACAGGACAAAGACCACGCCCGAGCAGATGGCGCTCGTGTCGGTGAAGAACCACGGGAATGCGATACGGAACCCGTATGCCCAGCTTCCCATGAAGATCACGGTAGACGACGTCCTGAAGTCGGAGATGATAGCAGACCCGCTCCACAAGCTCGATTGCTCGCCGGTATCCGACGGATGCTGCGCGATCATCATCGCGAACGAGGACCGGGCAACCAAATACACGAAGACGCCGGTATGGATCAAGGGGGTCTCTTTCTGCTCCGACTCATTCTTCCTCGGGGATCGGGACCTCTCCCAGGCTCCTTCACTGAAGGCTGCCGCCAAGAAGGCCTATGATATGGCCGGTATCAAGAATCCGGGCAAGGAGATCGATCTGGCAGAGCTCTATGATGCGTTCAGCTATCAGGAGCTCATGTGGCTGGAGGCGCTCGGCCTTGCCGGAGACGGCAAGGCTGGAAAGGAACTCGAGGACGGAAGGTACGATCTCGGCGGTGCTCTGCCGGTCAATGCCTCCGGAGGCCTGCTTTCGGGACACCCGGTGATAGCTGCGGGGCTGATCAGGATAGCGGAGGCTGTCAAGCAGATCCGGGGGGATGCCGGGAAATACCAGGCAGACGGCGTCAGGCTTGCACTTGCGCAAGGATTGAACGGGCTCTGCGGGCAGTCCCACTGTGTATGGATTCTCGGGAAGGATAAATAGGAGGCAGCCATGGGGAAGAGGAGAGTAGCCATAGTAGGAACCGGGCAGACATTCCACAAGAGCCACCGGCCGGACGTCAACGGTCAGGAGCTCATTCATGAGGCCGTGCAGAGCGCCCTTAACGATGCGGGCATGAAGATAGGTGATATCGATGCGATCGTGATCGGGAACATGGATCACTTCGAGGGGATAAATTACGTGGACTGCTGGAGTGTCGATGGCTCGGGCGGCGTGATGAAGCCCATCATCAAACTGACCACGGGCGGCACGACGGGATGCACTGTGGGCATCGGCGGATACCACATGGTGGCGTCGGGCATCTTCGACAAGGTGCTCGTGATCGGGTGGGAGAAGAACTCCGAGTCGGATACGACGGGCGCCATCACCACGGCCTTCGATCCCATATGGGACAGGCTGGTTTTTGCCGGGGCCATTTCGGGACTGGCGGCCGAGGCGCAGGCCTACATGGCCAAATACGGGGCCACCGACAAGGACGGCGCCCGTGTTTCGGTACGCGACAGGAAGCATGCCTGCAACAATCCGCACGCCCAGCTCCGCAAAGAGGTGACCATAGACGAAGTGCTTGCCTCCCCGATGCTTGCCGATCCGATCCACCTCCTGGACGTATGCCCGCGGACCGACGGGGCATGCGCGGTGATCATGGCCTGTGAAGGGATCGCCGAGAAGCTGACGCCCATTCCCGACTGGATCTGGGGAACCGCGAACAGGCATACCTACACCTACCTGAACGATACGGCTTTCGGAGGCCTGGACAGCATGGCCGAGGCTTCGAAGGAGCTGTTCAAGAAGGCGGGGATCAGGGAGCCGAGGAAGGAGCTCGACGTCATCGAGCTCTACCAGCCGTATTCCTTTGCCGGGATCATCTGGATCGAGGATATGGGGATCGTACCGCGGGGCAAAGGTGCGGAGTACATCTGGAGCGGGGCAACGGACATGGGCGGAGAGCTTCCCATCAATCCGTCGGGCGGGGTCATCGCGTGCAATCCGATCGGCGCCACCGGCCTCATCCGGTGCGCAGAGGTTGCCCTGCAGATCATGGGCAAGGCGGAGGCACGCCAGGTTCCCGACGTGAATCTGGGAGTGAGCACGGGATTCGGGGGATGCTTCTGGGTAGACATGATTCTTCACGGGAAGAACAAGCCCGCATTCTAGGAGGATGAAATGGCCGATCACGAACACATAATTATCGAATCCGGGGATAAGGATCAGCCCTTCAACTATGCCATCGGCATGCATGGAAGCAAGTTTTTCAAAGAGCTCAAGGAGAGAAGGGTATTCCTGGGGATCAGGTGCCCCAAATGCAAGAAGGTCTATGTTCATCCTCGCAGGGTCTGCGGTGAGTGCTTCGTGGAGATGAACGACTTCGTCGAGGTCGGGCCAAAAGGCAGGATCGGGACGTTCACCATCCTCCGCTATGCCTTCATCGATCCCGAAACCGGCGAGCAGAAGCCCGTTCCGTACGGATACGGATTCATCAAGCTCGACGGCGCGGATACCCTGTTCCAGCACTATATCAGCATAGATGACGAGAGCAAGGTCAGGATCGGGGCACGGGTCGAGCCGGTCTTTTCAGAGGAAAAGAAGGGAACCCTCAAAGACATCCTCTACTTCAGGATCATAGACTGAGGAGACTGAGATCAACGACGTGAAAATAAATCCGGTTTCCCGGATGATCGTCAAGAAAAACGAATGCGGAGCCCTGATCGTTACGGGCCGTGACAAGATAAAGAGCGGGTACGGCAACGGCGACTGCCTGCTGCTCAATCTGAAACATTCGTTTTTCGCATTGTCCGACAGCACGGAACGCCATTCGCGGGCATCGAGCGACCTGCTCGGGAGACTCAGCGATGAGGTGGGCAGAGAGGGTGTTCCGGAAGGGAAGAAAGAATGGCTCGATCTGGTCAACAGGGTTTTTGCCGTGCAGAAGTACCAGCATAAAGCCACATTCAGCCTGGCTGCGATACGGCACAGCGGGACAGAGGCTTCGATCTGCATCATCAATGGCGGGGACAGCGCGGTAACAGTCGTGAACAAGGTGACGGGAAGGGTGGAATACGCAACCGTACCGAATATGAATTTCGCAGGCAGGAGCAAGGGCATATCAGGCGTCATGGAAGTTGTTCTCAAGGGGAGCGAATACCGGCTCGTCATGGCTTCGGACGGATTGTCGGACGTGGCACGGTTTCGGGGGATGGACATGGCCGAGATGATGAAGTCCTTCCTTTCCTGCGAGCAGGTGCACCGGATTCCGGAGAAGCTCGGCGACATGATCCGGTCTGCCGACGCAAAAGGCGTCGCCGGGAATTACGATGACATCGGAATTATCGTGGTGGACCCCGCCCATCTTGCAGCTGACTGCAATGCCCAGATCGTGATGGGCGGTACGAGCCCGATTGAAGAAAAGGCATACCAGAAGAACGTGAACGGCTCAGGTTCCCGCGGGGAGTGGATACCTCTGAAGGACCTGCCGGAGAAGATCGGGCATATCAATATGTGCGGTATACGGATAACAAACTAAAAAACTTACAACTACGAAGAAGGAAGGCGGAAAGAATGGTCATGAAAAAGCAAGGCAAGGAAACGGAAGACAGGAAGTCGAACGACATCAGCGAAATGAGGCGCGCCCAGCTGATACGGGCCGCGTACAAGGTCGTGAGCAAGAAGGGGTATTACAATTTCACGATAAAGGATATCGCTAAGGAGTCGGGATTGTCCTCGGGCCTTGTCCACTATTATTTCAAGGACAAGCAGGACCTGCTTCTCAATCTGCTCAAGGACATCAACTCGAACATGAAGCTCTACCTGAACAGGGAGCTGGTGCTGACGCAGAACCCGCGGGAAAAGCTGATGACGTACATGAATCAGGCTTTCGGCCTGGCGGAGAAGGAAAAGGAATACTTCTATGTGCTCATAGATTTCTGGACCCAGACCAAGCACAACCCCCGGATGAGGCAGGCGAACAACAAGCTCATGCAGAGCTACCGGGACGAGTGCGCCGCCATCCTGAAGGAAGGGATTTCCAAGGGGGTGTTCAGGGAAGAAATCGATGTGGCTTTCGCCGCTACGACCATCGTTTCCGTCATCCAGGGAACCATCGTGCAGTACGTGCTGGACAACCAGGCCTTCAACTACGAGCAGTACACCACAACGATAAAAGATTACATTGTATCGGTTCTGTTGAAAGAAAAGAATCCTTAGGAGGGCTTATGGAGTTTGGATTTACGGAAGAGCAACTGATGTTCAGAGAGTCTGTGTACAAGTACGCCAAAAATGAAATCGTTCCGATGTGCGAAGAGGCCGATCTGACGGGTGAATTCAATTTTGAGGTATGGAAGAAGCTCGGAGCTATGGGGCTTCTCGGCCTGCCGTTCCCTGAAGAGTACGGCGGTTCTGGGGCAAATGTCGTAACCTGCTGCCTCGCGGGCGAGGCCCTGGGACATGCAGGGGTCGACGGCGGACACATGCTTGCGCTCGGAGCCCACACCTACCTCTGCACGGATACGCTGTTCAAGCACGGCAATGAGGACCAGCGCAAGCGCTATGTTCCCAAACTGGCGACCGGCGAATGGATTGGATGCATGGGTCTGACCGAGCCCAATGCCGGTTCGGATGCCGCTTCCATGCAGACCACGGCGGTAAAGAAAGGCGACCGGTGGATCTTGAACGGTTCGAAGACCTTCATCACCAATGCCCCTGTCGCTGATGTCTGCGTCGTGTATGCGACGGTCGATAAGTCCCTCAAGCATGCCGGCATCACGGCATTCATCGTCGAGAAGGGCTTCAAGGGATTCTCTACTGGCAAACCTTTCCACAAGATGGGAGCAAGGGCCTCGGCGACCTCGGAGGTTTTCCTTGAAGATTGCGAGGTGCCCGAGGAGAACCTCCTGGGCGAAGTCGGCCACGGATTCATGTACACCCACGAGACGCTCTCGTGGGACAGGAGCTCTCTCCTTGCGCCTTTCGTGGGTGGTTTGATGCTCATGCTCGATCAGTGCGCCCGCTATGCAACGGACCGCGTCCAGTTCGCGAAGCCCATCAAGTCATTCCAGGCGATACAGCACAAGCTCGCCGACATCAAGGTGGTCATAGAAGCCTCCCGGCTGCTGGTATACCGGGTGGCGTACGACAAGGATGCGGGATTGCCTCTCAACCACATACACACATCCATCGCAAAGGCATTCGTGGGTGACTGGGGTATGCAGGCGGCCAGCGAGGGCGTGCAGATATTCGGAGGATACGGGTATATGCACGAGTATCCTGTCGAGAGGATGATGCGGGATGCGAAGCTCGGGCAGATAGGCGGAGGAACCTCCGAGATCCAGAGGTTCATCATCTCCCGTCTCATGAGCATGTAGTGCTTTTAAAAGGAGGACAACACCATGGATTATTCCCTGAACGAAGTACAGAATTCGATAAAAAACAATTTCGCCAGCTTCTGCACCAAGGAGATCGCACCCAGGGCACCCCTCCTCGATGCGGCTTCGCATGAGCAGGTGCAGACCATGATCAAGGAGAACATCAAAAAGCTCGCTGATATCGGCTACCTCGGTCTGGCCCACGAAGAGAAGTACGGCGGGACGAACCTCGACCTGCTGAGCCAGGCCATTGCCGGAGAAGAGGTCGCCAAGGCCTGCGCATCGACCTTCCTTTCCGCAGGGGCGAGCAACGGCCTTTTCGGAATGCCGCTCAAAATGTTCGGGACACAAGAGCAGAAGGAGAAGTACCTCCCCGGGATCATCAAAGGCGACATCATCGGTGCATTCGGCCTTACCGAGCCCGAAGCCGGGTCCGACGCCGCGGCGATCAAGACCACGGCGGTCAAGAAGGGAAACGAGTGGATCCTCAACGGCTCCAAGACCTTCATCACCAACGCACCCATCGCGGATGTCTGTCTGATCATGGCCTACAATGACAGGGAAGCCGGACCCGGCGCCGGGGTAACGGGTTTCCTCGTCGAGAAGGGCGCCCCCGGATTTGTCGTGGGGAAACCCTTCGACAAGCTCGGCTTCCGCGGATCACCCACAGCCGAGATCTTCCTCGAGGACTGCAGGGTGCCGGAGAGCGCGGTGCTCGGCCAGGTAGGGGCAGGGTTCATCCAGGCGATGCAGACCTTGGAGTACGGCAGAATCGGCATGGCGACGGTCTGCCTGGGCATTGCCGTAGCATGCATGGAGGCGGCCAATGCCTACTCGAAAGAGCGAAAGACCTTCGGGAAGCCGATCAACCGGTATCAGGAGATCTCGTTCAAGATAGCGGACATGATGATCATGACCGACGTATCGCGCCTGCTCATCTACCGGGCAGCCCTGGCCAAAGAGGCGAAAGACCCCGAATCGGCAGTGCTCGCCTCATGCGCGAAGCTCTTTGCCAGCGAGTCTGCAACGAAGATATCCAGCATGGCCCTGCAGGTCCACGGCGGATACGGATACATCAAGGAATTCCCGGTGGAGAGGCTCTACCGCGACGCGAAGCTGGGCGAGATCGGTGAAGGCGCCTCCGAGATCCAGCGTATTCTCATCGCGAAGAGCATCTTAAGCAAGATTCATTGATATGGGAGGAGATAATATATGGCCATTGATACAAAGTTCATCGGCAAAACGTGGCCGGAGCAGAGCTACGACGTGAGCAAGGAAAAGATCAAGGAGTATGCCAAGGCGATCAAGAACCTCGATCCGCACTACGTGGACGAGGAGTTCGCGAAGAAATCGAAGTATGGCTGCATCATCGCCCCCCCGACCTTCTGCGTGGTCTTCGGGGCGAACCTGATCGAGCCCGTCTTCTTTGACAACGAGCTCAAGCTCAACCTCGCCATGCTCGTCCACGGCGAGCAGTCCTTCGAGTTTTACGAGGTGGTAAAGGCCGGGGACACGATCACCACATCCTCGCGGATAAGCCACATAGAGAACAAGGAAAAACTCGATGTGATCACCGTCGATCTCTTGTCGAAGAACCAGCACGGCAGGGATGTGTGCAAGGGAATCTATACATTCGTGGTGAGGAAATAGCTATGGCAGACGTAAAAATCGAAAAAGGAACGACCTTCAGCAGCCAGGAAACCGTGGACAGATACAGGGCCATTTATTATGCCGGGGCATCCGGCGACTTCAACCCCATCCATATCGACCCGGAGTTCGGGAAGATGGTGGGCCTGGGCGGCGTGATACTCCACGGCCTGTGCACCGTCGGCTTCGTGGTCAAGACGATAACGGACTGGCAGGGAGATCCGGGCAAACTCAAGAAATTCAAGTGCAGGTTCGCCTCCCCCGTTCACCTTGAGGATGTGATCACGACGAGCGCAGAGGTGGTGGATGTTAAAGACGGCAGAGCGAGCATCGCGCTGAAAGTTACCAACCAGAACGGCGTCGAAGTGGAGACAAACGTTTCGGCCGAAGTGGAGATATAGATTCTTATGCTTGAGGCGTTGGGCCTGACTTTCGACCGGCCCGCGGCTGAAAAAGAAGTT
Organism: Deltaproteobacteria bacterium; assembly: GCA_029547185.1. GTDB lineage: Bacteria > Desulfobacterota > Desulfomonilia > UBA1062 > UBA1062 > Phosphitivorax. The sequence goes on along the minus strand of JAKPPU010000186.1, from coordinate 30,610 downwards.
ACCTCCTCGGGCGGGCACACCGGGAGAGATGACCACCTCTTTAAGGGGTTCATCGGGATCGGTGGCCCGCCCGTACATTTCGCCCAGCAAAGAGCGCTGCTTTACGCCTGTGGCCGTAGCAGCTGCAGGAAGTATTCCATAACCGGTCTTGGATGATGCAGGCAGGTTTCTGCTGACATGATATTTAACTGGAGGTCTATTATGATGTTCATAGATCACGGTCCGGGGAAATCCATCGTACGAGCTGCCGTAAGGCTTTCATGGCCGATCATGACTGCAGCGAAAAGACTCAGCAATGTACCTTTTTTCAAGTGGCTGATCCGCCCCTTTTTCATGAGGCCCTACAACGAGCTCACCTCCATCCCCATTCAGGTAAAGGTGGACAGCCCTGACAGCGTGGTGCTCCCCCGTCGTATCCTCGAGAGGCTTCTCACCGATGTGGATGATATATTCGTCCTTGATGAATGCATATGCCGCACCCACAACAGGACGGATATACCTCCTCAGAACATCGGGTGCATGGCGCTGGGACCCGCCATCCACCGCATCCATCCGAGCCACGGCCGGATGGTTTCCACCGACGAGGCGATCCGCCACATGCATCGCGCAGCCGAGGCAGGCCTCATAGCAAACATCGCCCACGTATGGATCGATCCGGTCGCATTCTGGACGCGTTTTCGTGATCTTATGTTCATCTGCTTCTGTGATGACAGGAACTGTCTCTACAGAACGTACATGAAGAGCAGGGGCCCGACGCTGGATAAGGCCTATCGCAGGCTTCCCGGCATGAACCTTTCCGTTGATGCCGGGAAATGCCTGGGATGCGGATCATGCACTGAAAGCTGCTTCCTCGCTGCAATCTCCATGGTGGAGGGAAAGGCGAGAATAGGGGAGTCGTGCGCCGGGTGCGCCAGGTGTGTGGAGACATGTCCCAGCGGGGCGATCACACTCACGTTCGAAGGTGAGGAGGCACTCTACAAAGGCCTGCTCATGCGGATCAGAGAGATATCAGAGCTTCCCGTCAGGGATACCTGATCGAAGAGATGTATCGAGGAATGAGACGGGCCTTGGAGAGGCCCATTTGATCTTTCGGGATGAAAACAGAAGTGCCCCGCCTTGGCAAGGCGAGGGCACTTTCGTCGTTCTTACAGGGCTACAGGGCGAGGATCTCGTCGATAGTGAGATCTTCAACTCTTATGGGATCGATGCCTTTGATCATGGCAGCAAGGTCCTTTGCAGATACCTGCGGCAGGGCCTGGATGATCCTGTAGTTATGGCTGTCGAGCCAGGTGAACAGCATCCATGCATAGCAATCCTTGCAGTGGGATTTCTTCTTTTCCGTATAGGCGTCACCTTCAAGTGATTCAAGTTCCTTATGGCGGGGACACGCAATATCGATACAGAACGTTCCGGATTTGTATTTCTTCTGTGCCATAGAGTACCTCCTCAAGGTGGAATGCAATCTTGCTCTATAATAGCATTCAGACAATGGTTTGACAACTTTTTATAGAGTTTTTTTTCGAAAATTCAGGAACAACAAAAAGGAGCGGGCATCGAATCCATGCCCGCTCCGGAAGAAGCTAGGGTAAGGTGATCAGGTGCTCGATTCTCATGCCACCATCTGTTTCTTGAGCTCGCGCTTGAGGATCTTGCCGACCCCGCTTGTGGGAAGCTCATCCATGAATTCGATGACCTTGGGGACTTTGTACGGGGCTACGTTTTCCCTCAGGTATTTGAGGATCGACTCCCTGGTGGCCTGGCTCTTCTCGACGCCTGGTTTCAGCACGACAGCGGCAGCCACGCGTTCTGAACCCGGACGGTCCGGGTCTGGGATTCCTATCGTCGCTCCGAGCTGGACATCGGGATGCTTCATGAGGATGTCGTCGAGCTCGCGCGTGAAGACCTTGAATCCCGACACGATAACCATATCCTTCACGCGGTCCACTATGTAGAAGTAGCCGTCCTCATCCATCTTCGCCACGTCTCCGGTATACATCCAGCCGTCACGGATGGCGTTTGCCGTCTCTTCGGGCTTATTGAAATACCCGTCCATGAGCTGTGGCCCTTTGATGACTATCTCGCCGGGCTCTCCGAGTTTTGCAGGCTCCCCCGTCTCGGGATCGATGAGCTTGCACTCGGTATCCGGAAGCGGCATGCCGATGGACATGGGTTTTTTCTTTCCATAACGGGGGTTGCAGATCATGACCGGTGACATCTCTGTCATCCCGTAGAGCTCGATGAATTTGCTCTCCCCGATGATGTTCTCCAGCTCTGCGATATAGTCGGGAGGGAAGGGAGCGGCAGCACTCAGGCACCACTGCATGGTGCTCATATCGAGCTGTCTGAATTCCGGCTTTTTCATGAGCTCGAAGAAGACGGTCGGCACATTCACGATGGCCCCGGGCTTGTAGGTCTTTACCATCTTGATGATGAAATCCGTGTCCCGCGGGTTGGGTACGCAGATCTGACTGGCGCCGACGGTGAGGCTGAAGCCCCCGAAGGCAAGTCCTGCGATGTGAAAGAGGGGGAAGGCGGAAAGGGCGAAAAATTCGGGGCCGAGATCGAGCCATGCGAGGACCTGGGTCCGGTTGCTCATGTAGCTCCTCTGGGTGAGGATCGCCCCTTTTGAGGGACCTGTGGTGCCTCCTGTATACATCATGAAGATCATGTCATCCATGCTCCTTTTGACGAAGACACGATCTTTGGGCATCCCCTGGATGGCATCCATGAACCTGATGACCTTCTTGCCGGGCAGATCCTTCACTTCTCCTGTCGGGATCTTCTTGAGGAGCTTGCCGAGAAAGCGCTTCATTCCGGGCAGGAAATCCGCAATCTCGGAGACGACCACGGTGGAAAAGGACGTCTTATCGGCCACTTCCGCGACCTTCTCAAAGAGGAGATCGATGGTGAGGACGACCTTTGTCCCGGAATCGTTGAGCTGATGCTCCATCTCCATCGGAGTCAGCAGGGGACTTATGCCCGTTGATACGCACCCTGCCTTCTGGACGGCGATGATGCTGATGTAGTGAGCAGGGATATTGGGCATGTGGAGGCCGACTACATCGTTGGGCTTGAGGCCGATCTTGATCAGATATGCAGCGAGCTGGTTGGAAAGGTCGTCGAGCTCGCGGTAGGTGAGAGGCTTGCCCATGTAAATGATCGCGGTCTTGTTCGGGTACTTCTGGACGACCTCTTGGAAACATTCCGAAAAGGTCTTGTTTTCATACTTCAGTGTGGGTAAAACTTTCTTGTCATAATTCTTGAGCCATGGCTTTTCCGAATAGATGTCCCCCATGCTAGAGCCCTCCTTAAGGATGTTATTCATGCAACTTGTTTAACTGCCATATGGTAAGACAAACAGATTATTGAAAGTATAATCTTTCTGCTGATAAATGCAAGAAGGAGTGAGAGGTTTTATCGTTTATTTCTCGACACGGCGCTGTGTCGAATGGTAAAATATAATATCAGGGGAAATGTTCTCTGAAAGAATACATTGCCAATGGCTTTTTGTGCTCTATTCGGCGGGTGTTTGAAGGGGGAAAATCATATGAACTGGAGGCCCACATGGTGGCTGACGTTTCTTGCCAAGGTCTGGCCGATCACGGGGATGAGCGCCAGGGCCACGCAGATCCCCGTCATCGGGAAGATCTTTGCTGCCTCGGTGATACCGCTCTTCTCGGGGAAGAACTTCAATGTTTCCTATATTCCGGTCAATGAAGAGCTGAAAAGCCTGGAGAGCATCCATCTGCCGCTCATGGTCCTCGAGGAGCTCATCAGGCGCTCTGCCCATCGGGTCACGATCAAGCGGTGTCATTGCCGCGAATCGAACGGCTGCAAGGAGTTCCCCATCGAGAATGCCTGCCTCCACCTGGGGCAGGATACCAAGGAGCATGCCCCCTGGATCGCAGATTCATTGAGCATAGAAGATGCCATTTCCCATGCACGGCATATGGTGAGCCTCGGTCTCACCCCCATGATCGGCCGAGTCAGGATGGACAATATCCTGTATGGCGTTCCCGATCGTGGCAGGCTTCTCACGGTGTGCTTCTGCTGTCACTGCTGCTGTACGGTCATGTCTTCGGTTAGATACTTTCCCAAGAAGGCGAGGGATTGCGTCGTGAGGCTTGAAGGAATGAAAGTTGCGGTCGACGCGGAGAAGTGCAGGGATTGCCGGAGCTGGGAATGCGTGGAAGGATGCATGATGAGGGCCTATACCTTCGAGGGCGGGGTGATGCGGCATGATGCGGGGAGGTGCAAGGGGTGCGGCTGGTGCGTATCTCTCTGTCCGCACAAAGCAATACGCGTCGAGGTGGCGGACATCAACGCGGCAGTCAATGAGCTCCTCGGCCGGATCAACGGGTTCGTCGACTATAACTCGTGATCACGGGCAGATCAGGTATGCACCACCGGATCTCTCAAGGTTGCACGCAATGCATATATCCTATCAAACATTTGGCATAAGAACCGGGGAAAACAAAAACTTAACGTAGCAGTTGCCTTGCAGGTCTTTTTGTTATAGAGTTGGTTGGATGGTCAATTAAATAATTGGACCATCACCCAATCATGTAGAGTGGTATGGTTTTGCTCCATGGCATTACCGGTATTCTGGAAGGTTGAGTTTTTTTAGAAGTATTATCGACAGAGAGTTTTTAATGTGAGTCGCTTGAGGATTCGTGCATCCCGGTTCGGATTTAACAAGGGCGGGAAGGGCACAGGCGTAATATAATCCTATCTATGAGGGGGTGTGCATTGAAAGATAATCTGGCTCAAATCTTCAGAAAACAGGCGCAGAAATACGGCAACCGCCTGGCAGTGGAAAAGCGCATCAACGGTGTTTGGCACGGCTGGTCCTGGACCGAATACTATGACAATGCCCGGGCAGCGGGCTTGGGTCTTTACAGCCTCGGTATCCGGAGAGGCGACCGGGTGGCCATTCTGTCGGAGAACCGCCTGGAGTGGATAGCCTCGGACATGGGGATCATCGGCATCGGGGCGTGCACCATTCCCATCTATGTCACGCTGCCGGGGCATGAGGTATCTTACATCATCAACAATTCCGACTCGAAGGTATTCATCGCTGAGAACAAATCAGCTGTTCAGAAGGCACTGTCGTATATCAAAGACCTTCCGTCCCTGGAGAAGATCGTCGTGATGGACCCGGACGGCTGCGATCTCTCGAACCCCATGGTCATTACCTTCGATCAGCTCCTGAACATGGGAAGGGAGCTCCAGGCAAAGGAGAAGGGCCTTTACGAGAAGCTCACCGACGAGATCAGGATCGATGATCTGCTCACCTTCGTCTACACGTCGGGCACGACCGGTCCGCCCAAGGGAGCCATGATCAGCCACAAGAACGTCCTCGCCGTGTTCGATGGACTCGATGCCGTAGTCCCTGCCTACGATACCGATGAGACAGTGCCGTTCCTGCCGTTGTGCCACGTTTTCGAAAGGATCGCAGGACATTTCTACGGGATGAAAGTCGGCGTCACTGCCCATTACACCGAAAGCTTCGACACCATTGTCGAGGACATCGCCGCCAAGCGTCCCACGATCGTCCTTGCCGTTCCCCGCGTCTGCGAGAAGATCTATGCCAAGATCATGGCAGAGGTGAAGAAGCAGCCTGCATGGAAACAGACGATGTTCGGATGGGCCAAGAATGTGGGGGCGCAGGTAAGCATGCTCAAAGAAAAGAAGCAGCCGCTTCCCCTGGGATTGAAACTCCAGTATGCGGTTGCATTTCCCCTGGTGTTCAAAAAGCTGAGCGAGAAGCTGGGTGGCCGCGTGCGCTGGATGACTGCTGCCGGAGCACCTCTGGCCAGGGAGATCGCCGACTTCTTCAATGCATCGGGGATATTCGTCATTGAAGGATACGGCATGACGGAAACAACCGCTCCTGTGACTCTGAACACGATCAAGGACTACCGCTTCGGGACGACGGGAAAATGCCTGCCGTGCTGCCGGATCAAGATCGCCTCTGACGGGGAGATCCTGATCAAGGGAGACAATGTCATCTCCGGATACTGGAAGATGCCCGAGCAGACGAAGGAAGCCTTCACCGAAGACGGCTGGCTCATGTCCGGCGATATCGGCGTCATAGACAAGGACGGGTTTCTCTCGATAACGGACCGCAAGAAGGACCTCATCATAACCGCAGGCGGAAAGAACATCGCGCCGCAGAATATCGAGGGCATGTTCATGGCCAATCCACTGTTCGAGAATGTCGTAACCATCGGCGATCGCAGAAAATACCTGACCGCGCTCTTCACCCTCAACCGCGATGAGATGATCCGTCTGGCCTCTCTTTCGGGCATACGGTTCGACAAGCCCGAAGAGCTGTATGATAAAAAAGAATTCCTCGCAATCGTGGACAAGGCGGTGGAAGAGGTGAACAAAAACCTGGCGAGAGTCGAGTCGATCAAGCAGTACCGGATCATCAGGCACTCCTTCTCCACCGACACCGGTGAGTTGACGCCTTCTCTCAAGGTTAAGCGGAAGGTCGTGAATGAGAAATACAAGGATATCATCGAGAGCATGTATCCGCCGGAGGTGTAATCTTAAAAAAGCGAGAAACCTGAAAACAACGTTCTGCTCCGCGCCGGGCAGCGGGACAGAAATCTTTTTCGGGCAGATGAGGCATGATCGGGCATTGGGTAGGGGCGGCCGGTTTCCCTTTGAAAAGAACAGGTGCCGGGGATATAATACGTTATTAAAAGACAGGAAGGTATCAAGAACGAGGAAGCTCAACATCTCCATGGGGCCTTCCACCAGAGACAGGAGACCGTCCTTCCACCAGTACTGCAGCCCGCATAACGGAGGTGGTGCACTCCATGCATGACGAAGCGAGGAAGATCAACAACCTAACCATCTGCGTGGGGCATGTGGCCTTGGGCAGCGGTCCGTTCAATCCCGCCCCGTTCGTTCTCATTGGTCCGACGACACTTTGGGTCGGCCTTGTCGAGTAAAACGTTTCGTAAGGAGGTAATGTTCTCATGGCGAGCAGATACAAGGGGTACATGGGCAGGGTTCTCGATGTCGATCTGACAACAGGCAGGATCGGCGACTATGATCTGTCTGACCGTGACAGGGAGCGCTTCGTCGGAGGCAGGTTCATCTCCACGAAGATACTCTGGGATGAGCTCAAGCCCGGAATCGACCCGCTGTCTCCCGACAACATTCTCATCGTCATGACCTCGCCCCTGACCGGAACAGGGGCGCCTTCGACGAGCCGCTACGACATCTCCTCGAAGAGTCCTCAGACAGGGGCCATCGGTCATTCGAACAGCGGGGGCAACTTCGGGATACACCTCAAGCGTGCCGGCTGGGACGGGGTCATCATCCGGGGCAGGGCCGAAGCACCGGTCTATCTCGACATCAGCGAAGACAAGATCGAGATCAGGGATGCCTCCCTCCTCTGGGGCAAGGACACGGAAGAGACCAAGAATCTCATGGGCGACAAGAAGGCGGGCAAGATGGTGATCGGGCCTGCCGGCGAGAACCTCGTCAGGTACGCCATCGTTATATCCCAGGACCGGAGCCACGGCCGGACAGGCATGGGCGCAGTCATGGGCTCGAAGAACCTCAAGGGAATCGCGGCGAAGGGAAACAAAAAGATCGAGCTCGCCGATCCCGAGGGGTTCAAGGCCACCATCAAGAAGTGGATCGAGATGCTCCAGGTTCATCCGGCAACAGGAGACTTCGCCCCCAAGTACGGGACATCGGGATTCTTGAAATCGATCTCGGATCACAACGCCCTTCCGACGAAGAATTTTTCCTCGGGCCACTACGAGGATGCCGTCTTGCTTACGGGCCAGACTCTGGCCGAGACCAGGCTCGTGAAGAACGCGGGCTGTCAGTCCTGCCCGATACGGTGCGCGCGGGTGGTCGAGCTCGACGGCCGCGAGATCAAGGGCCCGGAGTACGAAGTCCTGTGCCTCCTTGGCTCGAACATGCTCATCAATGACATGGACGCGATCATCCGATGGAACTATGAGCTCGACCTCCTGGGCCTCGATGCCATTTCGACCGGCACGGTCATGGGCTTTGCGGCTGAGCTCAACGAGAAGGGTCTATGGAAAAACGGGATCGAGTTCGGCAAAAAAGACAACATCTCCCAGATCATCCATGACATCGCCTACCGCCGGGGAATCGGAAACGATCTCGCGGACGGCGTCAAGGCCATGTCGATGAAGTACGGGGGCGAGGATTTCGCGCCCCATTCGAAGGGAATGGAGATGGCCGCCTACGAGCCAAGGGGGGCGGTAGGTCACGGGCTCGGGTATGCGACCGCGAACCGGGGCGCCTGCCACCTCGACGGCGGCTACATGATCTATTTCGAGGCAACGGGACCGGCGATCCTCGACCCGTACCACTACCGCTCCAAGCCCGGCTATACCATCCTCGACCAGAACCTCCTCGCATCCATCAGCGCGGGCGGAAACTGCCTCTTCACCTCCTGGACCTTCCTGCCGCCTATCCTCTTCAAGATCCCGAACTCGAAGCTCATGAGCTGGCTGACAACAAAGATACTGACCTATTCGTGGGCCTCCATCGAACTCACCCTGAAGCTGCCTGAATTCATGATGAAGTACCACCTTCCCATGCTTCCCCATTCGAAGGCCATCAAGCAGGCGACGGGCATGAACATGGATTTCGGGAAGTTCTTTAAGATGGGCGAGAGGGGCTTCAATCTGGAGAGGCTCTTCAACATCCGGGAAGGCTTCAGCGCGAAGGATGACACGCTGCCGAAGCGGTTCACGCATGAGGAGCAGATCCCGGGCAACGAAAAGACCAAGGTTCCCCTCGACAAGATGATGCCCACCTACTACAAGCTGAGAGGCTGGGACGAAAAGGGTATCCCGACGCCGAAGGTGCTGAAGAAGCTCGGCATGGAAGATCTCATTCAGTCTCCCATCGTGTGAGGAGCGTCATTCTGAATGGAGGAAGGGTTCCTGCGGTGAGATCCCCGCATGGTGCCCACCGGAAAGGACGGTCTGTCATTGAAGCATCGTGCAGGACTCAGCCCCGTACGCTCACGTGCTCCGGCTTGGTTTGGATTTGCTCGCCCCTCGTGAGGACCGGCTACGGGCTCTCCCGGTGGAGGATCTCGACACTCCGCCCTCTCTTGTCCTTTCGTCGGTGAATATCCCTTCCTCAATGAGATTGAAGAACTGGTCGGCCATCCTTTCGAGGTCGAGGGAGTCCTTTTCCTGCCGTTTCAGGATGAAGTAGTAGTAGTCGATTCGGAGAAAGGCCCCGAGAAGGATGTTCGCCATGAGCACCATATCGATGTCCTTCCGGACGGCTCTTGCCTTGATGCCTGTCTCGAGGGCGGCTATCACGTACTGGAGCATCTTCTCCTCGAACTGCTCGATGTAGGGGTCGAAAACCTTCTCGGTGCCGGGGCCGACGCGGAGGTAGATGTTGCAGAGGTCCTCGTTGTCCCGGAAGAACTCAAGGCTGCGCCTGATGAGCATTCTGTAGAAAATCCGTATATCTTCATCCGCGAGGCTGGTGACGGTGTCGAGTACCGCCTCTTCCCAGTCATGGAGGAAATTCACGAGAAGCGATATGAAGAGCTCTTCCTTGTTGCTGAAGTACTGATAGAACGTTCCCTTGCCGATGGAGATCTCCTTGAGGATATCTTCCACATGGGTATTGTGATAACCCTTTTTGGAAAAGAGCCCCTTTGCGCAGTCGAGAATCTGCTTTCTCCTCAGTTCGCCTTTCATGAATGACCGAGCACCCTTTGCTCATTTGTGTCTGGATACGCTCTCTATACCGGAGAGGCCCTGCTGAAGACAATACCGAATATGCGGTTTTATCAATGCAGTCTATGACCGGCTTGGAACAATCATGGGGCGCGATGCCCTCTATGCTTTCATGCTACCCAGCACCTGACGTCATCAGTCGACGAGCTCCGTCATCTCGAGGGTTTTCATCCGCAGGGAGCCGAGATAGCTTCCTGCCTCGATGATCACCTTGTGCAGCGCGGATAAAAGCCGGTGGGAGCCGCAGCCCTTGGTCGTAGTGAGCGGAAAGAAGAGCCCTGAGAGAAGCCCGAACAGAGAACCGATTGCCCCGATCGGCCAAGGAGGCCGTGAATTTTTTCGGGGGAGGGTTTGATTTGGAGAGTAACGATAATTATCATATAACATAATGAATGTTTTGTATATCCAATGAAGGAGGGAGTCTGATGAGGGAATCGACGAAGGCGCTCATGGCAAAGCACGGATGGAGGATCGACCGTGCGGTTCACAACTACGTGTACTTTGTTTTCTACTATCCGTACGTTTTCTTCCTGTATCACCTGTTCCGGATACTCTCCACGTACTTTTCGTGGGTCAAGCCGATCCGGCACATCGTCACCATGGCCTTCTCCCGCTACCATGCAAAGGTCATATCCTTCGGAAACACAAGAAAGATCTTCGAGCTCAACGAGGACATCGCCGCCCTCTCTGCAAAGAACAAGAAGATCGTGCCCTTCAGGTATGCCTACAAAATCCTCCTCGAAGAGCCGGAGTACATCGCTGTTATGGACTGTCCGTGCAAGAAGACCATGAACGCACCGGACTGGACGATCAATTCCTGCATCAGCGTGGGGAGAAAGACATCCCAGTTCTGGGTCGAAGCCCTGGGCCGGAAGTACAACGCCCGAAAGATCCCGCAGCAGGAAGCGCTCGATCTCATCAAGAGCTTCCGGAAGAAAGGGTATCTCACCCAGGCCTTCTTCAAGGTGGCCACAGGCGGGAGCACGGGCGTCATCTGCAACTGCCACATGGACAGCTGTGTGAGCCTTCAGGCAACAAGGTTCGCCAGGAAATTCGATCCGTCGGCTTCCATGGCGGCTGATTCCGGATACTCGGTTTCGCACGATGACATGAAATGCAGTAAATGCGGGACGTGCGCAAGCATCTGCAACTTCGGTGCAATAAAGGTTTTCGACGGCGTGCGGTCATACGACAGGGACAAGTGCATGGGCTGCGAGCTCTGCGTGGAGCATTGTACCGCAGGTGCCTTGAGCCTGTACCAGGACCCGAAGAAGACAGCTCCGCTCGACCTTGATCTTGTAAGGGCTGAATATCTGTAGCTCCATGAAGGTTTTCGGTCTAAGCGTAAAGGAGGCATAAATGGAAAGAGAATACGATGTCATTGTTGTCGGATCGGGGCCGGGCGGGGCGACAGTGGCCAGGGAAATGAGCCGAAGGAAGCGCAGGGTACTGCTCATCGAACGCGGCGGCAACTGGAAACTCCTCGGAAACACTCTGAGCATGGCCATGGTCCTCAAGAATTTCGGGCTTACCCTGAGCAGGGAGCTGAACGTGGTCGTCGTGCCCAAAAATTTCGGCGGCGCATCCGTCGTAAGCTGCGGCGCCGCCGTACCGCCGCCGAAGGCCGTCTTCGATGAGGTGGGGATCGATCTCTCCAGGGAGGCAGCAGAGGCAGGAGCGGAAATGGGTGTAGACGTTCTGCCCGACGAGCTTGTCGGGAAGACGAACATGAGGCTGCTCGAAGCGGCCAACGACCTCGGGTACAACTGGGTGAAAACAGAGAAATTTATAAATCCCGACCTCTGCGAGCCCGGCTGCGCGGACTGCATGCTCGGATGCCCCAAAGGAGCCAAGTGGACCGCGAGAGTTTATGGCGAAGAGGCTGTTAGGAACGGTGCCGATCTCGTTCTCCGCACCACGGTTACCGAGGTCATCAGGGAGAGCGGAAAGGCCATCGGCGTCAAGGCGAGCAGCTTCGGCCGCAAGAGGGAGTTTTTCGGGAAGAGGATCGTCCTCTCCGGCGGAACGGCCAACGTGGGGATCCTTCGGCGGCTGGGGATCGACGAGGCAGGGACATCGTTTGCCGTGGACTTTCTCCAGTTCGTGGGCGGGGTCATCCCGGGCATGAATACGACCCATGACCAGCCTATGGCCGTAGGCACGTTCGAGCATTATGATTCGGACGGGATCATCCTCCTGCCCGTATTCCCGAACTGGGCCATGCAGTCCGTCATGGCGCTCCTGAAGGGTCCTCAACACGTACCCCGGCTGAAAGACGCCTTCCGCTTCTCGGGTATCATGGTGAAGATCCGGGACGAGCTCAAAGGTGAGATCTATCCTCACAACCCGGTCTTCCCCTTCTCCAAGGAGCCGACCGAGCAGGACAGGAAGCGCCTGAACAAGGGCGTGGACATCATCAGGAAGGTCCTGAAGAAGGCAGGCGCACCCGAGTCCTCGATCCTCGTCTTCAATCCGTCCGGTGCCCATCCGTCTGCCTCGTGCAGGATTGGTGAGGTGGTCGACAGGAACCTCCAGACAAGGGTCAAGAATCTCTACTGCTGCGATGCGAGCGTGCTGCCGGCCTCTCTCGGGCTCCCTGTGGTCTGGACCGCGGTCTCGCTCGGCAAGAGGCTTTCGAAACACCTTGAAGAGGGCCTGCAAACGGCCTGATACGGACAATCCTCCTTTCGATGCACCGGCTATCATCCCTCAATCTCCCCGTTGGGGGAGACAAGGGCTGATGGCCGGGGATCGGATTCAACGCTTTCCGGAACAATCTCTTGAAGTGGCAATCTCTAGATTCCATCCACAACAACATGTTCCTTGACATGCGGGGCGGTTTTCTTTAAAGTATGAAGTAATGGTTTATAGTTTATAAACGAAATGCCTAGGGGGTATTATTATGAAAACAAGGATTACGGAAATGCTGGGGATCAAGTACCCGATCTTCCTCTCGGGGATGAGCTGGATCAGCGTGCCGGAGATGGTGGCTGCCGTCTCGAACGCAGGGGGCCTGGGAATTCTTGCGACAGGGCCGCTCAACAAGGATGAGACGAGAGAATCGATCAGGAAGATCCGCACGCTCACGGACAAACCGTTCGGGGCCAATGCATCGCTCCTGTTTCCCGGCGCCGCGGAATCGGCGAAGGTCCTCCTCGAAGAGAAGGTCCCGGTGATCAACTTCGCCCTCGGCAAGGGCGACTGGATCGTGCGGGAAGCCCACACATACGGCGGCAAGGTCATGGCCACGGTCGTGAATGCCCGCCACGCCAAGCGTGCCCAGGACTATGGATGCGATGCGGTGATTGCCACGGGCAACGAGGCCGCGGCCCACGGTGAAGCCGTCACGACCTTCTGCCTCATCCCGAGCCTTGTGGATGCACTGAATATACCCGTCATCGCTGCTGGAGGCATTGCAGACGGCCGCGGACTTGCGGCGGCGCTCGCGCTCGGAGCGGAGGGCGTGGCCATGGGAACGAGGATCATGACGACCAAGGAGAGCCCGCTCCACCAGAACTACAAAGATCTCTCGAGGAAGCTGGACGTCACGGACACGCTGTACTCCAGGCGATTTGACGGCCTGTGGTGCCGCGTCGCCAAGACCGATGCCGCCGAGCGCATGAGGAAGAAGGGATTGGACCTCCCGGCAGCATTCTTCAACGCCCAGGACATCGCAAAGAACCTGAAGCTGCCGTTCATAAAGCTCTTCATCGGTGTGATGCTGTCCGGGTGGAAGGGGGCAAAGCAGATGGCCTTCCTCGCCAATGCCTTCAAGGCCATCAGGCTCGCGACCGAAAACGGCGACTTGGATAAAGGGGTTCTCCCGCTCGGTCAGTCTGCAGGCCTGGTTCATGACGAGCCGACAGTGCAGGAGCTTTTCGATCGCATGGCCCGGGAGGCAGAGGAAATCCAAAAGAGAATGTCGGGCATTTTTGCTTAAAAGCCTTCTGCTGCAGGGCTTAAAAAAGGATGGGTATCAAGATCGGAGAGTTGGCCAGAAAGAGCGGAGTGCCGATCTCCACGATTCACTACTATGTGAAGGAGGGCCTCCTGCCCCTGCCGGAGAAGGTCAACAAGAAGATGGCCTACTATGACGAGGCATGCCTCAAAAAACTCGAGGCGATTCAGCACCTCAAAGAGAAGAGGTACTACCCCCTGGCCATCATCAAGAACATCCTCCGGCGCATCGATGACGGCTTCACCTTCGACGAGGCCGTCATGGTGGAGGATGCCCTGTTCGATCCCATGGCCGAAGGAGAGGTCGCGGTAGTCGACCGGGCAGAGTTCCTGAAGCTGACCGGCCTTGAGCCTGAGCAGCTCGACGAGGTCGAGAGGATCGGCCTCGTCATGCCCTACTTCAAAGAAGGGGAGAGGGTGCTCTATAACCAGGACGACGTCAAGATCGCCCGTGAGGCCATTGCACAGATCTACCGCTTCGGCCTCGATCCAAAAGACTTCCGGTTCTACCTCGATCTCGGTCACCAGATGACGGACCAGGAGGTAAGGCTCCGCCGGAAGGTCACGAACGGTCTGTCAGCGAAGGAAAATATCCAGGTAACCACGTATCTCACGCGCGCGGTCGGCGTATTCCGCAATTACATCCTGCGGAGGCTCCTTCAGCAGAAGATACAGGACCATATCCAGAGCAGCCTCGGCAAGAAGGGGCGTCATAAAGGAAAGCGCGTGTAAGAGCAGGGTCATGTGTACGGACTGCACCGCCGTCACGAGCGATGCGAAGCAGGCGTGACTGTTTCACTTCGCTCGTGACGATATTTCCCTGCTCGCCCGAGGGGTTTGCCGGTATTGATTCTCAGCCCAATTTTTGCCATTCCCTAAAGGGGCGCATGGGCGTTAACTTAAGGAATCGTTCATAAGGTCCGGCACGATTGGATGTTTCCTTCTGAGAGCCCTCACGTGACCGACTTCATGATGATCTCTTCGAGATAGGTCATGATCTCCTCATCGGTGTACCTGCCCTTCAGGCTCCAGCCCCGGAGAGACTCGAAGGAGATCTGATAGACGATCATGCTCGCTGCAAAGAAAGGGTCGCTGATGTTGAACACCTTCTGCTCTTTCCCTTTTTTAAGGATCTTCTCGAAGCATTCGATGAACTCGGTTTCCTTCTGAAGGGTGATCTTGAGAAAATCTTTCGGCAGATGCTTGCTCTCGCGATACATCAAAAGAGCCATATCCTGATAGTTGTGAACGAGCTCCAGCATCTTCCGGACAGCGGCTCTCAGCTGCTCGGCCGGGTCCTCGATATCGAAGACCCCGTGCTTTTTCAGATTCTCCGTCCACGTGCTGTAGAATGCGTCGAAGACCAGGCAGAGGACGTCTTCCTTCTTGGTGATGTAGTCGTAGAGGTTTCCGATGGTGATGCCCGTGGCTTTCGAGATCTCCCTCATGCTCGACCCGGCATACCCTTTTTTCGCAAAGAGCTTGCTCGCCTTAATCCCGATCTGCAGATGCCTCTTCCGGATGAGGTCCGGATCTTTGACCTGGGATCTGACTGTCTTGCGATCTTCCTCTGCCATAGGGCTCACTCTAGCAATATTGTTTTTCCATGAAAAGCAGGAAACGCGAGGGGATATCAATCCATAAAATTCATTTGACAATTTTGTCCGGCAGGGTATATATTCTCAGAATAACGAGCGTTCGTTCAATGAAAAGCGCTCGTATCATGCATTGCGTTGGGTAGATTATATCGAGGTCTTTTCGACACTGCACAAACGGCAAATCCGTAGGAATGGTGAGCATGTGTTCCGCCGGCATCAGGGGAGCATTCGGCCATCGATAAAATGTAAGGAGGAACTCTATGGGCAACGGTCTGGTGAACACAAGGGATCAGAGGTTCGTGCTCTACGAGCAGATCGGGATTGAGAGATTATTCGGATTCGACAAGTTCAGGGACTTCTCGCGTGATCTTATCGATATGATGCTCACCGAGGCGGAGAAGTTCGCGGTCGAAGAGATCCTTCCGACGTACGAAATCTCGGACAAAGAGGATACCGCAGTTTTCAAAGATGGGAAAGCCTATGCGCCGAAATGCTTTCACGGGCCCTACAAGAAGTTCGTCGAGGGAGGCTGGCTCTGCCCCATGGCACCTCCGGAGGTCGGCGGCCAGGGGATTCCCATGACGGTCTACACCGCCTGCTCCGAGCTTTTCGGATCGGCCAACTACGCCTTCTGCATGTACCCCGGCCTCACCCTGGGCGCCGCCGCCATGATCGCGACCTACGGCACACCCGAGCAGCTCCGGAAGTATGCCATGAAGATGTTCGCCGGCGAGTGGGCAGGCACCATGTGCCTCACCGAGCCCGGCGCCGGCACCGACGTGGGGGCCTTAAGGACTACGGCAAAGAGGCTGCCCGACGGGAAGTTCAGCATCACGGGCACGAAGTGCTTCATCTCGGCCGGAGACCACGACCTCACCGAGCAGATCGTCCATCCGGTGCTCGCCAGGATCGAGGGCGATCCTCCAGGAACGCCCGGCATCTCTATCTTCATCGTTCCCAAATACCGGGTGAACGACGACGGCAGCCTCGGCGAGTTCAACGACGTAGCCACCGGAAACATCGAGCACAAGATGGGCATCAAAGGCTCTGCAACGGCCACGCTCAATTTCGGCGAGAACGGGAACTGCATCGGCGAGCTCCTCGGCAACGAGCGCGAAGGCATCAAGATCATGTTCATGATGATGAACGAGGCCAGGCTCGGCACCGGCATGCAGGGGCTCGACCTCGCGAGCGTGAGCTTCGAGCATGCCGTGCAGTACGCCAAGGAGAGGATCCAGTTCAGAAGGATCGAGAGCATCGCCGACAACTCCGCCCCGGGCGTAGCCATCATCAACCACCCCGACATCAGGCGCTCGCTCCTGTGGATGAAGTCGCACGTCGAAGGCATGAGGGCCATGAACTACTACATCGCCTACTGCATCGACATGGAGCACATCGCCACGGACGAAGAGGAAAAGGCGAAGATGAAGGGCATCGTCGAGCTCCTCACCCCCATCAGCAAGGCGTACTGCTCCGACAAGGCCGTCGAGATCTGCTCGCTCGGCATCGACGTGTTCGGAGGCTACGGCTACTGCTGCGAGTATCCCATGGAGCAGTATCTGCGGGACGTGAAGATAGCCACGATCTACGAAGGCACGAACTACATCCAGTCCCTCGACCTCGTGGGAAGGAAGCTCGGCCAGAGAAAGGGTCAAAACCTGATGAACCTCTTCGGAGAGATCGCCGCCACAATCGGAAAGGCCAAGGGCAGAGAAGCACTGAAGCCCTATGCGGAGCTCCTCGAAGGCGCCATGGGAATGATAGGCGACCTGACCATGAATTTCGCCAAGTGGGGCAAGAGCATGGACTACGTCATCCCGGTCATGAATGCGAGGCCGTTCCTCATGATGATGGGCGACCTCGTCATCGGCTGGAAGCTCCTCGATGCAGCAGGCATCGCTTCAGATAAGCTCGATGCCATATACAAGAATGCAGGCATCGATCCGTCCCAGGCAGGCGCCTTCGCCAGGGACAATGCGGAAGCGGCCTTCTACCAGGGCAAGGTGGCCTCGTGCAAGTACTTTGCATCGAACGTCCTTCCGACCATCGAGGGCAGGTGCAAGGCCATCAAGCAGGCCGACAAGACGCCCCTCGAGATAGCGGATGAATCGTTTGCAGTCTGATGCCTTGCGGGTGAATCGGCCGCGAGCAGGGAACATGATGAATACTATGTAGCTATGGGAGGATATCAATGAGCTATGAATCTATACTTCTGGAGAAACAGGGAAATGTCTCGGTCCTCACGCTGAACCGTCCGCCGACCAATGCCGTCACGACCGCCATGCTCCACGAGATCGAGAAGGCGCTCGATGAGGTCGCGAACGATAAAGAGTCGCGCGTGCTGGTGATCACGGGCGCAGGAGACAGGTGCTTCAGCGCCGGCATGGACGTGGCGGATGCGATCAAGCACCCCGATGTGGGTGCAGTCGGTCGGGCGCTGTGGACGAAGGTCGACTTCTTCGAGAAGCCCACTATTGCCGCCATCAACGGCCATGCCCTGGGAGGCGGCTGCGAGCTCGTCATGGCCTGCCATTTCCGATACATGACGGACAACCCCAAGGCTCTCATCGGGTGCCCCGAGAACAACCTCGGCATTCTCCCGGGCTGGGGCGGGACCCAGTGGATGACCCGGCTCCTCGGCAGGACCAAGGCGCTCGACCTCATGCTCAATGCCAAGCGCCTGAGTCCGAGCGAGGCCCTCGAGATCGGCCTGGTACAGACGCTCTATGCACCGGATCAGCTCATGCCCCGGGTCATGGAGATCGCAAAGGGCCTTTCCGAGAGGGCTCCCCTTTCCGTGCAGGGCATCATCAAGGCTTCGACCGCATTCCTCTACCAGGGCATCGAAGAAGGGCTCAAGGTCGAGGCGGCCGCGAGCAAGATCTGCTCGTCCTCGAAGGATGCAGTCGAGGGTTTCACAGCCTTCATGGAGAAGAGAAAACCAAGCTTCAAAGGTGAATAATCCATATCCTTAAGGAGGGAAAATGGACGTCAAAAAGATTGCAGTAATAGGCTCCGGGGCCATGGGTAACGGCATCGCCCAGGTGGGCCTCATGGCAGGGTATACGGTTACCATGAACGATGTCGAGCAGCGCTTCATCGATCGCGGCGTGGCCACCATCAAGGACAGCCTCTCGAAGTTCGTGAGCAAGGGCAAGATCACCGAAGACGCGAACAAGGACATGCTCTCGAGGCTCAAGACCACCACCGACCTCAAGGAGGCGGTATCCGACGCCGACCTCGTGATCGAGGCCGTGTTCGAAGACCTGACCCTCAAGAAGAAGGTCTTCGCAGACCTCGATGCCTATGCACCGGCAAATGCGGTTCTTGCCAGCAACACTTCTTCGATGAGCATCACGGCAATCGCCTCTGCGGCGAAGAAGCCGGAGAGGGTCGTGGGCATGCACTTCTTCAATCCCGCAGTGCTTTTAAAGCTCGTCGAGGTCATCTACGCGGACCAGTCCTCCGATGCGGCCATCCAGACCACCTTCGACGTGGCCAAGAAGATGAACAAGGTCCCGGTCATCGTGAGGAAGGACTCTCCCGGCTTCATCTACAACCGGGTGAACGCTCCCACGGGTCTGCTTCTCCAGCTCATCCTCGACAAGGGAAGCCCCACGCCCGCGCAGTTCGATGCTGCCTTCAAGGCTCTCATGCCCATGACCCCCTTCGAGCTCCTCGACTATGTGGGCTTGGACATCGTCCAGCACACGCAGGGCTACTATGCGCAGACGCTCTCGAAGGACTACACGCCGAGGAAGGTCCTCACCGACATGGTCGAATCGGGAAATCTGGGAAAGAAAACCGGAAAGGGGATCTATGACTGGTCAGCGGGCAGGCCCCGGATCGATACGTCGAATCCCACGACCGAGTACGACTTCACGCACATGGTGGCGCTTCAGGTGAACGAGGCCACGAAGTGTCTCGAGGAGGGCGTGACGAACGATCCCAAGGACATCGACCTCGCCATCGCGAACGGCGGCGGCGGGATGGGGCCCTTCGCCATTGCCAAGAGCGTCGGCTACGACAAGCTCGTGGCCAGGTGCAACGAGCTGGCCGACAAGTTCGGGATCGAGGTGTTCAGGCCCACGAAGACCATGAAGGAAGGCAAGATCGAGGTGTGAGGGCTGCAGCTGTCGCACACGGAAAGACAGGCTTGATACCCGGGGGAGGACCGATCCGGTCCTCCCCGTTTCCTGAAATTCGAATGATGGTATTTCTCCGTACTTCCATCGAGCATCAGTGTGTGACAGGATAACATGCATCACGACGCTAGAGGTAAACTGCGAATGGAATTCTTTTTCAACCCGAAGGGCGTTGCCGTCATCGGCGCTACGGAAAATATGGCCAAGGGAGGGTTCCATCTCCTGAGGAACGTCATCGACAGCTATCAGGGCACGATCTATCCGGTGAACCCGAGGTACTCCAAACTCATGGGAGTGCCCTGCTACCCGGATGTCGCCTCGATCCCGGATGATTTCGATCTCGCCGTCTATTTCATCCCCGCACCGTCGCTCCCGAAGACCATCGAGGAATGCGCCTCGAAAAAGGTGAAGGGGATCATCATCGAATCAGCCGGTTTCTCCGAGGTGGGCGAGGAAGGCCGAAGGCTTCAGGAAGAGTGCGTCTCCCTGGCAAAAAGGCACGGGATACGCCTGTGGGGCCCGAACTGCATGGGGTTTCTGGACGGACAGGCGGGCCACGTTTTCTCGTTCATGTACATGGATGTCTGGAAGACACTCCTCAAGCCCGGGAACGTCTCCATGATCGTCCAGAGCGGGATGCTTTCCGCAGGCTTCCTCATGATGGTCCTCGAGCGCGGCGGCATGGACATCAGTAAGATGTGCTCCATCGGGAACAAGTGCGACCTCAACGAAACCGAGCTCTTCGAATTCCTGGTGAACGACTCTTCGACGGACGTCATCGGCCTCTATGTCGAGTCGATCGTCGAGCCGAGGAGATTCTTAAAGATTGCGTCGGGGACAAGCAAACCCGTCGTGCTCGTCAAGGGCGGACGGAGCCCGGCAGGTGCCCGGGCCGCCCTGAGCCACACCGCGAGCATGGCCGGCGATCACAAGATTTTGAGGTCGGCGCTGAGGCAGGCAGGCGTCATAGAAATCACCGACATGAACGAGATGATGGACGTGCTCCGCGGGTTCTCGAAGATCAGGAGCTTCGATGAGCGTGACGGTGCGGGAACCGCGGTCGTGACCTTTTCCGGCGGAGGGGGCATCGTCACCTCGGATCTGCTGCACGAGGCGGGCTTGAGGCTCGCCGACCTGAGCCGCGACACCCTTGATACCTTGAAGGCGGTGTACCCCCCGTGGATGGACCCCGCAAACCCGGCGGACATCTGGCCCGCCATTGAGCACAGCGGCATGGAGAAGGTGTATTCCACGGTATCGGAAGCCGTCATGAACGACCCTGGGGTCGATTCGGTCATCGTTCATGTCTTTGCCCGAGGGATTGAAGGGACGCTCTTCAAAAATCTGGCAGAGCTCAAGGACAGGCTTGGAAAGCCCGTAATCGCGTGGCTCGTCGGCCTGGGGGATTCCATGCGGAAGTGCAGGACAGCGCTCGAAGACCTCGGCATCCCGGTATTCGATGAGATGAGCCGCGGGGTCTCTGTCCTGGCTGCGTTGAAGGATCATTTCCACAACCGGAGACGCTGAGGGAATACCATGCTCAGGCAGGGCTCGATGTATCGGTTTTCAGCTCCTGCCAGCCGGAGGCACAGGATCGAGTCGGCATATCTCGGAGAATTCCCGGGCAGCGGAGAAAGCGACCCACTTTCATACTTACTTGCTTGACATTTCATGCCCTCTTCCTATATACATTCTATCTCCTAATAATAGTCCCACGGAAGAGGGGGGGTGTACACAACCGGATGCCTGGCATAAAGGTGAGAGATACCGAGCCTTTTGAGGGCGCTCTCAAGCGCTTCAAAAAGCAGGTGGAAAAAGCAGGTGTTCTCTCTGAGGTCCGTAAGCGCGAATTCTATGAAAAGCCGAGCGTAAAGAAGAAGAAAAAGGCCATAGCAGCGCGTAAAAGGGTTTTAAAGAGAATGAACAAGGTAAGGTCATACTATTGATGCTGAGCGATACCATCAAGACTGACTTGGGAAAGGCAATGAAGGCGGGAGACAAGCAGAAGGTCTCCTGCCTTCGCATGTTAATGTCCGCTATCAAGTATAAGCAGGTCGAAGCGCACAAGGAGCTCGACGACCAGGAAGTGCTCCAGGTCCTTCGCTCCCAGATCAAGCAGGTGACCGATTCCTACGAGCAGTACAAGCAGGGAGGCAGGCAGGATCTGGCGTCAAGCGAAGAGGCCAACCTCGCCATCCTGAAATCATACCTTCCGAAAGAACTGAGCGATGAGGAGATTAAAGCGATCGCACAGCGCATAATCTCCGAAACCTCGGCAACGAAAAAAGAGTTCGGCCTGGTCATGAAAAAGACCGTGGCAGAAGTCGCCGGTCGGGCTGACGGAAAAAGGGTTAGCGGCATCGTATCCCAGTTACTGCATTGATTCCTCACGATTCTTAAATATTAACTGGTCTTCACCAGGATTTCAGGACCTTCATGAGAGAGGATCTGCTCGAGTTTTCTGCACTGAAAGGTTACATACGGACGTACGTGGCGTCGGACAGGGGCATCAATGCCCTCGAGGACTTGCACCCGTTCGAAACCTGGGACGAGGCTCAGGAGCGGTGGGCCATGCTCAGGGAGATGATCTCTCTGTGCATCTCCGGTGAGCCGTTCGGTTTTTCCGCACTCCCCGAGATAAGGGAGCTGCTCCGTATCCGCGAAGGCGCCATCCTCGAAGGCAGGGACATCGTCATGGTCTCGGGCGTGGTCGCCGAGACGGCGAGGATAAAGCGCATCATCGAGAGGTCCGGAGGTCCCTTGACCGCCCTGACCGCGGTCATCGAGCCCCTTGACATGCTCACTTCCGAGATCGGCGAGCTGCTCCTGCCCACGGGCGAGATCTCGGACGCGGCGAACCCCTTCCTGAGGAAGCTGCGCAAGCAGGCGCGGAGTCTCCGTTCGGTCATCCTCGAGAAGCTCCAGGCCATCCTCGACAGCCTTAAAGCAAAGGCGGTCGTCATGGAGGACCTCATCACCGTCCGCAACGACCGGTACGTCATCCCTTTGCGGCATGACTACGGGAGCCATATCAAAGGCATCACCCATGACTACTCCCGCTCGAACAAGACCGCGTACGTGGAGCCCCTGTCGCTCGTCGAAGACAACAACGAGCTCAACCAGATACGCTCGGACATCAAGGAAGAGGAAAACAAGATCCTCCAGGACCTCACGTCCATGATCCTCGAGAACGGCCCGGCCATCCACCGGAATCTCGAGGCCTACGGCACCCTCGACCTGATCCATGCATGCGCCTCCTGGGCAGTGAGGCATAATGCCGTCATCCCCTCCCTGTCTCCCGACGGGATCGATCTCAAGGGGGCGAGGCATCCCATCCTGCTCGAGCGCCTCGGCAAAAAGACCGTTCCTCTCGATATCAGGATGCCCAAGGACAAGGACTGCCTTATCATATCGGGACCGAACGCCGGCGGAAAGACCGTGGCCTTAAAGACGCTCGGCCTCCTCATGGTCATGGCAAAGAGCGGCCTCGCCATACCCGCCCACGCGGACTCGGCCATATTCCCGGTACGGTCCGTGCTCGTGGAGATGGACACGAGCCAGGACATCCAGCACGACCTGTCGTCCTTCACCGCCCATGCACTGTCCTTGAAGCGCATCTATGAGGATGCAGGGCAGGGGGACCTCGTGCTTCTCGACGAGCCCGGCACCGGGACGGAGCCCCAGCAGGGTGCGGCCATCGCCGTGAGCTGCATCGACGCCTACCGGAAAAAGGGCGCTCGCGTGGTGGTCACCTCGCACTCAGACATCATCAAGCTCTACGGCCTCTCCGGCAGCGGCGTGGAGAATGCGGCCACCGCCTTCGACGATACGGGAATGAGGCCTCTCTACAGGCTCCAGTACGGCGTCATCGGCCAGAGCCATGCGTTCGACATCCTGAAGTCCGTCGATTTCCCCGAAGATATCATCAGGGAAGCGAAAGGCATCATATCGAGCGACGGAGGTTCCGATATAGCGCGTGCCATGGAGGAGATCTCCCATGCCTCTGCGATGAGGCTCCATGCCCAGGAGGAGCTCGACCGTGCGGCGATCTTGAGGAAGCAGGCCGAGGATGCCCTCCTTGACATCGAGAAAGAGAAGATTACCTTTTCCCTGAGGTACAGGCGCCTCATCGACCAGGTCGAGGAGCTTACGAAAAGACCGCAGCCCAGGGCACGGATCGAAGAGGTCAGGGCATCGGCCGAGGCCCGCGAGCTCGAAGAGATCTTCCAGGAGAGCGAGCCTGCCAGGGTGCTCCGTGTGGAGGTGGGGTCCGCCGTCACCCTCAAAGGCACCCGTACAAAAGGCCATGTGGCAGAGGTCTCCCGCGACCATGCCGAGATCATCATGGGAGACAAACGGCTGAAGGTAAGCCTCGACCAGATAGAGGCCGCCCCGGAGGACGAGAAGCAGGAGCGCGTGAAAATGCGCGTGCAGGCCTCATCGGGGTATGTGCTTCCCATAAATGTCGTGGGCATGCGGGTGGACGAGGCGCTGCCGGTCATCGAGAGGGCGGTCGACCAGGCCCTCCTCTCGGGCCAGAAGAGCATCGAGATCATCCACGGCGCGGGCACGGGCAGGCTGAAAAATGCCATCCGGGAATACCTCAAAGGGCTCGATGTGGTTAAGGGATATTCCGACAGCCCCATGAGCGAGGGCGGCGGGAATAAAACCATTGTAATGTTCGACAAGGGCTGATGGAAAGAGATGACGTTGAAAAAGTAAGGGCATCGATCGATATCGTTGCTGTCATTTCAGGATACGTGAGTCTGAAGAAGAGGGGCAGGACGTACGTGGGGTTGTGCCCGTTCCATACCGAGAAGACGCCGTCTTTCCACGTGGATTCCGGGAGGCAGACGTACAAGTGCTTCGGGTGCGGCAAGGGAGGAGATGTCTTTAATTTCGTCATGGAGATGAAGGGGCTGAGCTTCCCCGAGACATTGAAGGAGCTGGCCTCCCAGGCAGGCATCCGGATCGAGGAAAAGGCCCAAGGCCGGTCCTCCGAGAAGAGGAGGCTCTACGAGGCAAATGCGGTTGCCCTCGAGTTCTACCGGAAGGTGCTGCATTCCGCAAAGGGCGCGGCAGCCCTTTCCTATCTCAGGAAAAGGGGGCTCAAGAACGAGACCATCGACGAATTCGAGCTGGGGTATGCGCCGGATTCGTGGGACGAGCTGCTGCGTGTCCTCAGGTCGAAGGGAGTCGCCCTCAGTGTCGCAAGCAGCGGAGGGCTTCTCGTCGAGAAGGAGAAGGGAGGGCACTACGACCGGTTCCGCGGCAGGGTGATCTTCCCCATCCGGGACATCTCCTCCGAGGTGATCGGATTCGGCGCCAGGATCATCGGCCAGGGCGAGCCGAAATACCTGAACACCCCCGAGTCGGCGATCTTCAAGAAGAGAACGGTCCTCTACAACCTCCACCGTGTGAGGGGAAGCTTGAGAGAGAGCGGCGTGGCCATAGTCGAGGGATACATGGACGTGGTGTCCTTGAGCAATGCAGGGTACAAGACCGCTGTCGCGACCCTGGGCACTGCCTTGAGTGAAGATCACGTACGGCTGCTGAATCGATTTACGGACAAGATCATCCTTGTATTCGATGGAGACGATGCCGGAAGGAATGCAATGGTCCGCTCGGTAGAGCCCTTTCTCGGCAATGATGTAACGCCCAAGGCCGTTCTGCTGCCGGGCGGAAAGGACCCGGATGATATCGCCGGATCAGATCCCGCGCTGTGGCATGAGCTCCTGAAAAAGGCGCCGTCGATATGGGATTTCATATTCGATGAATCTTTTTCTGCTCGCGATACATCAAAACTGGAAGATAAAAAGGCTCTTATGAAGCAACTTGTTCCCGTCATCTCCCGGATAAGAGATCCCCTTGTCCGTGAACACCTCGTACAGAGGCTTGCCGTGAGATTGCAGGTGTCCGAGGAGGTGGTCCTGGACCGGATAAAGGGCGGGGACGAGAAGCCGGCCGGTCTCTCCCAACCTGTACAGAGCGAGCGTATGCCCCTGGAAGAGACTCTGGCCAGGCTCATGCTGTTCGATGACCGTGCGATCCAGGCGGTGAAGGAGCTCGGTCTTTCAGAGGGGTGCAAAGACAATGCTGTTGCTGCTGTGATCCGTTTTCTGGCGGAGAAGGGGAGGAAGGGGCTCTCTGGTGCCGAGTGTCCTGACAGTATCCGGATCCTGGCCTCCAGGATCATGGCTGAGGGGGAATTCCCGGGAGATCCAAAAAAAGCCTTGATTGATATGGCTTGCCGGTTTAAGAGTCTTTCGATCGATTCGGACATACAGCGGATACAGCTCGAACTGTCTCAGTCAGAGAAAGACGGCAACAGAGAAAGAAGAAACGAACTGCTGAAGGAAAGACAACAGAAGATGGAAGAGAGAAAGCACATACGGGAGTATGTGACGGAGGTGCTGCAGAGAATATGAGCGAGAAAAAGGCCTTTACCAAAGAAGTGAAAAAATTGATCGCGATGGGGAAATCGAAGGGTTATCTGACCTATGATGAAGTGAACGATGCGCTTCCCGACGACGTGATCACCCCCGATGACCTCGAAGATGTCATGGACCTTTTCTCGGAGAAGGAAATCCAGCTCGTCGATACCGAGGACGATTACGAGAGCTCCGACGAGGGAATCGATTTCCACGAGGACGGTTCCTTGAGAGCGCCGGACCCCGTGAAGATGTACCTTCATGAAATGGGCTCCGTATCGCTGCTGTCCCGGGAGGACGAGACCGAAATCGCGAAGAGGATCGAGGCCGGCCAGCGGCAGATCCTGAACGTCATCATCAATTCCCCTGTAACGGTCAAAGAGGTGCTCCAGATAGGAGAAGCCCTCAGAAGCGGCGAGATACGTCTGAAGGACGTCGTGGATACCGACGATATCTTCGACGTCGAGGAAGAGGCATCGCTGCAGAAATCCCTCGGGATCATCACCGATATCGAAAAGCGTCAGGCAGAGCTCAAGGCCCTCAAGGTGCAGTTCTTCCATACCACGTCTTCCAAGAAGAAGGAGAAGATCAAAGGGGAAATGGCATCGGTGAGCCGTGACATCGTCCGTATGATCCACGATATCCATTTCCTGCCCGAGCAGATCGAGCTCTTCGGAAACAGGCTCAAGGAGCTCAAGCGCCAGATCGAGGCCAAAGAGGAGCTCATGAGCCTCTACGAGCAGAGGTTCGAGAGGGACATCGAAGAAATCCGGGAGCTCTACGAGATCATGTGCGAGAATGAAGAGGACGACTCGGTATGCGAGTTCCTGGCGAAATATTCCCTCGAATCGGAAGATTTCAGTGACATCGCCGAGCAGATCAACCGGATGATCAAGGACATCAAGGCCCTCGAGGTCGAGGGCGGCCTCACGGCCCACGGGCTGAAAAAGGCCGTTCGCATCCTCGAGGAGGCGGAGGCGAGGACCAATGCCGCCAAGACCGAGCTCATTCAGGCGAACCTTCGCCTCGTGGTGAGCATCGCCAAGAAGTACGTGAACAGGGGCTTGCAGTTCCTCGACCTCATTCAGGAGGGCAACATCGGGCTCATGAAGGCGGTCGAGAAGTTCGAGTACAGGCGGGGATACAAGTTCTCCACCTATGCCACCTGGTGGATCCGCCAGGCCATCACGAGGGCGATCGCCGACCAGGCCAGGACGATCCGCATCCCGGTGCACATGATCGAGACCATCAACAAGCTCATCCGCACCTCGAGAGCCCTGGTGCAGGAGCTTGGAAGGGAGCCCACTCCCGAGGAGATCGCGGAGAAGATGGACTACCCCGAGCACAAGGTCCGCAAGATCCTCAAGATCGCCAAGGAGCCCATCTCTCTGGAGACGCCCATCGGCGAGGAGGAAGACAGCCACCTGGGAGATTTCATCGAGGACAAGAAGGTGCCGTCGCCGTCGGATGCGATCATGGCCAAGAACCTCTCCGAGCAGTCCAGGCGCGTGCTCGCCACGCTCACCCCGCGTGAGGAAAAGGTCCTGCGCATGCGGTTCGGCATCGGCGAGAAATCCGACCACACCCTCGAGGAGGTGGGCAAGGACTTCACCGTCACCCGCGAGCGCATCCGCCAGATCGAGGCCAAGGCCCTGCGCAAGCTCAGGCATCCGGTGCGCTCGAAGAAACTGAGATCGTTCATCGACTCGTGATCGAGTAAAGAATCAGAAATAGAAAAAGCGGGGCAGACATCACATCTGCCCCGCTTTTTCGTCTTGATCGTGAAAATCATAGCCGTCCCCTCCTCAACCGGGATAAGTTTCGGCAGGGACACATGAAGATCGTGATCCGCTGGATTTCAAGCCTTCTCTGGGAATGACAAGTGATAATCAAGAAACAAAAAGCCCGCCTTTTAAGGCGGGCTTTTTTTCGGTGATGTGTTCGTTCTTAGAACGACAGCGTCAGCGAGTGTGCCAGGAGATACATCGCGTCCGGATCATGAGACAGGTTGCGTGCATCTGCCGGATCGGCCAGGGTCGCTGCATAGTTCTTGTACTCGGAACTGAGCTGGGCCTTTCCATAGGAAGTCCAGGCATTGTACACGAGGTTTTCGGTTATCTGGTATGCTCCGCCGATGCCGGCCTCCCAGCCTGTCAAGCCTTTAAAATAGCTGACATCGTTGTTTAGATTGGCGTCTGTCGTATTGGCATCCGGCGTTTTCTGGTTCGACACGATATACGCGGCGAATGCAGAGAGGGTGAGCGGCTTCACGGGTGTCTGGATGTCGTTCACATAGAGTTTGTAAGCGGTCATACCGAAGAGGTCCTTGCCGCCGCCCAGTCCGAGCTGGTCGCCGAAGATGGGCGTGGTGTTGAAGTTGGCGCCGAAGTCGAAGCCTCTCGCTGTGGGCGCGGAATCATCAAAGCTGCCATAGGCTACCAGGAAGCCGGGTGTCATGGTGCCGAGGTCCTTCCACACGTTGATGTATCCGCCGTAAACTGCCCACTTGTCCTGGACATCTCTCAAAGCGGCGGGAGTAGCGATATTATCTGAGTAATCGGCCCGCAATCTCTTGTATGAGAATTCCGATTCGAAGGATACAACGCCCAGGTTCCCGCTCAGAGCCAGGGTTTCAGCCCAGGTGAAGAGCCCCTGGTTGTCGTTGTTCAGGTCTGCCGAGCTGCCGTAGCTGTAGCCGAGCAGATTCTTGACGGTGATGGGGCCGAACTTTTTGATGTAGCCGAAATAGAAGTTTTCCGTGTCGTCCTCTTCCCCGTTCCTTACCCCGGTCGTGTCGCCCTGCTCGGCAGTGTTGTCGAGACTGAGATTGGCGGGCTTCTCATAGTAATAGAGGAAGGTTCCCAGCTTGGTGTTCTGGGCGAGCTTTATCCTCCACTGGCCATACACGGAGTTGCCGAAATCCGTACCCCAACCGCCGCCGTCCTGGAGGCCGATGTCCAGGGTAAAGGTGTCGTTGAACTTGTGGGAGATGTAGGCGCGCTCGATGTTGATGTTGGCGTCGTTCGAAACGAGGCGGCCATCGCCGGTCTGGAACTGGTCGAGCCCCTTGACGTTTGCGGCATAGTCGCTCCTGTCAAGCGCTTCAGGTCCGCCCCAGACGCATTCAGCCAAGTCGATCCTGAGGTTCAGCACGGTGTTGCCGACCTGGATCTTGGGGTAGAGGTTGATCTCCTGGTCGATGTAGCGCACGGTTGCCTTCTCGTACTTGTCCAGGTTGTAGTTTCCCCACCATTTTCCTTCGACGTAGTAGTCCCCTGTCATACTGAATGTTGCGGCTGCAGCATAGAGCGGCGAGGTGATGAGCAACATCAGCGCAACGAATAAAAACCTCTTCATCCTAAATCCCTCCCTCTAAATTTTTTTCTTTTTATTGATGCCCTCAGGCTCTGGCCCTGGATGAATCCCCACGGCATACATGCCTGGTAAGACACGAACAATGTGCCCCTCCTGGAGAGCTATTAATACAACTTATATGCCAAGGTCAAATAAAAAGAAAAAACAAATAGATATATACCCGAACTTGCAAACTCTGTGGAATTTCGACCACAATTTATCCCCAGGGATTGCAAAAAGAATACATAAGAAATATGGGAAATTATGACTTATCAAGCCCCTCGGTGTAAAAATATTATATCTGTGGTGCGGGGTCAGGTCTTGCTTTTTGCTCCGTGTGCCGAGACAGGCAAGCAGAGAGCACCACGAACCTCCATTATTTTGCCAAGCAGCAAAAAGCAAGACCTGACCCCGAAGCAGGTCCATGCGGCTTGACTCACGGTGCGTCTTTACCTTAGAATCAGGACGAGAGAGTCGGGAGTTACTGGAGCCGGCAGCGTGTCGTGCCGGCGTGTGCCGGCCGGCCTCAACCGGAGGGGATATGAACCCGCAGGTATTCAGGGAATATGATATTCGAGGAGTCGTGGGAAAAGACCTGGACGAGGATTTCGTCCGCAGGCTCGCCATTGCCATGGGCGTCTACTGGGGCGGTCACGGCGTGAGGAAGGTATCGCTGGGAATGGATGCACGCCTGAGCTCGCCATGGATCGGCGAGTGCCTCAAGCAGGGTATCATCGAGAGCGGCATCCACGTCTACGATCTGGGCATGGTGCCCACGCCGGTCATGTATTATTCCCTCTTCAGGCTCGACGTCGACGGGGGCATCCAGATAACCGGCTCCCACAATCCTGCCGACAACAACGGGTTCAAGATAGCCCGGGGGAAAAGCACCATCTATGGAAGCGAAATCCGCGAGATCCGCACCATCATGGAGCAGGAAACTGTTCTGAAAGGAAGCGGCCGCATCTACAAGTACGACATCATGCCCGAGTATCTCGACGATGTCATTTCGCGCATTGCCAAGTGCCCGAAGGGCCTCGACGTGATCATCGATCCGGGCAACGGCGTGGGCGGGGAGTCGGCCATGGCGGTGTTCCAGGCAATGGGCATGAATGTCAGGGGGATCTGCCTCGAGCCTGACGGCACCTTTCCCAATCACCATCCCGACCCCACGACCGAGGAGGGTGTGGAGATGCTCAGGCGCGAGGTGGTGAAAAGCGGCGCCGACATCGGGATCGGATTCGACGGAGACGCCGACCGCGTCGGCGTGATCGACTCCAGAGGCAATCAGATATACGGGGACATGGTCACGGCGATCCTCGCCCGGGAGATTCTGGGGCGGCGGCCCGGCTCCAAGG
>JAKPPU010000163.1 GCA_029547185.1 Deltaproteobacteria bacterium | reverse complement strand
ACCAGGACGGCCGTCCCGCCCCACAGGATCCGTCCTTCGGAGGCCAGCGGCGTGAAATGCGGGCCGATCCATGCGAACAGCGCCAGGGCCGGCAGCCCGGCGAAGACCATGAACTCCGGTGCGACTGTCCCGCCGATTCCTCCCAGAACCCTGCGGATGCGGTCAAGGCTGCGCCAGGGTGCTGCGAGGACGGCTGCAGCAACGGCGAGCATCACGGCCGCCCCGGTGAAAACCACTGCTGCAAGAGGTATGGAGTACCTTCCGAAGACAACCGGATTCGTGCTTCTGGAGCCGGCGAATACGGACCAGCAGGAGAGGATGCCTATCGAGAGCATCGAGCAGGACACGACCTGGATTGCCGTCCGGCCTCCCGGCTTCCGTTCCGCTCCTCTTTCCGTCATATCCTGAACCTCGTATCGACTGGATTGCGTGTATCGATCGATGGGGTATGATATGCAGCGAACAGCCTCGTTCCAAGGATCGGCAATGTGAGCCTGAAGAACGCGACAGCAGTCCTTCTATCGGCTGTGTTTTGCGCCCACTATATCGGCCTCGTTGCACATTCTTCAATGCTGCCGACATACATGGACTCGTTCTACTCCTTCGGCGCCGGGGCGAAGCTGGCATACACCGGTCATTTCTCGGACACTTTCATGCTGCACGGGCTCCTGAACTCATACCTGGTGGAAACGATCATCAGGGCCGGGGCCGCCGGACAGTCATACATCCTGGCCAGACAGGCGCAGGCGATCTGGGCTGCAATTACCCTGCTCGGAGTCTATGGAAGCCTGCGAAGCCTTCTGGGCGACAGGCTTTCCCGATGCACAACGCTACTCGCTGCATCTACGATGTTTCTCTCCACCATGACGACGATCGAACTCCTCGACATTCGTCCGGAATGCCCCTCGATGGCTGGAGTCTCTCTCCTCCTGTGGGTCTGCCTGTCCAGATACAACAGGGCCACCCCGGTTTTCATGGGCCTGGTGCTGGCCATGTTGACAGCCGCCAGGCCGACGAACTTCCTTCTGTTTTTCCCCGCCGTTTCGGTTTCGTTCTCGGACGGGCTCTCGGGGCGTATCAGCACCGGAACACTGACCAGGACACTGGTTATCGCAGTCATTACCTGCTGTCTGGTGCTGATCACCCTGTTTCCAGGCTATCTGGTGCATGCAGGAAGCCTTGTGAGGCAGTTCGAAGTGTTCTTCCGGAGTAGATATCCCAGGACTATGGATGCAGGGATTCTCCTTTTCAATGCCGCTCTGACCGCCGGGTATCTCTGGCTGGCGATACCCGGGTTGTTCCATGCTCTTGGGCTGTCGGTCTTCCTGGCTTCGATACCCGGGCGGCATCAGGGCCTGGCGCGACTACGGGCATTCCTCGTCGGAACGCTGCCTTTCATTCTTTCAACCTGCCTGTATTCGAACTTCCAGTCCCGATACCTCCTGCCGATCGCCCCGGTATTGTTCGTGTGCTCGATAATGGGTTACAGTGCGCTTTCCAGACGCGGTCGAATCCTCTTTCTTGCCGGCGCGGCAGCGACCGGCCTCGTGGCCTGTTACCAGGGATACGAGATCTGGGCCAGGAAGATGACGGGCGGAATCGCGGACCTCCTCCGGACAGCGTCGGAAATGCACGCTTCAGCAGTTTCAGGGTATGACGAGAGCCTCCGGGGAGAGACTTATGGCAATCCCGGAGACCCGCCCTGGCCTCTCCTGCCTTTTGTTTCCGTGGATGACCCGGATCGGCGGCTCGAGCTTTACATATCCGACACGAAGACCCGGGAAGGCTACCGCATCCAGGATTCCACGGGCGTGGTCTCGCCGGCCAACCTTGAGATAAAGAGGAGTCCGAATCCCGGACTGACCAATCTCTTTGTCCTCATCAGAGAACCATGGAACTGGCGGAGTTGGGAGACAGTCTATCTGCTGGTCGGACTACAGGACGAATCCGGACCCGCCCGGCGAGGCCCGCTTCTGTCTGAAGCTCCGGAACATCCTGCCTGTCAGTCGACTCGAAGGGCCGAATCCACCTGCTCCGCAGATTCATGCGCCAGATCGTCCAGGATGATTCTGACTATCTCGGACGATATGTACTCGTTCCCGTCCTGATTCAGATGGCAGCCGGAGAAGTCGCTGTAGAACTCCGTCGCCGACGAGTCGAAGACTGTCGAGAAATCGAAGTAGTCCTCCGAAGAATCGGCATTCGACGCAGCGAGGCTCTGGGTGAGCACGACGAGTTCCTTCCATGCCGGATCTCCACCGGCCTGGAAGGCGGGAGACCCCCCGACCCAGATGTCATGCTCGTTTTCGGTCATCGGCTTGCTTCCGCACCAGATGCATGGCTGCCAGATGAACAGGCAGTCGAAACCGAACCTGTCGCCGAGCAGCGAAGCCATTTCCATGTTCCGGCGATAGACGGCGAATGTGCTCTCGGCAAGAGCCACAGGGTCCGTACCCATCGTTGCGTAGGTGATTATCTCGCGGGGTTCTTCCGCGAGAGTACCTGCCGTCCTCATCAACTGGATGAGCTGCGCTGTGTTCGTCCTGCCGACAAGCTGAGCGAAGAGAGAGTTCTGCACCCTGAGTATGTCGATCCCCTCGACTCGGTCCCTGATCTGGGGGTAGTTCTGGTGTTCGCCGGCCCTGCCGACCTGGTAGGAGCTCCAGACGTCGTTGAATCCGTCGTAGAAGATGACCAGATCCGGGATTCTACCGTCTCTCAGTTCGAGGAGAAGGCTCAGCAGCTCCTGGCTGGATACCCATGATATCTGTCCGTAATTCGTGACCGAGACCCGCAGGTCGGTCGATGCGGCAAGGTTCTCCCGGAGACGGGACGCGATGGTGCAGGAATCAGGGACACCCGAACCCCACATGGCGGACCCGCCGAAGACGAAGATATTGAAATCATCTGGATCATCGCTGTTTCCTGGCGTTCTTCGCAGGCCTCGATCGTCGGTCGTCTCTTCTCCCTGGAGGAGTGAATCCGCCTGCCAGACCAGGTACGAGACATAATGACCCGGGACAGTCGTAACCTCTACGTGGACCAGGTCTCCTTCCCTTTCCTTCTTGATCCTCATGGCGATAGCCCCCGGGTTCCACACCTTGATAACGACCAGGGAGACAAGCTCGAGGCGACTAGAGCCAGTAGAAAGTTCATGGCGACAACTGACGCATTTCTATAGATACGAATGCATTTGTTCCAGAGGATCGATGCTGCGACGAGCACGGCCCCGAGGACGGCGATCATGATCTGATTCCTGCTGAATCCGTCACCTGAGCTCAAACCGATTTGATCCCCGAACAGGGCTGAAAACAGTGCCAGCAGTCCGGCGAAGCCGAGAAGTCGACGGAGCAGTTTCTCCCCACCAGCGCCCACGACAGTCACCTCCGGGTATCGGGAGTCTGTACGGATTCCATCAGTGAAGACCGGCCGTCTCTCCGGTCATCTCCCCGCTCTTCCGCTGACAGAGAACCGCGATGGTGCATAGCATGCAGACTGCAGGCCTGACGGCTCCGGCAACGATATCGTACAGCTCGATCATCAAGCCCTCCCGCAACGGCACGGGAGCAAGCACCCAGACGACCAGCGGCATGACGGCCGACATCCTGATTCCCACAGTGCCTCCCATGATGAAGAATGCCGTAAACGGCAGGACGAGAATGCCGTAATGATTCCAGGAAACCGGTGCAAACACGGGGATCATCATCGAAAGGATCGCGGCAATGTGCCTGTTGGTGAGCCGGGCGCGGTTCCTTTTCAAAACGATCACAATCATTACGCAGCATAGAAAGAACATGGACAGCACCGCACATACTGTCATCCCAAACCGCTTGCCCATCAGATCGAAGGCCATTCTAGCGTCTATGTCATCTCGAATACGCTCAAAGATGGCATCGCTTATGGAATAGTTGACTATTCTGGACGATGTCGCCATGAGACTCAGATTGTTCGCCATGCCATACCCTGACTGCACGGCAAAGTCCGACAGAGACTCGATATACCGAAGCCATATCTGAGGTTCGTACACCGCCGAACTGACGACAATGCCCACCGTGTACGCCAGAAGCATGCCCACGAAGGCCCTGCGGGTCCTGAGCGCAGCTGTCGGAAATGCATAGATCAACTTCTGCAGAATGACGGCGGCACCGAAGAATCCGGCTTTCAGACCGTTGATGTTCCGTATCATCAGAACGATGAAGAGAGCGACGAACGGAGTCGCATTACCCCATCGCAAGGCCTGTACAATGGGACCGCCGACCAGGAGCAGAGGAACCGAGGCTAGCAGGAACCGCATTCTGCCTTCGGAAGGAAGAGGCCGGGCGGTGAACACCAGCGCCAGCCATCCGGAAACCGCGAGGATTGTCGTCCATAACAATGACATCTGTTCGAGTGACAGGAATCTCATGGGCTCGAACAACAGGAGGAACGCCGGTGAATAGATGTACGGGTACAACTTGAACTCGGAAAACGAGGAGAATCGACTCATGTCATCGGGGGAGTAAGGGTTGCATCCGGCAGCCGCGGTACGCCAGGCGCTGGCGTAACAGTTGAAATCGAGCGGCCTCCCGCCTCCATCGCAGTTCATGCCAGCATGCATGGAAATGAACGTGCAGAGTGCCACTGCGATGGAAATCAGTGTCGTCCTCGTCCTGGGACCGATGCGAGGGGCGGATTGAAACGGTTTCCCGGCGGCCGTTATCAGGAAGGCTCCTGCGAGCCCGATCGCAAGCGGGATGAACGATTCCAGTCCGCTGGATGAGCTGAATTCTGGCTGGAGGATGGCTGCGCCGAGCAGAGCGAGGAATCCCAGAAATGGGAGAATCCATGATGTCAAAACGCCTCTGCCGGATGAACGGTTCGACTCTTCTACAGAGCTGGAGTCGGGGAGGTTCATGGATCCCTGCTCTTCCATCCGTCCCGCTTACAGGCCGGCCAGGATCGCCCGGGCTACCGCCTGATTGCCGTCGGCTGTCATCTCCGTTCCCGACGGCCCGACGAAGATAACACCCTGGAGCGAGTCCATCACGG
>JAKPPU010000161.1 GCA_029547185.1 Deltaproteobacteria bacterium | reverse complement strand
GGCCGACGTGACATTCCAGAAGGGCCTCCGCCTGGCGGCCGGGAGCGGCGGCTTCGCCCTGTCCGGGACGGACGCCGCCTTCCGGAGGACGTACCGCCTGAGCGCCGGGCCCGGATCGTTCGCCCAGGCCGGCACCCAGGCGAGCCTCGAATACAACCGCCGCCTCGCGGCCAACATCGGCTCGATTGTCCTCACTGGCACGGATGCCAGCTTGCGCAAGGGGACCGGCCTAGTCGCCGGATCAGGGTCTTTCGTACTCAATGGCCAGGGAGTCACCTTCCGCCGCGTCTACGCGATCAGGACCGAGAGCGGTGTTTTCGCGCAGACCGGAAGCCAGGCGTCCCTCAGGGCTGCCCGCAGGCTCGCGGCAGCGGGTTCGACGTATGCCCTGTCCGGATCCCCCGCGGGGCTCCACCGGGGCATGCGGGTGAGCGCCGGCGTCGGCGCCCTGGCGCTGACGGGTCTCGCCGCGTCGTTGCGGCACCTCCGGGTGCTCCCGGCAGGCCCCGGGGCCTACGTGCTCACGGGGCAGGACGCATCGCTCATCTACACCCCCACCGAGGAGTACAAGCTCCTGCGGATCTCTTTCAGTACGATGAAGAAACCGGGCATGACGGGCAGCCTGCGATCGCCGCAGATCTCAATTTCGCACCTCGGCGCCGACGGGCTTCAGTGAGGATTGCACATCTCCCCTGGCCGGGACGGCGGCCTGCCCCCTGCCTCCCGGCCCCTTCCTTTTTGTCTCGCAATATGTAATAGAATCTCGCCATGGACGTGATAGATTCAACGCAAATTCAGCGGGAGGTGGAACCATGAAGGGCAGGTCGGTGGCAGCTCTGGCGGCGATGGTGTTGCTCTTGGGGTGTGCATCGGACATGGTCTCGCAGAACGGCAGCTTCAAGGGAAGCTTCAAGCCCGACATCTGTCATCACTGGCGCACAGGCGACGCTGACCTATGCGCCTCTGGAGACATTCCGGCTCCTGCGGATACGCTATTCGTCTATGTCAAAACCGGGGATTTCTGGGCAGATGAGATCGCCGAGCATATCGATCTCGGCGAGGCATTGAAACGTAGAATCCATGATGCAATGATTCCCTCCCCCCTCTGGGGTCGGGCGGTCTGCGCGTCCAATGACCGCCAGACCACTCCTTCCTGTCAGTTCTTTCGCATCATCAACGGTTTCTTCGTCTTCACCAGCCGACCGCTCGCGTCCTCAACTAGCCAGATAGACCTCTTTCCCGTGCGGGCTTGCCCTACCACCCTGCCGACGAACGGGATCGACCTGCGCTCATGGAGAGCAACGGCCATGACCTCCTCGTGCATGAACTGCACCTTATCGTCAGGAAGCAACTCGTAGCTGTCAGGCAGGGATACGGCCCTTCCGTTCCACATGATAGTCGTCGGTTCTTCAAACGTCAATGACATACTCATGTTCATCGGTCATCATCTCCTGCGATCATGATGCTCATGATGAGCACGGCGAAAAACGCACCCAGGAACATACCCGATACGAAGATCAGCACGGTGCTCATTGTCTTCTCACCTTTCTCGATTTCCGCTCAGGCGTCATGCAGTATTCGGAGCTGTGCGGGTTATGCCGGTAAAGCGGGCATGTCCTCATCATGCAATCTCCGATCCCGTCGGCCATGTATCCTGAGCACTCGTAGCATTTGGCCTTGATCGCGTCCTTTGCCGACAAGAGAACCCCGCTCAGATGCTTGAGCAGTTCCTTTCTTCCCTTATGCCTGGGGCATGCTTTAGTCAGGTTGAAGCAGTTGTTATACGTCTTTCAATTCTCTTACAGTATTCTTCTGATATTTCAGAACCAATCCAATTACGTTTGTTTATGATTGCCATTTTTGCTGTAGTACCAGAACCCATGAAAGGGTCATATACTAAATCACTTTCATTACTCCATGAAACGATATGATCGTTTGCGAGTTGTTCAGGAAATATTGCGGGATGGTTATATTTTGTATTTGAT
>JAKPPU010000158.1 GCA_029547185.1 Deltaproteobacteria bacterium | reverse complement strand
GCCGGTAGAGCATCGGACTTTTAATCCGGTGGCCGAGGGTTCGAATCCCTCCTGGCTCACTG
Organism: Deltaproteobacteria bacterium; assembly: GCA_029547185.1. Lineage (GTDB taxonomy): Bacteria > Desulfobacterota > Desulfomonilia > UBA1062 > UBA1062 > Phosphitivorax. The sequence continues at coordinate 28,560 of JAKPPU010000158.1, read as the reverse complement.
TGGGTCCCCATCGTCTAGCTAGGCCCAGGACACCGGCCTTTCACGCCGGCAGCAGGGGTTCAAATCCCCTTGGGGACGTCAGGAGTTACAAGTTTTAGAGAGATCCCCGGTATACCGCTTGGTGTACCGGGGATCTTTTTTTGTCTCGCGGAGGTCAAGCACCTCCAGGGACTTATCTCTCAATTCAGCCCTCGAAGCGTTTCTATCAAGATGATCGCAGTCCGCCCAATGAATAAAACAGGCAAGAGAAAATGCTGACTACCCATCACTCCCTGCAGGAGTTTCCATCAAACGATTTTCTTCTTTGATAATATGGGAAAAGAGATCCACGAGCTCCGGGTCGAGGACGCTCCCCTTCATGGAGAAGAGCATCTGGAGGGCCTTTTCCTTGTCATAGGCCTTGCGGTAGGGGCGTTCGGTCGTCAGGGCGTCGTAGATGTCCGTGACAGCCACTATCCTGGCCTCTAAGGGTATCTTGCCGTCACGAAGGCCTGACGGATAGCCCTTGCCGTCATACCGCTCGTGATGGAAAAGGATGATGTTCACGATCGTCTCGGAGAGCCGTGCCTTTCGGGCAACCTCTGCACCCCACATGGGATGATTTCTCATGATGTGGATTTCCGCATCATCGAGAGGCCCCTCATAGTTCAGGATATTTTCCGATACCCCTATCTTGCCGCAATCGTGCAGCCAGCTTCCGTATTGTATCGCCTTGATGTCTTCGGCTGCCAGATCGAGCTTCCCGGCTATTGAAAGGGCATATTCGGCGACCCTTTCCGAGTGGCCTTTCGTATAGGGGTCTTTGAGCTCAAGGGCACGGACGAGGGAACGCATGGCTGCCTCATCGCCTTTGACGATGGACTTGATGAGCCGGTAACGTTTCAAGGCATCCATCACCAGTTCCACGAGCTGGGTGTTCTCCCATGGTTTAACGATGAAACGGAAAACCTCCACCCGGTTTATCGCCTCAATGGCTGTTTCGAGATCGGCAAATCCCGTCATAAGGATCTTGACCGTATCCGGAGAGATCACCTTTATCCGGGAGAGGAGGTCCAAGCCCATCATCCCGGGCATGTGGTGATCAGAGACGATCACAGCGATCTCGCTGCTCTCGATTTTTTCAAGGGCCTCTTCCCCATTCCTGGCAGTGAGAATCCGGATCCCCTGCTGCTCGAACATCGCCTCAGCGATTTCCAGAATGCAGTCTTCATCGTCAACAAAGAGTATGTGCTCGGTCATTACCGTATTTCCTCGTCCACATCAGGAAAAAGATTTAATAAAATATCTTCCGCATCCCCTTGGTTCCCTCGTTGCTCTTTCTCCTGATCGGAGGGATGACAGGATCTGGGTCAGCCATCTTCCATACTTGTTTCTCACGAAACAATCTTGCTTCATCTCTCTATCCTGCTCACTCGCCCCAGGATGCACATATCATGCCTGTTTACCAAAGTACAGTATAACTCCCTCATCCCTTTGACAGCGTATTGAAAGAATCCTTGGATATATAAATTAGGGTATGATAATGATTCTGTATGCGTTCCGTTGGGGATGTCGTAGCCGTTTACTTTGATAAGAAGCCTTCCGTGTATGCGCGGATAGAGATGATAACGCCTGATATCAAGCCTCACTGGTATCAGATCCGGCTCCTTTTCCTGAGCTTTCCCCCCCAGGAGACAACATGGACTCTCAGGGAGGAATACCTTGAGGGCATCGAGTTCACCATGAAAGGCATACCTATCCAGGTTATTCCCTTGGAAAAACCCGGATCGGGCGAGCCGTCCCCTCGGGAGAGAGATAAAAAGACGAAGCCTGGAGAGGTCTTGTCTTTTGAAAATTTTCGGAGAAAGAAACACGAGGATGATCCGGGTGACGGAGATTCTTGAGTGTTAATGAGATGCCTTACATAGCAGCAGGCATATACCTTTTCTCATGTCGGTACTTGCCGTCGATCCGGTAGATCGACGGCATTTCCGAAACCGTCTAAGGCCTCGACCAGGATAGGATTTTTACCGAATTTCCAGCATTGTGTTATTGTTAAAGTGGCAAAGACCAGATGCCGATAGCATTACCAAGGTGACTCATGGCAAACGAACGCATAGGTGAACAACTCATTAAAAATGCCTTGATTACCCCGGAGCAACTCCTTGAAGCGCAAAAGGCTCAGAAGGTCTCCGGGACGAGGATCGGATCTCAGCTTGTAAGGCTTGGGCACATAACCGAAGAGCAGTTGGTGAAGTTCCTCGGAAATCAGTATAATCTTCCCTACGTCATTCTGAAAGAAAAGAATCCGGACCCCGAGATCATCAAGCTGATCCCGCTCAATATCGTCCAGAAATACAACGCGATTCCCTTTGAGCGAAACGGCTCGACCGTCAAGGTGGCCATGACGGATCCCACCAACATCTTTGCCGTCGACGACCTTAAGTTTTTAACCGGATATTCCATCGACGTCCACGTCACGTCTGAGGAGTCGCTCAAGTGGGCTCTTGATCATTACTACGACCAGACGGCCTCTCTTGACGATGCACTGAGCAGCATAGAAGACGAGCAGGGAAACATAGAGCTTGCGACAGAGGGATCCGATGTAACGGTCGGAGACCTGGAAAAAGAAGCTGATCAGGCGCCTGTCATAAAGCTCGTAAATATCACCCTTGTGGATGCCATCAAGAAGGGGGCAAGCGATATCCACATAGAGCCGTATGAAAAGTACATGCGTATCAGGTTCAGGCTGGACGGCATGCTCTATGAGGTCATGAAGCCGCCGATAAGGCTGAAGAACGCCCTCGTTTCCCGGTTGAAGATCATGGCCAAGCTCGATATCGCGGAGCGCAGACTCCCCCAGGACGGACGTATCAAGCTGAGGATACAAGGCGGAAAAGAGGTTGAATTCCGGGTATCCGTGCTTCCCACTCTCTTTGGTGAGAAGGTGGTGCTGAGGATTCTTGATAAATCGAACCTGCAGCTGGATATGACCAAGCTCGGATTCGAAGAGGATGCCCTTGTGAGATTCAAGGAAGGCATTTACAAACCCTGGGGCATGGTCCTCGTTACCGGACCTACGGGATCGGGAAAAACCACGACGCTCTACTCAGCGCTGTCCGAGCTCAACAAGGTCGACAGCAACATCTCGACAGCCGAAGACCCGGTCGAATTCAACCTCCCCGGTGTGAACCAGGTTCAGATGCATGAAGAGATCGGCCTTACCTTTGCCGCAGCACTGAGATCTTTCCTGAGGCAGGACCCGGACATCATCCTTGTGGGAGAGATCCGTGATTTTGAAACGGCAGAGATAGGCATAAAAGCAGCGCTGACCGGACACCTCGTCCTGTCCACGCTCCACACCAACGACGCACCGTCAACGATAAACCGCCTCCTCAACATGGGCATCGAGCCCTTCCTCGTCGCTTCGTCCGTGAACCTCATCGTGGCCCAGAGGTTGGCACGAAAGGTCTGTAACGCATGCAAGGAAAGGGATGATGTCGCCGTTGAGACCCTTATCCAGATGGGCATGGATCCGGAACTGGCTCAGAAGACGGAGTGCTTCAAGGGAAAGGGCTGCTCCGTATGCGGTAATACGGGGTTTAAGGGAAGAATAGCCCTCTATGAAGTCATGCCCATATCCGATAGCATAAAAGAACTGATTCTCATGGGTGCATCGGCAACCGAGATCAAGAACGAGGCCATAGCACAGGGAATGAAGACCCTGCGCCAGAGCGGCCTCACCAAAATTGCAGAGGGCGTGACATCCGTATCAGAGATCCTGAGAATCACGATGGCAGATTAATAACTAGGAGGAACCCTTGGAGAACAGCATATACGATCTCCTCAAAACGATGGTAGAAAAAGGGGCTTCTGACCTGCATATTACCACAGGCTCACCGCCGCAGGTACGAGTGCGGGGAGAGCTTTATCCCCTTGATGCGCCGGTTCTGGATCCGCAGTCGACAAGGCAGGTGCTCTACTCTATTCTTACCGAGGCGCAAAAGCACAAGTTCGAGGAAGAGCAGGAACTGGATCTGTCCTTCGGGATAAAAGGACTCGCACGGTTCCGGGCCAATATCTTCGTCCAGAGGGGCGCCCTCGCAGGGGTGTTCAGAATGATTCCCTACGACATCGTGCCGCTTGAAACGCTCGGGCTTCCGAGTGTGTGTGGGCGGCTTACGTCTCTGCCGAGAGGGCTCATTCTCGTGACGGGACCGACAGGAAGCGGAAAGTCGACGACACTCGCAGCATTCCTCGACAAGATCAATGTCGAGCGCCGCGATCACATCGTTACCATAGAGGACCCCATCGAATTCGTGCACAAGCACAAGGGATGCATAGTCAATCAGAGAGAGGTTGGCTCGGACACCAAGAATTTTGTCAATGCCCTGAAGTACATCCTCCGGCAGGACCCCGATGTGGTATTCATCGGAGAGATGAGAGACCTGGAGACCATGCAGGCAGCTCTCACCATTGCAGAGACAGGCCACTTGGTGTTTGCAACGCTCCATACCAACTCAGCTGTCCAGACAGTGAACCGCATCGTCGATGCTTTCCCGGCCCATCAGCAATCCCAGGTGAGAGCCCAGCTGTCCTTCGTTCTCGAAGCGGTAATATCTCAGCAGCTCCTGCCGAGGGCAGACGGAAAAGGCAGAGTCCTTGCAGCAGAGCTCATGATATCGACGCCTGCCATCAGGAACCTGATCAGGGAAGATAAGATCCACCAGATCTATTCGCAGATGCAAGTCGGCCAGACAAAGCATGGAATGCAGACCCTGAACCAAGCCCTGTACACCCTTTTCACGCGCAAGCTCATCTCTCTTGATGATGCACTCGGCTGGTCCATGGACCCCGAAGAGCTCAGGCAGATGATGGCTTCCACCAATCAGGCCAGGGCGGCATCCCCTGTCATGAGGGAAAGGAGATAGACCATGCCGGTTTTTGTTTGGGAAGGCAAACTCGCAAATGGTACTGTCAGGAAGGGAGAGATCGAGGCTGATTCGAAGGCATCGGCACAGCTGCTGCTGAAGCGTCAGCGGTTGGTCCATACCAAGATCAAGGCAAAGCCGAAGCAGATCAATCTCCTTCCCGGAAATAAGATCAAGACCAAAGAGATCGTCATCTTCACCAGGCAGTTTGCAACCATGATCAACGCCGGACTGCCGCTTGTACAGTGCCTCGATATCCTCTCTTCCCAGCAGCCCAACCCCGCCTTCAAAAAGGTCCTCTCCCAGATCAAGGGAGATGTCGAAAGCGGCAGTACCTTTGCAGACGCTTTGGCCAAGCATCCGAAGGTCTTTGACAGCCTGTTCGTCAATCTCGTGGCGGCAGGCGAGGTCGGAGGTGTACTGGATACGGTTCTCTTAAGACTGGCCGTATACATGGAAAAGGCTGAGTCCCTCAAGGCCAAGGTCAAAAGCGCCATGACCTACCCGATCATCGTGCTTTGCGTGGCCTTCGGGGTGGTTGCAATCCTCATGCTCTTCGTCATCCCGACATTCCAGGACATGTTCAAACAGTTCGGAGCGGCCCTGCCCGGTCCTACGCAACTGATTGTCAACATGAGCAACGCTTTCAGAAAATTCTGGTATCTCATCTTCGGATCCATCTTTGCGCTCATATTTGCCCTCAAGTGGATTTACAAACAGGAGAAGGGAAGATACCAGATCGACAAGTTTGTCCTGAAGCTCCCGATCTTCGGCGATCTCTTACGGAAGGTTGCGGTTGCCAAGTTCACAAGGACCTTGGGAACCATGATATCTTCAGGCGTTCCCATCATGGATGGACTCGATATAACCTCGAAGACGGCAGGTAACGTGATAATCGAGAACGCCATCAAGGCGGTAAGGAGCGCCATCAGTGAGGGACAATCCATGGCAGAGCCTCTTGCCCAGGCAGGGATATTCCCCGGTATGGTCGTACAGATGATCTCTGTCGGCGAGGCAACAGGCGCAATGGACCAGATGCTCTCAAAGATTGCCGATTTCTATGACGAGGAGGTGGATGCTGCCGTGGATGCGCTCACCTCAGCGTTGGAACCCATGCTCATGGTGTTCCTCGGCGGCATAGTCGGTTTTGTCGTCATTGCCATGTATCTGCCCATATTCAAGATGGCAGGTGCTGTGGGTTAGAAAATTCAAGAAGAGCAAAGAAAACGAGCCTGCGATGGTATATCCAGGCTCGTTTATTTTATGCCCTCTCCTGACCGCTTCCGAACAAAACCCGGTAATTCGGTATAATGGGATCAGACGCCCTGTGACATTATAAGTTCAAATGATCTTACAGCAAGAAAACAATATCCTTTGGCTCTCTTAACAGGTATGTATCTCTTTAATGCTTAATGAGATGCTGGAGAACAGCTCGGAAAGGATGCTCATCGGGCTATGAGCATATTTGAGATAATAATGCTGATTTGCTTTGGAGCAGCATGGCCTTCTTCCATATACAAATCTTACGTTTCCCGGACGTCAAAAGGCAAAAGCCTGTTCTTTCTCGTAATCGTCTTCATCGGGTATGCATCAGGGATAGTCCACAAAATCCTCTATAACCCGGACTGGGTGATCTTCCTCTATCTGCTCAATGAATGCATGGTCGTTGCCGATGCCGTCCTCTACATGAGGAATGCATCCCTGGACAGGCAAAGAGAGCGCGCCGCCCATCAGGGATCGGACCGTCTGCCTATGAGGTCTTTATAACTGACAAGATGTACATCCCGGTCATGCACGGCTTCATGGAATGCGTCGGATAAGAGCGTTTCCAGCTCACCTTCCCTCCATGGGTCTCCTCCCGATGATGGATGAACCACGAGCTCTGCGGGGAAGGAAGAGATATCCGGGATCTTTCGGGCACCTTCCATCATACTTTTGCAGAAGAAGATCTGTTCTCTCTCAAGAGCCTCTCTCATTGTCCGGTATACGGATGCATGAAAGGGGATCGGCTCTCTGGTAGTCAGCGTGTAGCCGTCAGCAGAAAAGCGCATTGCCGGAATACCGTACTCTATTGCGAGATCGAGGATCATGCTGAAGATCGGCGGGAATCCGTGTACGTGATGGTGACTATCGATATGGGTGGGGGAAAGTCCCGAGCTCATAACTTTCTCTATCTGAGCACGAACCCTTTCCCGGCAAACAGCAAGGAAATCCTCGCTTGCGAGCATCGACATGAGATCATTGCGCGAAAAGCGCTCCTTGCCGTGAATATCCCAGCCGATCTGCTCATCGATATTGACATGTATCCCGATATGCCCGACTCCGAGGGTTTTGAGCCCCTCCAGAGCATCGCCGGAGCACGGGGCTTCGATCATGAGGGACGCATCGCTGACCACCCCCTTCTCCATCCCCTTGGAAATCCCTTTATTGATCTCTCTGCTCAACCCGAGATCATCGGCGTTGACTATAACAGAATGTATCATAGATCCCGGTGCCAGTAGAGTCTGACAAATCTTTCTCCATCAGAATATTTCACGTCCAGATCCCCCCTGTAGGCCTTATGGAGGGCATCACCGATACGCCTCGCCAAGTGGTCATCAGTGAAGCTGATGCAGAGCCGGCCCTTTTCATTCGTGAAATCGATGACTCTTTTCAGGGGCGAACGGCCCTCTTCTTCGGTGATGACATTCTGGACGAGATTCATGATCTCATTCTTATGCGCGTTGAAATATTTTCCCGATATATGAACTTCTCCTGCAGGGAATCGATCTCTGATCCTCCTGCACGCTGAACACATGCACGGATGTCTGAATACATCTCCCTTTCTCGGCCATTTCCACCTTCCCTGATGGTAAAGTGCCTGACACGCAGGACAGTACATTCCTTCAGTATATTTTCGTCCTTTTCCATACGGGTCGCCTGACTTGGGCCGTATGAACTTGTCTAAGCGCATATCTCCTCCTATCTCTTCGTACAAATAATGGTAGTACACCAAAAATGAAATGCAAGATCAAAAAGAGCCCCGACGGTGGTATGCTTTGAAAATAATATCTTGTTATATTAAAATGTTATATCTCAAGATTCACAGCAGGCACCCCCTAGGCGACCAGGAGGATCGAGCCGCTCACGAGATCCCGGAGCGTGCCCGAGGCCCTGATAATGAGATGGCCATGCACATCGAGATCCACGATTTCACAGGGCACCCCGTCTTCAGTTGTGATGGCATGGCTTTTAAGGAGCCCGTGCTCGACGAAGGCCTCTCTTGCAGGACCGAACCCTTTTCTTGAGAAAAGGGCAAACCACGCATCGAGGCAGAGCACCACCTTTTTGAGGACGTGATCTCGTGCCGGATCCCGACCGAGAATCTCGGCCAGGGATACTGCTTTGCCTTCGAGATCGGGAGGCCAGCTCTGCTTCCCGACATTAATCCCGATGCCGATAGCCGTTATCTTCCTCGATTCACATAAGATACCGCAGACCTTTTTACCGTCTATGAGGATATCATTGGGCCATTTTATCTCAACCGGAGCCGCTCCGTCGATGAGACCAGCTATCGCCTCTCTGACGGCCACCCCCGTCACGATGGACAGCCGCGGATCCGTCATGCCTACCGTGAGCGTCATGTAGACGTTCGAGCCCTTCGGAGAAAACCAGGGCCTGCCCTTCCTGCCCCTTCCCGAAGTCTGCTCGGAGGCAATGACGAGCAGACCGGCCTTCCCGGAACTGAGGGCAAAGGTATTGGTGGAATCGACGGTCTCGAGCTCGATGATCTCTCTTACGATCTCCGTTCCGAGGCTGCTGCTCATCACTCCTCGATCATCTCACGGGCCTTGAGCAGTTTTTCAAGCTTTGATTCGAGCTCTTCCTTGATCTGCCTCTGCTCTGCCACAACCTCAGGGTTCGCCTTCTCCACGAAATCCTTATTGGAGAGCTTCCTCCGCTTTCCCTCGAGCTCCTTGCTCAGCTTGGCTATCTGCTTATCGAGACGGTCCTTTTCCTTGTCGATGTCGATGACGCCTTCCAAGGGGACGTAGATTTCGGCCTCAGTGGTGACCGCCAATGCACACTGCTTCGGCCGCGGCGAATCTTCAGGAATGAATGACATGGATTTCACGCGCGCCAGATCCTTGATGAAGAACCCGTATGCGTTCACTATCCCCTCGATCTCGGGTGACTTCATGCGCATGATGATGTTGAGCTGGGTCGAGGGTGGAATGTTTATCTCACCCCTAATGCTCCTCACCCCCGAGATGATATCTATGATGTGCCCCATTTTCTGTGCTTCTTCGGGGAAATCGAGCTTCGGGTCGGCCTTCGGGTAAGGGGCGATTACGATCGATTCGCCGTGACGGCCGGGCATGCACTGCCAGACCTCCTCGGTTACGAAGGGAATCATGGGGTGGAGCAGCTCGAGAATCGACGTGTAGACACGCCACAGGACCCACTTCGTATAGAGGGCGGCCTCGGTGTTCAAGAGCGGCTTGGAGAGCTCGATGTACCAGTCGCAGAACGTATGCCAGGTAAACTGGTAGAGCAGGTCGGCCGCGTCATTGAAACGATACTCCTCGAGGGCTGTCCTCGTCGCCCCGATCGTCTTATTGAGCTCTGTGAGAATCCACGTGTCGGCAAGGCTCAAATTCTTTGGATCGATCGACACCTTGGCGGGATCGAACCCCTCGATATTGGCCAGGACGAACTTGCCGGCATTCCAGATCTTGTTGATGAAGAAGCGATATCCCTGGATACGCTTATCGCTGATCCTCACGTCTCTGCCCATCGCGGCAAAGGCCGTCAGGGCGAACCTGAAGGCGTCGGCACCGTACTTGTCCATCTCCACAATGGGATCGATGATGTTGCCCTTCGACTTGCTCATCTTCTGGCCATGCTCGTCCCTGACCAGCGCATGGAGGTAGACATCGTAGAACGGGACATCGTGCATGAACTTGATGCCCATCATCATCATTCTCGCCACCCAGAAGAAGAGGATATCAAAGCCGGTGATGAGCACGTTCGTGGGATAGAACTTCTGAAGGGTCTTCGTATTCTCCGGCCACCCCATGGTCGAGAACGGCCACAGTGCGGAGGAAAACCAGGTGTCGAGCACGTCGGTTTCCTGCCTGAGTTCGCCTGACTCGCATTTCGTACACCTTGTGGGGGTCTCCTCGCTGACGATGACCTCTCCGCAATTCTCACAGTACCACGCAGGAATGCGATGGCCCCACCAGATTTGCCTCGAGATGCACCAGTCGCGGATGTTGTACATCCATTCGAAATACGTCTTCTCCCACTGCCTGGGAATGATCTTCGTCTTTCCTTCCCTGACCGCCTCTATCGCTCCTTCTGCCAGGGGCTTAGCCTTCACGAACCACTGTTTCGAAAGGTACGGCTCGATGATGGTCTTGCATCTGTAGCACTTCCCGGCCGGAAGCCTGTACGGCGCCTTATCGATGAGATAGCCCTGCGCCTCGAGATCCTGTTCGATCTTTTCCCTGCACTCGAACCGGTCCATGCCTTTGTATGGCCCGGCATTCTCGTTCATGGCCCCGGATTCGTCGATGACCACGATTATCTCCAGGTTATGCCTCAGGCTCATCTCATAGTCGTTGAGATCGTGGGCAGGGGTGACCTTCACGGCACCGGTACCGAACTCCTTGTCCACGATGGGGTCGGCAATGATCGGGATCTTCCTGCCTATGATGGGCAGGATCAATTGCTTGCCGATGAGCGCCTCGTATCGCTCGTCGGTAGGATTCACGGCGACCGCCGTATCGCCGAGCATGGTTTCGGGCCTGGTCGTGGCGACGACGACATCGCCGCTGCCGTCAGCCAGGGGATATCTGATGTGCCAGAGGAACCCGCTCTCTTCTTCGTGCTCCACCTCAAGGTCGGAGATCGCGCTGTGGCACCTCGGACACCAGTTTACGATATAATCGCTCCGGTAGATGAGCCCTTCCCGGTAGAGAGAGACGAACACCCTGCGCACGGCATTCGACAGCCCCTCGTCCATGGTGAACCGGATCCTGTCCCAGTCACACGAGGCGCCGAGGCGCTTGAGCTGGCTGATGATGAGTCCGCCATGCTTCTCCCTCCACTTCCACACCTCTGCGATGAAGGCCTCCCTTCCCAGGTCATGACGGGACGAGCCTCTTTCTGCCAGCGCTTTTTCCACCACGTTCTGCGTTGCGATCCCTGCATGGTCGGTCCCCGGCATCCACAGCGCATCGAAGCCGTCCATGCGCTTGTAGCGGATCATGATATCCTGGAGGGTATTGTTCAGGGCGTGCCCCATGTGGAGGACACCCGTGACATTCGGAGGAGGAATTACAATGGAATAGGGCGGCTTGGACTCGTTGTTTTCATCTGCGTGGAAGTATTTCCTGTCGAGCCAGAATCCGTACCATTTCTGCTCGATATCCTTGGGGTCGTATTCTCTATCCAGCATCTCCTTCTCCTCGTGAACAATGTTTGATTTCCATAGCATGAAAACTGCAGAAAGGCAAAACTCAAGGTGCCGGAAATCAGCTTAGGACAATGATTTCAATGCGGGGACTCTTTGAATTCTGCTCATGAACCCCTTCACAGGGGAACGATTACTGTCCGGACGGCCCCTCTCAGGATCAAGATCCGGAAGAATTTGAGAACCATGCTTCTTGGAGGCCAGAGGGCGTCCCCCCAAGAAGCTGCATTATTTTTCATCGCCCTTCCGGCTGAAATATGGATATCAGGAATCCAGTTTCTTAAGCTTCTCGATCTCTTCACGGATCACTTTTTCAACAATTCCCGGCAACTGCTCCCGGGTCGCCGCAACCATCTCTTTTACGAGCTCCGACACCAAAGGCCTTACGATCCCCTCGATCATTGCAGGCACTTCCTGCCTCAGCTCGGTAAGAACATCTTCTGTCACCAGGGTATGGGCAAGATTTCGTACGGATTCCGACGGGAGACCCTCCCCGGCCTGCAGGGCACTCGATGTGTCCTTGAGCTCTTCCATTACGGGTTCCCGGGCATCGAGACCTGCTGCATCCTCAGCTGTCGGTGCAATCTCCGATGCCGGCTCTTCCGGTATCTTGTCGACAGCTTTCTCGGGAACGGCATCCAAGTGATCCTCAATATCCGTTTCCGGGCAGGTACCGGCGACGTCTTTCTTTTCCTGGGAAAGGGCATCGAGCCCCCCCTCGGAAAGATCCGTCTTCCCGGTGCCCCTCTCCCGGTTATCATCGAACAGAACTTCCTCCGTCTCTGCAGAAGCGGGGGCGCCTTCCCCTCCCTCTCTCTCCCGGGTAAGGGCCACCTCTTCATTCGAAGACAGGCTTGCATCGATGTCGATGCCGTCGCTCCCCTGTTCTATCTCCTCGACAGAGACCTCATACTCCATGGATATTTCCTTGCCGAGATCAAAGGAATCCGGCTCATTCGCACGGGCGGGCGACCAGACTTTCTTCTCTTTCTCTTTTTTCTTGGGTTCTCCCTCTTCCAAAAGGTCTGTAAGATCTATGATGTCGTCGTCGTCAAGTATCCTGTCTGCCATGTTCTTCTCCTTTTCTCCCCTGCAAGATTTCACTATCTTCAGTTCTTCATGATCGGCTGTCCGGTGGACTCTCTCACCGACATCCACAGCGCCCCGTTCACATCGATTTTCTTTCTCTCTCCAACGCTCAAGCCTATGGGTATATGGACATGTACGCCGTTCCACAGCCCGATGAGCATATCGGTCTTGCCGCTCATACCTGCATGAACGGCCATCTGGGCGAGGAACCCGCAGAAGATCGAGTCCGAGGCATTTGCGACAACGCTTCTAATCACGTAGCTCGGATCGATGTATTTGAGATTGATCTCCATGGATCGTGAATGGAAATAGCCCTCGATCTTCTCCTTGAGCAGCATGCCGATGTCTCCCTTCTTGATGTTCCCTGATGCATCGGTCTGCCTGGGGAGGTTTTCGAAAAATTTCTGCCCGGCCCCTTCGGCTGCCACGATTACGGCATGGCCGCGGGCCTTCAATCTCTGCTCGAGCGTTACAAGGAGCCCTTTTTCGCCATCGAGATCGAAGTCCTCTTCCGGTATGAGGACGAAATTCGCTTCACGGCAGGCAAGGGCTGCGTTTGCGGCAATGAATCCGGAGTCTCTCCCCATGAGCTTCACGAGCCCGATGCCGTACGGGGCTCCCTTTGATTCTACATGCGCGCACTGGATCACCTTCCTCGCCTCTTCCACCGCCGTATCAAAGCCGAATGTCTTTGAAATGAAGTTGATGTCGTTGTCTATGGTTTTGGGAATCGCGACCACTGCACACCGGTATCCGCGCGAGAGGACCTCGCCCGCGACTCTCGAGGCCGCCTTCATGGTGCCGTCCCCTCCGATGAAGAATACGATGTTCATATTGACGCGCTCGATTGCATCGACGATCTCGCCGATATCCTGCGAGCCTCGGGACGACCCCAGCACCGTTCCTCCGAGCTCATGAATGTTCTCGACATACGCAGGCGTCAGTTCGACGAAAGAGTGGCGGTATCTCGGGATGAATCCCCGGAGTCCGTAGGGAATGCCATAAATCTTCTCAACCCCGTACATGTAATAGAGCTCAAGGACGATGCCCCGTATGACATCATTGATGCCGGGGCACAATCCCCCGCAGGTGACAATACCACATTTCGTTTTCGATGGATCGAAGAAAATCTTCTTTCTCGGACCGGCACACTCAAATGAAGGAATCGCTGAGCCTCTTTGCATGCATCTCTCGATCGCGCCGAAGGATGAATCGATGATGACCCGCTCGGAGTCGTCTATGCATCTCGTCCTCGAGAGGAGAGGAGAATCGATCGTTGGGACACCGACCGAGGATATGGCCGTATTGATTCCCCCGCTCGCAATACCTTCACTCATGGAATGGCCTCCAATATGTCAGTATATCGGTTTTTATCCATGCTATCTTTATTAATCTCCGCACTCTCGCCTTGGCTGTATGACGTGGTTTCCTGCCGCTCTCCATACTTTTGCAAAATCTCGCGACACTCTTAAGTGAGCATATAATATATTCTTAGAGGTTTGTGTACCCCATACCGTCATCTGCGTACCTTTCCTCTCTTGTTATATCTGTGCTATAGCTTCTTCGATATGGGGAAAGACAGCGTCGACAAAACTCAGGAAGAGATCGTTGAAGAAATAGCCAAAGCCCTGGGTCATTCAGGGGATATGCTTGAGGGCGTCCTGGAAAAGCTGGAGGCCCTGGAGAGAAAAATGGAAAAGATCGAGGATGCGCACGTATATAACCTCCTCGTTGACGAGTTCAACGAGATCAGGAAGCAGGCTCTCCAGCGAAGAGAGATACTCATGATCCACAGGGAAGCCATCGGCATCCGCAAGCACCGATACCTGGATGCATACTATCCGATCCCCCCGAAAAAGGGAAAGAAGCCGGCCAATGGAAAAGGCTAAATCATACGACGTGTTCGTGATAGGTGCCGGACCCGGCGGCTATACCGCTGCCATCCTCGCGGCAAAAAAGGGCCTTACAGTGGGAATCGCCGAGGGATCGCGGCTCGGGGGAACGTGCACGAATACCGGGTGCATCCCTGCCAAGACATATATCGAGAGTGTGAATCTCCTGAAAAAAATCAGGGAGGCTGCCAAATTCGCAATCGACGTCGAGAAGCCGAGGCTCGATTTTCCCAGACTGAAAGCACGGAAAGACAGGATCGTTACCAGGCTCTCGAAGGGGATAGAATTTCTCCTGAAAAAGCAGGGTGTCGATGTCTTCCCCTGCACGGCCTCGGTGCCGGAACCGGGATCGGTCATTGCGGGAGATGTGCTCCTGCATACCGGGAATACGATCATCGCTACGGGATCAAGACCGAAAAGGCTTGCAATCTTCGAAAAGAGCGGCATCTGGACGAGCGACGAGGTGTTCGAGGCGACAAGCATGCCCGCTTCCCTCGCAATCGTCGGCGGCGGGGTGATCGGAATGGAGATGGCCCACGTCTTCAGCACCATGGGTACGGACGTCACGATCATCGAGGCCATGGATCGGATCCTGCCCCTCGAGGATAAAAGCGTATCCGAGTACATGAGCAGGATATACCGCAAGGTCCATATCCTCACCTCTTCACGGGTTACCGGTGTAGAAGGTCCGGAGCCCTGGAGAATACTCGTTGATTCGCCGGGCGGAGGCAGGACCGTTGAGGCGGATAAAGTCCTTCTGTGCATAGGGCGCCAGCCGCTCACTCCCCCGCGGATCGAGGAGCTGGGTCTCGAGCGGACGGCCTCGGGCGGGATCAGGGTCGATGAGTTCATGAGGGCATCTATTCCCGGCATCTATGCGATCGGCGATGTGACCGGGGAGTATATGTATGCGTACGTTGCATCCAAGGAAGCCGAGACAGCCGTAGACCACATTATGGGCGGTGAGAGGAAGATATCCTACCGCAATATCCCATCGATCATCTTTACCGATCCCGAAGTCGCATCCGTAGGCAGTGCCACGGATATGACAGAAGTGAATGGCGTCAGGTCGGGAACATTCCCTGTCTCCGCCCTCGGCAGGGCCAGGACCATGGAAGAAAACGAAGGGTATGCCGAGGTTGTCTCTTCCCGGTCAGGCGTAATCGAAAAGATAAACATAGTCGCCCCGCACGCAACCGAGCTGATCCCATGGGCCGGCCTCGCCGTGGACAGAGACCTCACGATAGATGAGTTCCTCGGTCCCTACTATCCCCATCCCCTCCTTGCCGAGGTCGTCAAGGAAGCCGCAGAGGACATCATGGGCTTCAGCATCCATCATCCTTGAGGATAATGCTCATATATAAAAGATGCCGGCTTGACACGTTTACGGGAAAATTGGTAAGCCATGAGCTTCAGGAGAGACAGCGATGAAAGAGATTCTAGATTTCGAGAAGCAGGGAGGTCTCATCCCTGCCATTGCGCAGGATTGGGAGACGGGAGAAATCCTCATGCTCGCGTACATGAACCGTGAATCCTTCGAGGAGACTTTGCGCACGAACAAGGCCTGCTATTACAGCAGGTCGCGGGGCAAGCTCTGGAGAAAGGGCGAGGAATCGGGAAACGTCCAGAAGATCAAAGAAATCCGGATGGACTGTGACTCGGATACCCTGGTTCTCAAGGTGGAGCAGGTGGGCGGCGCTGCCTGCCATACCGGTCATCGGTCGTGCTTTTTCAGGAAGATCGAGGATGGAAAGGTCGTCGAAGAAGGGATAAAGGTATTCGATCCCAAAGAGGTATACAAATCATGAGCCTCATAAGACTCGCCATACCGAAAGGCAGCCTCCAGCAATCGACCATCGATCTGTTCAAGGATGCAGGCTGGTCGGTGACCATGTCTTCCCGGAGCTACTTCCCGTCGATCGACGATCCCGACATCGAGTGCGCGCTGGTGAGAGCCCAGGAGATATCCCGCTATGTGGAATCCGGACTCTTCGATGTAGCGCTGACGGGAAAAGACTGGATTCTCGAAAACTCATCCGACGTTTTCGAGGTGGCCGACCTCATTTACTCGAAGGCAACCTATCGCCCCGCCAAATGGGTACTTGCGGTTGACGAAAAATCCAGCATCACCCGCATCGAAGAGCTCGAAGGGAAGAAGATCGCCACCGAGCTGGTGAACTTCACGAAAAAATACTTCAAAGACCGCAACATCAAAGTGGATGTGGAGTTCTCCTGGGGCGCCACCGAGGCAAAGGTCGTAGACGGACTCGCTGACGCAATCGTAGAGGTAACCGAGACCGGATCCACCATCAGGGCTCACAATCTCAAGATCATCGATGAGCTTCTCGTCACGAATACAAAGCTTATAGCGAACAAGGAATCATGGAAAGATTCGAAGAAGCGGACCAAGATCGAGCAGATCGCCCTCATGCTCAAGTCCGCCCTCCAAGCGACCGGAATGGCCGGTTTGAAGATGAATGCACCGAAAGACAAGCTGGAGAAGATCATCTCCATGCTTCCTGCCATCACGTCTCCGACGGTCTGTCCGCTCCATGACCCGAACTGGTATTCCCTGGAGATCATCATACACGAATCTCAATCGAGAGACCTCATCCCTGAGCTTCTCCGCACAGGAGCGCGGGGGATAATCGAGTATCCGCTCAAGAAGGTTCTTGATGGATGATAGTAATTAAGAACGAGCAGGAGATAGCCATCATGCGGGAAGCGAACCGCATGCTGGCGCATCTGTTCGAACACCTCAAAAGCATGATCCTTCCGGGGATCACGACCCTCGAGCTCGACCAGGAGGCGGAATTCTTTATCCGCTCCCGGGGGGCACTGCCTGCGTTCAAGGGATATCGGGGCTTTCCGGCCACGCTCTGCATCTCGGTAAACGAAGAGGTGGTCCATGGCTTCCCCGGCACGAGGCGGCTCCGCTCGGGCGACATTGTCAGCATCGATGTCGGCGCCCTCTATGCCGGGTTCTACTCGGATGCTGCGAGGACCTTTCCCGTGGGTACGATCTCCCCTCAGGCGCAGGAGCTCATCGAGGTGACGAAGAAGGCGCTCGAGGCCGGCATCTCCCAGGCGGTGCCCGGGAACCGCATCTCCGATATCTCGGCCTCTGTCCAGAAGGTGGTGGAATCTGCAGGGTTCAGCGTCGTGCGGGATTTCGTCGGTCATGGGGTGGGCAGGAGTCTGCACGAAGGTCCCCAGATCGCCAACTTCGGCAAGCGGGGAAAAGGCCCGGTCATACGGGAGGGAATGACGCTTGCCATCGAGCCCATGGTAAACCAGGGCTCATGGGAGGTCGCTATCAAGGAAGACGGCTGGACCGCTGTGACTGCCGATGGCTCACTCTCCGCCCATTTCGAAGACAGCATCGCGGTGTTGAAGAGCGGTCCCATGATCCTCTCTGCCCCCTGATTTCCATACAGCTCAGAAAGCATCGGTTTTCCTGTCCGACCGCGGAACGGCTCCGCATGCGGCGAGAGGGGAAGGGCTGTGCCAGCTTACTGAGAGCCGCGCCCTTTCAAAGCGACCTTGACCGTCTGGAATATGATAACCAGATCCAGCCACAGGGAATGGTGCTTCATATAGTAGAGCTCGTACTTGAGCTTTTCTCTGGCATCCTCGATGGTGTCGCCATAGGAATAATTGATCTGCGCCCAGCCGGTGATTCCCGGCTTTGCATGCAGCCTGAGGGCATAGTAGGGTATCACCTTCTCGAGCTGGTCCACAAAATATCTCCGCTCAGGCCTCGGCCCTACGAAGCTCATGTCATTCTTGAGGACATTGATGAATTGAGGGAGCTCATCGATCCGGAGCTTCCGGATGACCCGTCCCACCCTCGTTACACGCGGATCGTTCTGAGAAGCCCATTGGGGGCCCTGCTTTTCCGCGTCTTGTCTCATGGACCTGAATTTGATCAGCTTGAAATCCTTGCCGTCCTTTCCCACCCGGCGCTGAAGGTAAAAAACAGGGCCGGGAGAATCGAGACGAATCGCTATGGCGGTAATGAGCATGATGGGGAGAGTCAGCACCATACCCAGGAGGGCAAAGAAGATGTCAAATCCCCTTTTCACGGCATCCTGGATCGGTGAGCTCAAAAAGCCGCGGGTGAAGATGATGGAACTGGGGCGTATCTCCTCGACGAGGATCCTCCCGGTCATCTCCTCGTAGAAGCTCGGAGAATCTATCACATCGCACGAAGTGAGCTTGATGTGCAGGAGATCGTCAATGGGGAGGGTCCCCCTCCAGCCGTCAGGGGCCACGACCAGGAGATCGGGCTCCACTTCCTTGATAATCCTGTGCAGCTCGGACACGTCTCCCAGGCGTCTCGATGCAAGGTCCCAGTTGTTTCTCCCGATGTACCCCTCGAAGATCACGGGATACCCGCCCGAGCGAATCTCCCTGAACAAGAATTTCGCGTTGTCTCCATCACCGAGTACTACGACCCGCGTCCCCCTCCTGTTGGAGAACCTGAACTTGAGGTAACCCGCCCTGATGATGAATGCAGCCGTAAGAGTTAAGAGGAGGGCGCCGAGGAGCACATCCCGTTCAAGCCCTACCGTCGGTATGATGTAGTAGATGAGGGCCAGTGCAATGAGCGCAAGGCCTCCACCGAGGAGAATCGACGAGGTGAGCTCGGAAGTCCGCTTCCAATACCTCCAATTGTAGAGATCCTGAAAGTAGAAGCAGACGATTCCGGCCGTGGAATAGATACCCGCCTTGGCCCATAAAAGCTCATCGGGAAGGGAGATTCCCGGCAGAAATCTCTGTATGTACTTTGCAAGGAAAACCGACCCTGCAGCTACTGCAACATCAAAGGCAAACAGCAGTATGTTGGAATAAACACTCCTCGTCATTATCTCTTACATCGTCAGATAAGCTTCTAAATATTAAGGCAATCCATGCCCTGGTTTCTGCCAATCGACACGTGGCAAGCCTTTCGCCAAGTGATGAGATATTAAAAGGATTTCCGAGAAGTTCATCTTCGCTTAAGCGTGCAAATCCCGTTCTTTCATCTCAACACGGTCTAAACAAACCGACTTCTAAATCTTTCGGAAGAGGGATCTTCCCCTTTATTCTTCTCTGTTCAGAAGCCCTGCTCTCAGAAGGAAGTAGAGAAGCTGAAGGAGAGCAGCCGTTGCAGCCGCAACATACGTGAGGGCTGCCGCAGAGAGAACCCTGCGGGCCCCTTTCACTTCACTCTCTGAGAGGATGCCGGTTGCAGGAAGGGCAACGAGGGCACGAGAGGAAGCGTTGAACTCAACCGGAAGCGTAACGATCTGAAACAGCACGGCAAGGCTGAAAAAGAGGATCCCTGCCAGGATGAGGGATTGGGACATGAAGATAAAGCCGATGATAAGCAGCGGCCACGCCAGATTCGATCCGAGCGATGATATGGGAACCAGTGCACTGCGCAGCTTCAGCGGCATGTATCCTTGAGCATGCTGCAGTGCATGGCCGGCCTCATGGGCGGCAACCCCCACACTGGCAATTGAGCTGCCTGCATAAACCGATTCGGACAATCTGAGCACCCTCGTGCGGGGATCATAGTGATCCGAGAGAAATCCTCGCGTGAGCTCGATCTCGACTCCGCTTACGCCGGATGCCCTCAAAATC
Source organism: Deltaproteobacteria bacterium (assembly GCA_029547185.1). Classification (GTDB taxonomy): domain Bacteria; phylum Desulfobacterota; class Desulfomonilia; order UBA1062; family UBA1062; genus Phosphitivorax. The sequence goes on along the minus strand of JAKPPU010000158.1, from coordinate 8,584 downwards.
TCCCTCGCAGCCTGGGCCCCGGTGACGCCCCTGAATGTAGGCATCCTGGAGAATTTGGAGTATGTAGACTTGACTTTTATCTGGGCATAGATACTCAGGAGCAATGCAGGCATTACCATGATGAGATACAGCGGATCGAAAAACATGTTTCCCTCCACCTTTTACTAGTATGAAAGATAGTATCTTGGGCGTGAGAAGTCAAGGAAGCGGTTGATCTCCAATGCATTTCTGATAAACTCCCCATTGCAGGGCTCGCCCGGATTCATGCGCTGCCCTTGGAGCATATTTCTTTTCCTTTGCCGGGATGTATGCTATTTTCTCGCCAGTCAGTACTGAGGAGGTCATATGAATCGAGCATTGAGGATCGGTGTTGCCGTTTTCATTTCATGGTCCTTACTCATTTCAGGATGCAGCAAGAGCCCCGAGGAGAAGAGAGCCGCCTTCCTGGAAAGCGCCGCCTCTTACATGAAAGAGGGCAAATACTCGGAGGCTTCCATACAGTATCAGAACGCACTCCAGATCGCGCCGGACGATGTAAAAACACTTGTCTCCCTGGGGGAAGTCGAGCTCAAGCTCGTTCGTGCAGGCGAGGCATACAAGGCCTTTTCCAAGGCAGTCAAAATCGATCCGAAGAACACCAAGGCCCACCAGTATCTCGCATCCCTGCAGCTCCTTGCAAAGAAATATGATCTGGCGGAAAAGGAAGCCAGGGCCATCCTAGCATATGAACCCGACAACAAAGAGGCTAAGGAAATGCTCGCTCAGGCTCTTTTTCAATCAGGCAGGCAGAACGAGGCGGTCCTCATCATGGAGGGGCTGCTTAAAAGCCAACAGCCCGCTGAAGAGACCTTCATCAATGCCATCCGGATGTATACCGCAACAGGCAGAGTCGATGACGCTCTCTCTTCGATATCCCGTGGGTCTTCCCTCTATCCCCGCTCTTCGAAGATCAGATTCCTCGCGAGCGGAGTCTATGCTTTCAAGGGTGATATCAATGCCGCACGCAAATGGTCCGAAGAGGCATACCACGTCCAGGAAAACGACATCAATGCAGGCCTCACCCTGGCTCGCTTCTATGCAAGCTATCAGATGGACGAACCCTTCAATACGCTGATCTCCCGGCTCAAGACCAGATTTCCCAAGGATCCCAGTCCGTATCTGCTCGAATCGGCCATCGTGCAGCAAAAGGGAGACCTCGACAAATCGCTTGCACTGGCTCAAAAGGCGCGGGAACTTCAGGACAACACCCTGACCAAGACTGCAGTCGCTCAAATCTTGATGGGAAAGGGAGACGTGTCCGGGCCGCAAAAGATTCTGGAAGAGGCGGTTGAAAAGGATACCAGGGCAATTCCTGCACGCATACTTCTCGCAAAGATTTATCTGCAGAAAAACAATCCCCAAAAGGCGCTGGATACCCTTGACCTCCTCATCAAAAGTATCCCGCGGAGGCCGGATGTTGCAGTCCCCGCTGCCCAGGCATACCTCATGAAAGGCGATCTCATCAAGGCTCAGGGGATCGTTGAAAAATCACTGGAGGAAAACAAAGGCAATGCCCTGCTCCACGTCATGAATGCCAGGATCCTTTTCTCAGAGGGGAAATACAAGGAAACGCTCTCGGAAATCGATCTCCTTGAGAAGAATTCTTTTGCAACACCCGAAACAGCGTATGTCGGCGCCCTCTCCGCCTTCAAGCTGGGTCAAAGCGATAGGGCCGCTTCTCTTGTTGATTCGCTGAAGAAAATGTCACCGGATACATGGCAGGCGCTCCATGCACAGATCCTCCTGGCCCTCTCGAAGAAAGACAAGCGGCAGGCTTATCTCCTTGCGGACAAGGCTGTCGATCTCTACCCGGGGAAGCAGCAGGCTCTCGCCATCTATGCCGGCATTGCTCCGGCAGTCATATCGACTAAGGAAACGATGCAGAAGATCACGAATACCTGTTCGAAGAGCAACACTGCCTTTTGCCACATGGTTCTCGCCCGGCTCCTTGAAACTTCGGGCAATGTCCAGGCCGCACTCAACGAGATGAAGGGAGCAATAGAGATGGAAAAGGACAACACATCGCTCTATCATGCTCTTGCCCAATTCTATGTACGGAATAAGATGATACAAAAGGCAATCGATGAGTATGAAGCCATTGTCAACAAGAAGCCCAATGATCTGAGCGCAGCCATGATGCTTGCCCTTCTCAACCAGAATCAGGGCAAGGTGGCGGATGCAAAGAAGGTCTACTCCTATATTCTCGAGCGCGAACCGAAAAATGCACTGGCAGCGAACAATCTGTCGTGGATTCTCATGCAAAGCGGAAAACCCAGCGATCTGAACGAGGCGCTCAGGCTTGCCCAGATTGCAAAGGACAAATTTCCGGAAGATCCGAGGATCGCCGATACCCTGGGGTATGTCTACCTGAAGAAGGGGCTCGCCCAGAATGCCCTGGCACAGTTCCAGCTGGCCGTAGAAAAGCTCCCTCAGGAGCCTTCCATAAATTATCATCTGGCCCTCGCCCTCTTCCAGCTGGCGAGAAATCCCGAAGCCAGGAAATACGTGGAGAGCTCACTCAACTCAAAGACCTTTTTCGAGGAAAGAGCAGAGGCTCAGAAGCTGCTGGCACGGATCATCGCAAGCCCCAAGAAATAGCCTTCGGCTCTGCCGGCGTTGATTCAGGCGGTATGGATGAATGCCTGAGAAGCCTTTTTACAGGGCGAGGATTCCGACTGCAGTCATGGCCGCGGTGCAGGACCGTAATATGGTCTTGCCCATATGAACCGGCGTGAAGCCCGAGGCAAGGATGCCTCCCATCTCGTCCTGGGTGAACCCACCTTCGGGGCCTATCAGGATACCGACCTCTCCGTCCTTGATCTCCCTGATGGAAATCCCCGACGAGAGAGAAGCGACGAGCCTGCACGGCCATGAGGGCGCCGTCTTCTCCAAAAAATTCTCCAGGGGCAGAGGATCGTGGAGGACCGGGACTGTCATCCGCTCGCACTGCTTGATCGCCTCGAAGATGATCTGGCGCCATCTCTCGACCCTTTTCTCTCCCACGTCCCGCACATTGGAGCGTTTTGCGACGAGAGGATGTATCTCGGAGACCCCGAGCTCGGTAACATTACGGATGAGTACATCCATGTCCTTGAGATCTATGAGGCTTATTCCCAGGTGCACAACCCGCGCAGACCGTTTTGCCAGCTCCTGGGGATAGAGAATTTCGAGGGATATCACCCCAGGGGCTATAGAAACGATTCTGGCCATATACCCCTTATGCCGGTCTCTTACAGCCAGTTCGTCTCCCACCCCTTTGCGCAGCGATCCCAGGATATGGGATACATCCCTGCCCTTTATGACTGCACGATCGTCGTTATCGATTTCCGCAAAGAACCGTGGCACTCTCTTCCCTCTTTCTGCATTTATACGATGATATTTTTGAGAAATGCAGCGGCATCCTCGGGCATCGTTGAATGCACATAGATATCCGATCCAAATTCGAGGCCGCCCTGAGTCACGATCCTGGGAATGATCTCGACATGCCAGTGATAGAACCTCTCGTAAGCGCTGTCGAAAGGCGCAGTATGCACGGCATAGTTGTACGGAGGGTCGCTCAGAGCACAATCAAGCCTGGAAAGAACATCCTTGAATATGACAGCGAGATCTCCCACCTCTTTGGGTTCGATCTCTTCAAACCTGCAGGAATGCCTCTTCGGAATGATCCATGTCTCGAACGGAAGCCGCGGAGCAAAGGGTTCTATGGCGATGAAATTCTTCGTCTCCGAGACAACCCTCAGCTCCAGCTGTATCTCCTGCCTGATGATATCGCAGTAAATGCAGCGCTCTTTGTATTCGAAATGTTTGCCCGCCCCATGGAGCTCGTCAGCGATATTCCTCGGAACGATGGGCAGGGCAAGCAGGAGGGAATACGTGTGCCCGAGAGTGGACCCGGCAGCCTCTCCGCTGTTCTTATAGATGAGGACGTAGCGCATTCTTCCGTCTTTCTTCAGGTCTATGATCCTGTCCCTGTATGCCCAGAAGATATTCTCCAGCTCATCCAGACCCATGCACGACTGCCTTCTTCCATGGTGGGGAGTTTCGATGATCACCTCGTTGGCTCCCACGCCCGTTACTTTGTCGTATATCCCTTCTCCAAGCCGCTTCAGGTCTTCTTCAATCACGAGAAGAGGAGACCTGTTGGGAATAACCCGTAGATTCCATCCTGAATCGTTTGCATGGGAATCGGCAGGCCGGTTTGCGAGGATTTCTGGGGGGCAGAAATGCTCGTTGCCCGGGCAGAAAGGACAGAAGGAGTCCTGCGGCTCTCCCACCGGCCCGCCTTGAATGACCGTGGACAGGGTGGGGTCTTCGGTGATGATCACCCACCTGTCCACGACGGGGTCCTTCCTCAGCTCCGACATGATCAGCGGACCTCGACGGTGATGTCGGGAATGCGGTCTTCCAGCTTTCTCATCCAGTAGATGCTCCATCCCTGGAACGTTTTCTCAAAGCCTTCCTCGCTCTGGGAGATACACTCTATGGGCACGATGCAGACATCCCATGCGGAACCGGATTGTATGAGGAGGCTCGCCTCCTTGGCGTCGTCCTTAAGCTCGATGCTCTTTGCCGAGAACCTGCCCCGGTCCTGCTCCATAACCTCTCCATCGATCAGGGGTTTCTGCCCGGAAATCACCATGAGATTGAACTCCAGGCCGAACCAAGCATCCTGCATCTCTGTGCTTACGGTATGGGAGACCTCGATCTTCCCTTCAGTGAAGAACCGGTATTCCTTTTCGATCCGGAGAGAATCCGCTTGAGCCGTGAAGCAGGCAGAGAGGCACTCCTGAGACTCGCAATGGGAGACGAACCCGAACGGAAGGGTATCCGTGAGCGAGCGTTCTATGTAATTACGCTTCAGGACGGCATCCCATAAAGGCGGGCTCTCCAGGCAGTGGGTAATGAAGGAGTTCTTCGGGTAAGAATCGTAGATGAGGAGGTCCTTGTATTCCTCGGGGGTCTCATGGGGGATATCGTGGATGGAGAGCGGCTCGGATGAATGGCTCCCCTGATGGCCCCTTCCGGAGCTCACTACCTTCCTGTGATATATTTCCTCATGTCTCATCAGGATATCGGAGAAATTATACCCCTTCAGCTTGCCCTCGAGGGCAAAAACCGAAGCGCTGTAAAGCGGAGCGATGTAGCAGTTGAACCTTCTGCAGGAGACGAGGACCTCTTCAGCACCGTCAAGGTTGTAGTCCGTGCGCTCCAGACACCAGGAAGCGTCCGTGAATCGCCTGTCGTCGATGAGGGATTCAGCCTTCAGGAGGTTCTCGTAGATTGCGTGCCTCAGCGAGCTGATATAGACGCCGCCGAAGAGCCCGTGCCAGTAGGGGCAGTTCGTCTGCGCCATGAGGAGATGGCGGAGCGCCTCGGCAGAAGGACCGTACTCGCGCACCATCCTGCTGACCTTGAGCATCTTCTTGTGCATGAGATTCGATTCGGGATACTTCGCGAGGAAATTGTCCCACGTCCCGCCTCTCAAGAAAGCACGCTGGCGTTCCCACTGCCCCCTGTCCCGCGCCTCTTTCACGAGATCCTCATACTGCCTTCCCTGCTTTGCGAACAAGCTCCACTCCATCATTTCCTGGTAGGATCCGGTGGGCAGATAAATAAGCCCGTTCGGGCTGAACTTGTCTACGACAAACGAGAGGGGCACGATCTCGATCTCGGAAGAGGCCTTGAGCATCTCATCAAAGAAGCGCTTCAGCCATCCCTGCTCTATCACCCACTTGTGCGTTCCCGGCCACATGCCGAACTTCTCGCCGTCATCGCCGTAGGTCACTACCCTTACCCCCCTGCTTTTCATGTGGAGGAGATATTCGACGACCTCGTGGGGCTGCCTGAAAGGGATGAGATAACGAAGCCGCATGTCTATGGGAAACACCTTCAAGGGATATCCTTCCCTCTCGGTGATGTAAAATCCGTGGGTATCTTCCAGCGAGAGGCCTGCTGCGAGGAAATGGCTGTCATCGAGGAGGGTATATTCGATATCCGAGCCGGAGATCTTTTTCGGAATGCCCGGGTCCCAGATTCTCTCGGCACACCACATGCCCCTGGGCCTTGTACCGAAATGCTCCTTGAGGTACGAGCTCATATATTCGATCTGCTCGTGGGCGTCGGCCTCGGGTATGACAGAGATGATGGGCTCGTAGAACCCGCCGCCCATGAGCTCTATCTGTGAGCGCTCCACAAGCATTGTGAGCAGGTCGAGGAATTCCGGCTCGTTCTTTTCGAACCATTCCCACAAGGGCCCTGTATAGTGGAGAGTCATGGTGATATCGGGATAATCTGCCAAGATGCGCAGCAGAGGCAGATAGCAGTCCTTAGCGCCTTTTTCGAATACACTCGGGAAATTTCCCACCGGCTGATGAGAGTGAACACAAAAGGCAAGATATATCTTCTCAGACATGCCACATGATCCTTTCAAATTTTTCGTCAGGTATACTGAATGATAGCACTCCTGCGGAAGGATGTCTTTCCCTTTCAAGCGCCTCCTCCTGAATCGTGACGAAAAAGCGCATCCGCTCCGGAGGGTTTGCTTGCAGATCTGAAAAGGAGACCTTGAGCTCCAGGATGTTCTGGCATGCAAAATCCGTAAGCTCGGCCACTTTACCCTCTGACCCGTTTTCAAGACGGCAGAGGCTCATCACCCCTCCCTTGAGTGGAACATCCAGGGCAAAAGGCTCCGGCGATACCATGTGGACACGTACGTGCCCGTTCCTGGGTGTTCCGGCAAAATCGACTCTCATGAAGAAATGCTCCCTGTCGAATCCGTAAAAGAGACGACAAACGAGAGAATGATGTCTATACATGCTCGTTGAGGTGCTGGGAGGTACATAGTGACCGGCCTTGCTCCATTCGTAATAGTTCGAGACCCTGCCGTCGATCACAGGATGAATGAATCCCGCAGGAGATCTTACGGGAGCTATCTCGTGATGCGTGATAATGCTCTGGGAGAGCTCGGATGGGGGATTATCCCCATGCAGCCGGTAGCAGTTGGAAAGATGGATTCTGAAGAGGTCGTCAAATGCATCGTCGTTGCCGGAGCTGAAATCATCACCGTACCACCAGAACCAGTCGCTTCCTTCTGCGATGGAGATCTCTTCCCATGCCAGAGGATCTGCTTCCGCACCTTTCGACTCAACGTACCTGCGCGTCCTTGCGAGCAGCTCCCAAGCCTTTCTGTCTTCCTCATGCCCTATCCAAATGGCGAAATTGCGGTTGATCCATGAGCCGGTATAGAGGTTCGATATCTTCTCGCCGGGGGGGTTCTCCTCGAGGAATTCGCTGTAGCGCGCAGTCCTGATCTCTTCCGACGTGCTCAGAGCTTCATATAAGGCCCTCAAAAATTCTTCGCCGCTATCTGGATAGTATTCCCAGGGATTCTCTCCATCGAGGATGATCGAGACGAACGGATTGAAATCGTATCCCTTTGCCCCTCTGGAGATGTTCTTCAAGTGGTACATGAAGTTATCCGCAGCCTGAAGAGGGGAGTTCTGTGCATACACAAAGCCGATATTGTCGGACATCGACCTGTCGCGGAAAAACATGGCGACTTCCGAGGGGCCGTACTCGATGCTGTAAGGCCTGTAGAGCTTCGATCCGGTCCTCTGCTGGCGGAGGCTGGCAAAGAGAATGTCTTCATCCGAGGCAATCCACGTGATGCCATGTCCTGCCAGGATTTCAACCATTTCCGGGCATACGGATCCTTCAGGAGGCCACATGCCTCTCGGGACGCTTCCAAAGAGCGACTTGTGATAATCCACGGCCTTGGCGACCTGGACATTCAGATCCTCAGGATGAGAGAAGGGCTCGCAGGGCAGAGCGGTATCCATGGAGCGAAGGGCATACCCCACATTCATGAGGAGCGGACCGATCGGATGGTAGAAGGGTGACGTGGTAATCTCGATCTGTCCCGAAGAGTGAGCTCTTTTGTATAATGGTATGATCTTCTTCATGATCTCTATTTGATATTCAAGGAGAAACATCTTGTCGGTTTCGCTGTACGATCTTCCCTTCCTGATGAGGTCCCTGATATTTCCGTCCTTCCTTGCGGTAAACCCTGTCCACGTGAGGTTGAAAAGTACCTGGAGGTCGAGAATGTCCTGGTCAGAAAATTTTTTTGCGGCTGAAGCGAGATCGCCCGGATTGGCGTTTTCTCCGCGTTTCTCCAGGAGGTTCAGATACCGGGGAAACGGAGCGATCAGGGTTTGCGGATTGCCCATGAAGAAACGGCTGATAATCTGTTTCCTTTCTTCGCCGGTAAGGTCTGACGGCCTCTTCTCTGACAGGTAATAATCCGTGTCCCGCAGGCCATTGTCCGTGTAGTCGGCTATCTGGGCAAGGAGCGAGGGGACGAGGTTGAAGGTACAGGTAATGTCCGGATATTCTTCGACGAGGGAGATCATATCGTAATAAGACCTGATCGAATGCAGGCGCACCCAAGGTAAAAGGTACATCCGGGCAATCGGGTCCTTGTAATAAGGTTGATGCATATGCCAGAGAAATCCAACGCTTACTTCTTTCATCTTGATACTCCGCT
>JAKPPU010000023.1 GCA_029547185.1 Deltaproteobacteria bacterium | reverse complement strand
CGGGAGAATGTACACCGACTACATCAGGACCAAAGAGCATCTTGGGAAGTACAGATACCAGGCCTGAACATCATCGCTTTAAGCCCGCTGTATCCGCTCCACCACGAGCCGCTTAACTAAAGCGGCTCGTGGCTTTTCCTGACATAAGCATGGGCTCTCCGGAGATGTCGGGAAAATGGCTGCCTTCATCACCCAAGGGACCCGTTCATCGGATTCGTTGCCGGGAGGTTTTTTTGACCCCTCGCCCGTGCTCCCAAAAAGGTGTATAGAGAGGTTCATGACAAAGACAGAGCTTGCGTTGCAGTTATTCTCCGGCAGGCATTCCTGCGCCCAATCAGTCCTCATGGCCTTTTCCGAAGAGTACGGCATGGACCGGATCATGGCCTCGAAGGTTGCCTGTGCCTTCGGGGGCGGGATTTCGCATATGGGGCTCACGTGCGGAGCCGTTGCAGGAGCGCTTCTGGTTCTCGGCCTCAAGTTCGGAGGAGGCCCGGAAATGAAAGAGGGGACATACCAGGCGGCGCAGGAATTCATGAAGCGGTTCTCTTCCCTCCATGGCTCCACAGACTGCACAGCCCTCATCGGATACGACCTCTCCGATCCGGACCAGCTCGCCAAGGCCAGGGAAGAGGATGTCTTCGCCCAGCGGTGCAGCGGATACGTCGCATCTGCGGTGAAGATCCTCGAAGAGCTTACGCGATGAACACCACACCCCCTCGTGAGACCAGGAATGTTCGACCATTGAGGTGAACGGCCGGCATCGGCAATCTGATCATCCCAGCACAAAGAAAGGAAGAACCGTGAAAGATCAGATCGGGAAGAAAAGAATACAATTCCAGGTGCATGTCTCAGCCCTGATATTCCTCGGGCTGCTCTGTTTCTCCGGATGGAACGATGCGTCTGCGGCAGACAAGAAGGTGTTCGTGCTCTGCTACCATTCCTTCCTCGGCAACAAGCCTTTTCCGAGCGATATCCCCTTGGAGGAGTTCCGATCGCAGATGAATTTCCTGAAAAGCAAGGGCTTTCATTTCGTCTCGTACACCGATCTTCTCAAGGGCACGGTGACGGGGACCAAGAATATCCTCATCGTGATCGATGACGGGAACCGCAGTGTCCTGCAGGCGTATCAGGAGGTCCTCAAACCCTTAGGCGCCAAACCCATGCTCGCCATCTACCCGAACATCATCGGGAAGAAGTCCTATGCCATGACCTGGGACCAGATCAAGGGGCTGGTGCGCGAGGGCTGCGACATCGCCGCGCACGGATACTATCACGAGCTCATGAACATGAAGTTCTACAACTCGAACAAGGCCGAGTTCATCCACGAGATCGTCGGTTCAAAGGAAGCCCTCGAGAAGGCCCTGGGCGTGAAGGTGTCCGCCTTTGTCTATCCGAACGGTGTACGGTGCGACATGACGAAAAAGATCATCAGGGAATCGGGCTACGCGAATGCCTTCACCATCCAGTGGGGGGCAGTGCTCTCCCCTCTCAATCTGAACAGGGACCCCCTCGAGCTTCCCCGCTATATGGTCCTCAAGGGAAACTGGAACATGATTTCAAGCGCGATCCTGAAGGCTTCGAGCTCGTGAGACAGAGTGCGAGGCAGACTCGCCTCTGACGGCAGTCTGCGGCGAACCTTCCGATATCATTGCAAAACCGGTCCGTTCTCTGCTATATGCTCGATGTCATTATGTAATTAAAACAGCAGAGGGAGAATTTCGTGGAAGGCCGATCGATAACCGCATTGAGCGAATACGAGGGAGCTGCCCTGCTCAGGGAATGGGGCATTCCGGTTGTGGACCAGATCCTTGCCGGGAGCGAACAGGAGGTTTTGGCAGCAGCGAAGAAGCTGGGCTATCCGGTAGTGCTCAAGGTATGTTCGAAAGATGTCCTCCATAAGACCGAGCAGGGCGGAGTGATATTGAACATCCGGAACACCGGGTCTCTGTCCCGGGCTGTCCGTGAGCTGAAAAAGCGCTTTTCGAAAACGCCCCACAGTCTTCTCGTTCAGAAGATGGCGGGCAGCGGGGTCGAGCTCATTCTCGGAGCACGGCGCGATCCTATTTTCGGGCCTATCGTGCTCGCCGGCATCGGCGGCATATTCACCGAGATCTTCCGGGACACCGTCATCGAGCTCGCCCCCTTGAACGCTGCAAAAGCCGGGTCCATGCTCAGGCGTCTGAAAGGCTTTGCCCTCCTGAACGGATTCCGCTCCCAGCCGCCCGTCGATCTCGATACGGTAACAGCGGCGCTGACCGCACTCTCGAAACTCATCACGAAGCGCAAGGACATCCTCGAGATCGATATCAACCCGATGATCGCATACCCCGACGGAGCATTCGCCGTGGATGCGCTCGTGAGGCGTTCAGAGAACGGGCTTCGCTCTTCGGCCGGGAGCTCTCAGCCCGACACGATCGACCCCTTCTTCAATCCGAGGTCGTTCGCGCTCATCGGGGCCTCGAAGACGCCCGGCAAGGGAGGGAATATCATCCTGCGCAACCTGCTGAAGGCGGGCTATAAAGGAAAGATCTATCCCATCAACCCGACCGCGAGGGAGATCCTCGGAATGCCTGCGTATGCAAAGGTGAGCGATGTCCCCGGGCCTGTCGACCTGGCCATGATCGTGATACCGAAATCGGCCGTGGCCGATGCCATCTCCGACTGTGCGGCAAAGGGGACCACGAACATCATCCTGAGCACGGGCGGCTACTCCGACATGGGGCACGAAGGGGCGATCGAGCAGAAGGCGCTTGTGAGCCAGGCGAGGAAAGCCGGTGTCCGGCTCATGGGACCGAACAGCATCGGGATCCTCAATCCGGCTGCCGGGCTTGCGACCTCCATCGTGGGCCTCGAGCAGATCCGGACCGGAGGGGTATCGCTCATCGGCCAGTCAGGGGTTTTCTCCTCGGGCTGGGGAAGGTGGATTGCCGATGTCAAGCCCTTCGGGATTTCCAAGGTCGCCTGCATCGGCAACAAAGGCGATGTCAACGAGAGCGATCTCCTCGAATATCTCGCCGATGATCCGGCTACCACGACGATAGGGCTGTATCTGGAAGGAGTAGCCCAGGGAAGCCGTTTCGTGAAGGCAGCGAAGCGTGCATCCGAATGCAAGCCCGTGGTCGTGGTGAAATCCGGCAAGAGCGAGGCCGGGGCCGCGGCCATTGCCTCGCATACGGGCTCCCTTGCAGGGTCGGATGCCGTGTTCGACTCCGTCTGCCGGACGGCCGGCATGGTGCGCGTCCACGACTCAGAAGCCTTCTTCGATACGCTTTCGGCCTTCGAGGTGCTTCCTCTGCCCCGGAGCAACCGCATGGGAGTGTTCTCCATCACCGGGATGGGGTGCGTGGTGACGACGGATGCGGCCGAGGAATACGGCGTGGAGCTTCCGGCCCTCAAGCCCGCCACGATAAAAAGGCTTCGCGAGCTGGCCCCGTCCTGGGCTCCGGTGCGCAACCCGGTGGATATCTGGTCCACGGTGGAGCAGCACGGATCGAAGAAGACCATGAGCCACATGGCGAGGTGCATTCTCGACCAGAAGGACATCGATGCGCTGCTGATCATCTTCGTCCTCATGCCCGAAACCATCTTCGATATTGCGGAGGCATTCGGAGAGATCGTCAAGGAGCACCGCAGCAAGCCCATCTTCGTGAGCTACTACGGCGGTACGAGCAGAGAGATCGCGCATGTCCACGAGGGCTTCCTCTCGCTGGGCGTACCGAGCTATCCTACTCCGGAACGGGCCTTGTACGCCTTCAGCCGCATGGTCGAGTATGCCCGTTTTCGCGGGCTCATCCGGCAGGGGAAGAAGTAGCAGGCTTCAGGAAGCTTCGGGATCGCCGTTAAACGGCAGAGGCGAGACTCTTCGAGAGGAGCCAGGAATAGATCTTCTCGTCCCGGTAGGCGAGCTCGGCAGAACTCACGTGATCCTGCCCCTCGTCGAGGTAGAGGCGGTTGCCGTGCGCCGAGGCACCAGCATGGGTGAGGTTCAGGGCCCGGATAAACGCTTCCTTGCGCCGTCTGGAGACCTCGCCGAAGGAGAGCCAGAGAGGACGCCCCGGATCGCTGGTAGGGACCCTCGTGGGATCGACCGGCCACAGGGCGGCCCAGAAGTCCCGCTGAACCAGTGGCAGATCGAGCACACCGTTTCCTCCGAAGCTGAAGCCCGTGAGATAGGTCCGATCCGGGTCTCCCCGATAGGCTTCCCGCACCTGTGTCACGATCTGCCTGACCGCATCCGCAAACAGGTGCCAGATATCCCCGGGATAGGGCAGCTGCGGCGCTATGATGATGCACTCACGGACAGCCGTTCGCGAGCTTCCCCTTCTCAGGGGCCCGTGCCGGGTGACGCCCCGCTGGATCGGCAGGGGGGCTGCCTCGTCATACCCATGGAGGAAACAGATTACCGGTAACGGCCCCGCTTCGATCTTGTGAGCAATGGGGATCGAAAGCATGTATGGGAGCGGGCCGGACTCTATTACCCGGGGATCGGATTCTTCCATGCAATCACCTCTTGGTCGGACGATACCGCGCCCTGCAGGAAGGCCGTTCAGTGAAGCTGTGCAGAGGGCATGAAGGTGCAACAGGGTTCATGGTGTTGCACCATTCTTCAGCTAATCAATACGATCCGGAGATAGGGTGAACGTGGTGCGGTCGAGGCCGGCCGTCACTTTTTGCGGTCCGGGGGCACCTTTCCCCCTTCTCTCCGTGCCTCTGAAAGTCCTATGGCTACCGCCTGCTTTCTGCTCTTGACCTTTTTCCCGCTCCTGCCGATCTCCAGTTTTCCCTCTTTGTATTCCTTCATGGTTTTTCTGACCTTCTCATGGGCTTTCTTTCCATATCCGGCCATGCAATCCTCCCTGCCCGGGGTAGTGCCTGTCTCTCTTCGATTCGGATCGGAGGCAGTTTAAAAGGCGCTACATATATCGGTTCATGAATTTCTGGATTTCCTGTTTTGCCTTGTCCCTGGAATAGCCATACTTCTCCTGGAGAAGCCCCACGAGCTTGTCTTCGCTCCCCTCCACTCTTGCGAGGTCGTTGTCGGTGAGGTCGGCCCATTTCATCTTGATTTCCCCTTTGATCTGGTTCCATTTTCCTTTGAGTATATTCGGATCCATTTCGAACTCCTTTGTGTTCGGCAGTCTGATGCCATTCTTTTAGGGGGCGTGATCATGAGAATCAATACATGCCGTGATACTTTCGCTGAGTCGGTCAGCGCCTGGGGCACTGTGAGCATCCAAGCAGGAGATCCGCCTGCAGACCAGGAAGGCGGGGGTGGCCAACTGCTCGATATCGGGCAGGATAAGGCTTGAATCTTCTGCAGGGGCCGGCTTTCGGGAAAATAATATCCGCAAGCGATCTTTGTTTTCCCGTTTACGGACATATTCATTCTTCTATATACCCGGTCAGTTCATGCATGCAACCTCTACGTGAGCAACTCATGCACTTGACAATCGACCCAAATTGCGAGGGAGGGATTCATGACCCTGTTCATAGAAAACAGAATTCAAATGCGGACACAATGCCAAGCCCCTCTCGGGCTGGCATGCGTTGCCTGCAGAACCGGTGAGGCTTTCCTGGCAACCGTACATAACATCAGCGAAGAAGGCTTGTACCTCGAGACATACTTCGGCCTCGACATAGACGACAACATCCTCATCCACCCGAGGATCCATTTGCCCAAGGGCATAACCAGAAGGCTGCTCGATGAAAATGTCGGGATCGTGAGATGGGCCAAGCCCGTGATGCGAGGCGAGCACTATTTCAGAGGGGCCGGTGTGAAACTGCTGATAAACTGAGGTCCGGAGGTGAAGGCAATGATTTTCCGGCACCGTCGAGCGGTGTGCACGGGAGCATGTGATACGTGAAGAGGCTTCAGGGATATCCTGCCGGCAATGCCTTGCGCAAAAAGCTTCGATCCGTCGGAATCCCGGATCGAAGCTTTTTGTCGGTTCCTTCAGCAGGGATTTCACTTAGCCGTATAATCGAATACCCCTTTCCCGGTTTTTCTGCCGTAGCGACCTGCCCGGACGAGCTGTACGAGCATGGGTGCGGGCCGGTACTTGTCTCCGAGCTCCTTGTGGAGGCCTTCGATGACGTGCAGGAGCGTCTCCAGCCCCACCAGGTCGGCAAGGGCCAGCGGGCCGATGGGATGATTGCAGCCCAGGACCATGCCTTTGTCGATGTCTTCGGCGCTGGCAAGGCCCTCCCCGAGGGCAAAGAACGCCTCGTTGAGCATGGTGCACAGGACTCTGTTCACGACGAAGGCAGGGGCCTCGTTCACCACGATGCACTCCTTCCCGATTTTTTTGCCCCAATCGAGGGCGATCTGCAGGGTTTCGTCCGAAGTCTCGTATCCCTTGATGATCTCGAGGAGCTTCATGACCGGCACGGGATTGAAGAAGTGCGTGCCGATGAACTTGTCCGGCCGCTTCGTGGCCGCTGCCATCTCGGTCAGGCTCAATCCCGAGGTATTGCTGAAGTAGAGGCAATGGTCGGGAACGATCGCGTCGAGCTCCTTGAAAACCTGCTTCTTGACGTCCATGATCTCGATGACGACCTCCACGACTACGTCCGCATCCGCGGCAGCCTCTTTCAGATCGAGGGTCGGCTTGATCCGGGAGAGGACGGCATCCATCTCTTCCTGGGTCTTCTTGCCCTTCTTCACATTGTTTGCCAGGTTCTTTCTGATCGCATTCATGCCACTGTCGACAAAACGCTGCTCGATGTCCCGCATAGCTACCTGGTAGCCTGCCTGTGCACACACCTGGGTGATCCCGTTGCCCATGAGTCCTGCGCCGAGAACGCAAATCTTGCTGATGTTCATATATGCCCCCTGTCTCATGTAGTTTATTTTGACTGACGTATCACATATGGAAGGGTTTATATAACCAAAATCTTGTACAGCCCGGGCCTGGCGCCGGGCTTTAGATTCCAGGGCCTCTCTCTATCTATAACTTTCAAAGCCAATTTGCCATGAAGGAGGTTGATCATGTGCCGTATGCATGTAAATATAGCGCTTCTCCTGTTGATGGGGGCCCTTACTGCCTGCGGTGGAGGAGGCAGTGAGGATGAGAGTGCATCTGCGGAATCCGTAGCCTCGGATTCTGCAGACACGGCTGATTCCATGCTGACGGTAGTCAGCACGTCCCCGCCGCGAGGGGCAATGGGCGTCCCCAGGAATGTGCAGATAAGCGTCAACTTCAGCGAGGACGTCGACCCCCGGACAGTGACCGATTCGAGCTTCATGCTGATCGTGAATGACTTTACTCTCCCGGGGACCATCACATGGCTGGAAAACGTCGTGACATTCACCCCGGTTTCGCCGCTGGCGCCGAACACGACCTACACGGTGAAGGTGACCACGGCAGTGAGGGACCTCGAGGAGAACCCCCTGGCATTGGACCACATCTGGTCATTCACAACGTCATCTGCGTTGACTCAGGGAAGTCCGGGACACATAGACGGGGAGTGATGAGGTGTCGACCATTCGCATCCGGCCTTCATGTAAAAATCTTCAGCACCGGCTATGAGAGAAGATGATTGAGAAAAATTCCATTATTGTTTATACTTGCCATATTGTATGAGCAGATTTTATAAGGGGGCCGGGAGCTTCGATTCCGTGACATATCCGGACTACTCAAGAAAATACATACCCAGAAAGGAGATTTGTAATGGATTTCGAGTTATCAGAGGAAATGCGGATGCTTTCCGACATGACGTACAAGTTCGCCGTCAAAGAGATCGAGCCTATCTCGCACGAGGCCGATGAAGGCGAAAAATACACGCCGGAAATCCGCAAAAAGGCTGCAGAGAACGGGCTCGTCGGGGCCTGGATACCGGAAGAATACGGCGGTGCCGGTGTAGGCTTTCTCGGCAATGCCATCATTACCGAGCAGCTCTCCCGGGTGGACCTCGGCATCGGGCTCAATGTCATCGCAGCCACATTCGGCTGTGAGAACCTGCTCTACTACGGGACGGAAGAGCAGAAAAAGAAGTATCTTCCCCCGGTCTGCGCGGGCGAGTCGGTCTGTGCCGGCGCCTACACGGAGCCCAATGCCGGCACCGATGTGGCCGGATACAAGACCCGGGCCGTGGAGGACGGCAATGACTACGTCATCACCGGGAACAAGATGTTCATCACCAACGGGACGGTCTGCGACTGGATGGTTGTCCAGGCTATCACCGATCCCCAGGAAAAGGTGCACAAGAGCTTCAGCCAGTTCATCGTGCCTGCCGATGCCCCCGGGATCGTGCGGACGAAGATCAAGGGCAAGCTCGGCATCAGGGCCAGCGACACCGCAGAGATAGCCCTCGACGGGGTGCGCGTCCCCAAGACGAACCTCGTCGGGAAAAGGGGAGCGGGATTCTATCAGCTCATGCATTTCTTCGACACTACCCGCGTGTTCGTCGCTGCCCAGGGCGTGGGCCTCGCCCAGGCCTGCCTGGATGAATCGGTCAAGTACTGCAAGGAAAGGACCGCCTTCGGCATGCCGCTCGGGGCCTACCAGCTCTCGATGAAGAAGCTCGCCGAAATGTGGATCCAGATCGAGGCCCTGAGGAACATGACGTACAAAGGCGCCCTTTCCCTCGACAGCAAGAAGCCCGATTACCACATCTCGGCCATGGCAAAATTCTTCGCCGGCCAGACGGCTGTGTTCTGCGCGAACGCGGCTGTCGAGCTCCATGGCGGGTACGGCTACATCGACGAGTACAAGGTGCAGAAGTGGTATCGCGACGCCAAGATCCTCGAGCTCTATGAAGGCACGAAAGAGGCCGAGATCATGACCCTCGGAAGGGTCCTCATGTCGAAGTAACCTCTTCCGGCAGAAGTCCGCGGAGGGCCCCGGCAGCTGCAGCGGGGCTCTCCCTTTCTTGCAACCCCCATGCAGGGCAGCAGCGGCTCCGTCATTCTTGAATACAGGGGGAACAGCCTTATTCTCTATCTCAATGCCGGTCCCGGATGCAGCGGACCGGCAGCCGTATCCCGAATATGACCCGAACCGATCGCTTCGTCCGGTGAACAAAAAGCAAGGTTCAGTGACGAGAGTCCCTGACTGCCGCGACCTGCCATTGTAAACAACGGTGAAGCATTCTTGTGCTCATCGAATGCAGGAATCATTTACTCGATCGCAACGGCCGGGAACATACCGGGATGCACATGCTTTCTTTAACGAAGGAGGCTTTATGGATTCAGAGAGCCGTATACCCGATCATTCGGAAATCACCATGACCGCTGATCGCGATCAGCCGGAAGAGCGATCGGCCTGGTTCGAGACCGGCCTGACAAGGCGTGAATTTCTCGAGGCCGCTGCCGCTGCCGCCGTCTTTGCGGGGATAGGCGGGCAGGCCCATGCAGCCGAAACACGAAACGGGATCCCCTACCGCACCCTGGGGCGCACCGTCGAGAAGGTTTCCGTCGTGGGCATCGGCGGGTCTCATATCGGCGTGCAGGCCGAAGAGCAGGAGAGCATCCGAATCATCCGCACGGCACTGGACAGCGGGATCAATTTCCTCGACAACTCCTGGGACTATAACGGCGGGCAGAGCGAGATCCGCATGGGCAAGGCGCTGCAGGACGGCTACCGCCAGAAGGCCTTTCTCATGACCAAGCTCGACGGCCGCACGAAAGAGTCTGCCTCAAGTCAGCTCGAAGAATCTCTCCACCGGCTCCGGACAGACCACATCGATCTCGTGCAGTTCCACGAGATCATCCGGATGGATGAACCTGCCCTTAAGCGTCGTCATCACGGGCTGTGATTCCCTGCCGATCCTCAAACAGGCAATCGATGCCGCGAAGAGCTTCAATCCCATGGATGCGAAAACGGTCGATGCCCTCCTCGCCAGGACGGCCCGGGCGGCGAGGAACGGGAGATACGAGCTCTACAAGACATCGCACACCTTCGACAGCACCTCCAGGAACCCCCAGTGGCTGGGATGACGGCAATGAGGATTACCAAAGCCTGACTGCGAGCATAACGAAGAGATACTCTTGAATAAGTCTTGCCGTGCGCCTAGTAAATGAGTACGAAGAAAGAACGATTGTCCACCCCGGGAGGTGCTGCATGAATATCATATCAGAAAGGGAAGAGACCAAGAAGGCGATCAGGTGGGTGTCGGAGAAGCTGGAGGAGGACCCTGCCCAGTCGATACACAAGCTCGTGGATAAGGCGATCTTCGAGTTCAACCTTTCACCGGCCGATGCGGAGTTTCTCATCCGGTTTTTCCACGAGCGGGGCCTCAAGCATCCTGCTCCTTGAGCAGCGGGGCCGGCCGTACGATGATCAGCCGTAGATAGAGGCGCTGGTCCTGGGCACGAAATCCCTGTCCCTCGCCTCGATCTTCTTTATGGCATCGACGGGGCACTTCGATTTGCACAAGCCGCAGCCCATGCATCTTTCCGCGGGCACAGCGCTCGTGCTGCCAGCTCTTCATATACGGACATTCTCTCCCTCCTCGCATCAGGAAAGTTGCATAGAAGGCAATTCCCGCCTCCATAAAACCAAATCGGAGGAAAACATAAACGACTGCCGGGCGCACGGCAAGGTTTCGTCGCATCTTTGCCCATAAAAGAGGGCAGACCCCGGTCGGAGAAAACCCGGACGGAAGCCTTTTCTTCCGGCTTTAATAAATTCCGACACATAAATGTCAAGTTGCTCTTGCAGATGATCTAACTATCGATTATTTTATAGAATAATAATTACCCTAGGGAGACTCGATGGATACACTGACAAAGAAGGACATTATCGAAGATCTTATCATGAACTTGGGCCTCAGCCGCAAAGAGGCATCCGACGTCATCGAAACCTTCCTCGAGATCATCAAGGAGAACCTCGAGAAAGGCGAAGAGGTCTCTCTCTCCGGATTCGGGAAATGGTCGGTGAGGGACAAGCGGGAGAGGAAGGGTCGTAATCCGAAGACAGGGGAGAAGATAGCGATAACGGAAAGACGGGTGGTCACCTTCTCGCTGTCGAATGTCTTGAGGGCAAAGCTGGAAGGCAAGAAGTAGGCCCGATCCCGTAGGCCTTGCAGCCGACCTCCCGGCGGCAACAGGGAAGCATGATCGATTCGTGAGCCTCGAGGCAAGAGGACCTCACGAATCGTCATTCCGCGTTTTTCGTAAAGCTGCATATCCCTCCCTCCCGACAATGAGTGCCAATGCCTCTCTGCCTTCAGGGCACAGGGAGGCTGATCAGGTCGTTTCATCCCTTCTGATTTTCTCGTCGACAAGTGCCGTGAGCACCCTTGCCCCGCTTGCCCCGATCGGATGCCCCAGCGCTCTGGAGCCTCCGTTTCCATTGACCTTTTCGGAGTCGAGCTCCCTGATGCCGCTCAACATGAACAGAAAGGGTTTGAGAGGTGTCATGGTGGAATGCTCGTATTTTCCGGGAAAGCGTGACCGTCGTTTCACAGATGTGACAGCTTGAAGAAAAATCCCGGTGAGGATGTCGTGCTTCTGCAGGACAACCGAAAGAGAAAGGGGTATATTTTTAAATGGTTGTGCATCCATTTTCTGTTGAGATCATCTTTTATATATTGTGCCGTGTGATAGATTTTATCCACCATACAGCACCAGAACGAGGAGAAAGGAGAAGATCTATGACACTACAGAAAAGCCACATTGCGTCGCATAGGGAAATGCGGGGAGGATATGGAGTGCATGCAAGCATCAGGAGTTTCTGTGACATGTGCGGCAAGATCCGTGCAGTCAGGCCGATCGAGCACTTCGAAGGCAGCATCTGGCTGTGCCATACGTGCAATGACCAGCTCAACCACCTGCCGAAAAAGCTTGACGAGATAACCGAGCTGTTCATTATCGGCAATGCCCTCTAACAGGGGCATTCGCCGCTGCGGAAGCAGGCGTGAGGCGTTTGTCATCGAATGCACAAGGGCATGGAACCGAAAAGGAGAAAGGCACGATCATGGCAATAAGTCCTTTTGAAATAGAGAGATTCCTTGAAGGAGTCCAGTACCCGGCAAGCAAGCACGACCTCAATATAAAGGCCCGGGAGAATCATGCCCCTGACATGATCATCGACTTTATCAACAACCTCCCCGAGAACCGCTTCAAATCACCGATCGAGGTAAGCAGGGCCATCAGAGAGAGTGAAGAGTAAATCAGCGTACCTTTGCCGCTCTCATTATCTCTCCTGCCTCAGCTGTAAAAGTTCAATCTGATCGAAGAGAAGTATTGAGTAATAAAATTATATCGGATACTATGCCCTTGCTACCGGATAAGAGTCATTGAAGGCTGAAAGTATCCGTTCAATGGCAAACATTTTGGCAGGAGAGATATTTGACATGTCAGGATCGATAAACAAGGTAATCCTTATCGGCCGTCTCGGGAAGGACCCCGAGATGAGGTTCACCCCGAACGGAAGGGCCGTCACGAATTTCACCATGGCAACGAACGAGGTTTGGACCGATCAGAACGGCGAAAAGCAGGAGCGTACGGAATGGCACCGCATCGTGACCTGGGGCAAGCTGGCCGAAAACTGCGCCAAGCTGCTTTCGAAGGGCAAGCAGGTCTACGTGGAAGGCCGTCTCCAGACACGCCAGTGGGATGACCGGGACGGGAACAAGAGATACACCACCGAGGTCGTTGCAGGCCAGATGCAGATCCTCTCGGCCGTCGATTCCCAGGGCAGCCGGATGGCGGATACGTCCGGAGATCCCGGATTCAACCCTGACGAGAGTCTGCCCAGCTCACCCGAGTTCGACGATATACCGTTCTAGGGCTTCTCAGCGGTTAAGGCTTTCCATTACCCGCTTGAGGCCGGGGGCGCATCCCCTGATGCTCGCCTCGCCGACGCAGTAGGTGAAGCGGACATAGCCCGGATAGCCGAATCCCTTTCCCGGCACGGCAAGGATGTTTTCCTTGAGGAGCTCCGTGCAGAACGCCACGTCGTCCTCGATCGGGGACTTTACGAAGAGATAGAACGCCCCCTCGGGCGGAGCATAGGTGAGGCCTGCCGAATCGAGTATCCCCGTAAAGAGATCCCTGCGGCGCTTGTAGAGGGAGACGTCGACGCTCTCGCCGCTCTTCAGTCCCGCCGCATAGACCTTCTGCATGACCGCAGGCGCATTGACGAACCCGAGGATGCGTGTAGCGAGGACGAGGGCGCCGATGAACTTGGGCTTGTCCTTGATGCCTCCGCCTACGGCGATGTACCCGATACGCTGGCCAGCAAGAGAGAGCTCCTTCGAGGCAGAGGTGATCACGACGGAGTTGGGTACGTGCTTCAGGACCGACGGCACCTGCCTGTCGTCATAGACGAGCTTCCGGTACGGCTCGTCGGAAATGACAACGATCCGGGGCCGGTTCTTGAGCAGACGGCCCAGCTCGACGAACACCTCCTCGGGATAAACCCTGCCCGAGGGGTTGTTCGGGGAGTTGACGATGATGGCCTTGGTCCGCCTGGTGATGGCCTTCTGGATGTTCTCGATCGAGGGGAGGAAGTCCGGTCCGCACGGCGCCTTCACGAGGATGCCGCCGTGGTTTTCCACATAAAACCCGTACTCCACGAAATAGGGGGAGATCGCGATGATCTCGTCTGCCGGGTTCGTGATCGCCTTCAGGACGACGTTGATCCCGCCTCCTGCCCCGCAGCTCATCACGATGTCGTCGCCGGAGAGAGGCACCTCATAGAGCTGTGACGCGTACTCAGCGATCTCGGCCCGGGCGTCGGGGAAGCCCGCATTCGGCATATAGCCGTGGTTCATGGTTTTCGAGAGCTCGGACATCATGGTGAGGACGCCTCCCGGAGGAGGCACATCCGGGTTGCCGAGGCTGAAATCGAAGACATTCTCGGCGCCGTGCAGAGCCTTGAGCCGCGTGCCTTCCTCGAACATCTTGCGTATCCACGAAGAATTTTCCATGTAACCCATCATTCTTTCAGATACGCTCATACGACCCTCCCGGTTAATAGTGGGTCTCTTATAACAGCGATGGGCACGGATGTACAGAATTTCCCGATCCTGCCCGCAGGGAAAGGCAAATGCAGGTTGTGGAAATCGCCTGATCGGTGGTATTGGTTGGTGCTGGCAGGCGAGATCATTTCAGGAGGTTTGGGGCATGCCGATCAGCAAAGAGCGCTATATCAAGATACTGCTTCTCATCACCGTCATTGTCCTGGGAATCAACCTCAATACTCTGGACAACGAAGCCACGAACTGGGACGATCCTGCCCTCTTCACCAGGCCTTCCCTTCAGCACATGACATCGGACAACCTGAAGGCGATTCTTTCGATAGAGGCCCTCTCCACCTACCAGCCTGTGAGAGACATCACCTACATGGTGGATTTCGCCCTGTGGGGGCCCGGGCACAAGGCGGTTACCTTCGGCATGCACCTGCAGAACATGGTCCTCTTCCTGCTCACGGTTCTCGCATGCTGGATGTTCCTTCTGGCCCTTTTCAGGATATTTGTGGAGGACGATTCTCTGGCCTTTACCTGGGCCACGATTTCGAGCATCATCTTTGCCGTTCATCCCGTGCACGTGGAGAGCATTGCCTGGCTCTATGCCCGCAAAGAGCCGCTCCTCGGGCTCTTCACCTTCCTGAGTCTGTGGACCTTCATCCGGGCAAGGACAGGTGCGTGGGCCTATTATGCCGCAAGCGGCGTGTTCCTCCTCCTCGCGATCCTCTCGAAGCCCACCGCCCTCATGATCCCCGCAGCCATGATCGTGCTGGATTTTGCGATCCAGGCGCGGCGGAAAAGCGCCTCTTTCTGGAAGACGAGGCTCCTCGTCTACGTGCCGATCCTTTTCGTGGTCATTCCCATGGGTGTCCGGCTCGTCCTGATGATGGAGGAGGCCGGCGGTGTGAAGCCCTATCATGGGGGGAGCTTTTTCACGAATCTTCTGGCGGTGTCCCAGATCCTCATGACCTATATCTCGCTCATCGGGTTCACCATCAACTATTCCGCAGACTATCCCCTCCGGCTCTTTGCAGACGCTACGGCCTGGCAGGCATGGGTGTTCGTGGGGCTGAACGTGATCTTCATTGCGAGCGCCATAGTCGCCTACTGCAGGAGGCACTATCTGTATGCCTTCTTCACGGCGTGGTTCTACATCTTCCTCGCCCCTGTATCGCATATCTTCCCCATATCTCAGATCATGGCGGACCGGTATGCGCTCCTTCCCTCGCTGACCTGGTGCGTTTTCCTCGCATACGGGCTCTCGAAGCTCTGGCACTGGCGGCTTGACTCTTCCCGTTTTTCCCCCGAGTTTCCCCGGCTCGTCTCGGCGGCACTGGCGTCTGTCATCGTGATCTCATATTCATACATGACCTTCATGCAGAACGACATCTGGAAGAATTCGCAGACCCTCTGGGAGGATACCCTCGCCAAATATCCGAACTCCTCGCCGGCCAACGTGAATCTTGCTGCGATCTACCTCGCCCAGATGCGCTTTCAGGAAGTCCAGAAGCTCTGTCTCACAGCCATCAGGGAGAAGCCCTACGATTACCTTGCCATCAGCAACCTTGCCCTTGCCCAGGTCATGATGGGCCAGAACGACAACGCCATCCACAACTTCCGGCAGGCCCTGCAGCTCAAGCCCGATCTCGACAAGTCCAAAAAAGGGCTTGCCCTGGCCTATTGGCAGAGCAGGGACTATGATCATGCCTACTCTCTCCTGTCCGAGCTGCTCGCATCCGGCAAGGTCGGCAGCGGCGACAACATCGTCCAATACTACTACCGGACCGGATATGCCGCATGGAAGATCGGAAAAAAGAGCGAGGCGTATGCCTATCTCGACAAGGCCATGAAGTACGGCGACGAAAGCCCCAATCTCCTGGACGACATCGCCCTGGCGTATACGAGCATGGGCGATCTGCCCAAGGCAAAAGCCGCACTGGAAGAGCTCTATCCGAAGATCAAGGACAATGAGACGAAGGAGCAACTCAAAGGGATCCTGGAGAAGCTCGACATGAAGATGAGACGCCCGACCTGACTTACCGAAGAGGGGTCAGGGGAGCGATGCTGATCAGGGCGTACGTGCCCTGCTCTCTGTAAGCGTTGATGACGTATGCATGCATCCTGAGGTTGAGGTCCTTGATCAGGGCCTTGAGGTCATCCGTTCTGACGGCGAGGTACGCCTTCTCTCCGATGGGGACCATCTTCTCGCTGACTACGATGGTGCGGGCCCCGCAGTATCCGGCGTATCCCCGCATGATGAGGTCGTTCTGATAGACGAGGAGCGGAGAGTAGAGGCTGGCCTTCCGGGCAAAGTCAAGCGGGCCTTCCGCCTTCTGAGGAAGGACATCCAGCGCCGCGTACCAGCTTAAACCCAGGACAAAGATCATGGACAGAACGGCCATTGCCGGGAAGAGGCGCTTTTTCGCGCAGAGCAGGATGATCCCGCCCGCAAGGAGCGATACGAGGATGGCAACCATCCGTCCGACATCCACGGAGAGCGCCGTAATGGGACCGATGGAGAGGTAGGCGAGCGCGGAGACGAGGAGGACCGCTCCCGTCGCGATGACGCAGACGGTGCGCACCGTCTGCAGGCCCTGGCGGATCAGGAACCCGCGGGACATCCAGTAGCCGATGATGATGCACCCGAAAGGTACGCTCAGGAGTGCGTATCCTTCCTGGGCATGTCGGGAGAAAAGCACGACCGCAAGCCCCAGGACGTAGCCGGTCTTGGGCGCGAGCAGGCTGCGCCAGGTCGAGACGTCCCTGTTGCCCCCGTCGTAGGCCCAGGCGGGAATGACGAGGAAAAGCCAGGGCAGGTTGTATTTCGACCAGAGGAGGAGCCTGCCGAGAAACCTCCGGGAGTCCTCATAGGCAAAGAGCGACCTGGCATAGCCCGATCCCTCGAGCGACCAGTAGGCTATGTACACGAGCACCACGACGCCTCCGATGATGAGGAAGGCATAGGGCAGCTTGATGGAGAGCAGCCTCTTCGGAGACAGGTCGAAGAGGATGAAGAGGACAATCCCCACGATGAAGAACACGAGGGGTATCCATCCTCCGGTGAGGACTGCCGCGCACATGAGGAGGTACGAGAGCAGATACCACCAGGGATTGGCCTCTTTGAGGTAGATCTGCGAGAAGAGCAGGAAGGCCAGGACCGTCATGCATGCAGGGAGTGCGACCGTGCCGATCGCGGCGAACGATGCAATGAATCCCACTGAGGTGATGGTCAGAAGCGCCGAATAGACCCCGGCCCTGCGGCCCCACAGGGACACGCAGAAAACGAGCACGCAGAGGGCCGTGAGGCAGCCGAGCAGAACGCTCACGATGCGCAGAGCGAAGAGATCGTGAAAGGGAAGGAGGGAGAGCATCAGCACCGTGAGAGGACTCGGCCCGGTATAGGGAACGCCGTTCAAGGTCGGAACCAGGCGGAGGCCCCGGTTCATCTCCTGGACGGCCTCGAAGAGCCATATCTCGTTTCCCCACGGGTTGCCTATCGTGAGGAACGGGGCGAGCAGGACGAGGCAGGAGAGGAATATGCCCAAGAGAACCAAGAACGATTGAATAATCCTCACAATAGCACCTCCCCGTCCTTATGAGGGTTTACCCGAGTATAATCAAGCATGTCAAGAAAGGTTTTTTCACGTCAGCCGAGCCGGCAAAAAGGGCTTCGGGGTTAAGGAGTTGACTTCTGTTTTTTCTCCCCGTAGTATTGCTGGAACCAAAGACAGTCGGGGTGATGAATGGCTTCCATCGAGGAATTGCTAAAGAACAAAGGCATCTTGAAACCCAAAGTCGCCAGGAGATCAGACCAGAGATGGCCCGATGAGATCAGGGCTGTCAGGATAACGAGGGGATACTGCAAGCACGCCATGGGCTCATGCCTCATCGAGATCGGCGATACCCGGGTGGTCTGTGCCGCCAATATCGAGAACAAGGTGCCCCCGCACCTGAAAAACACCGGGACGGGATGGATCACTGCCGAGTACGGGATGCTCCCCTCCTCGACCTCCACCCGCATGATCCGCGAATCATCGAAGGGAAGGCCTCAAGGGAGGACCCACGAGATCCAGAGGCTTATCGGAAGATCGCTCCGGGCTGCCGTGAACCTGCAGGACGTCGGCGAGCGCACGATATGGCTCGACTGCGATGTCCTCCAGGCGGACGGCGGAACGAGGACAGCCTCGATAACCGGGGCATACGTTGCGCTCAAGGACGCCCTGGAGGCCATGGTCGCCCAGCAGACCATAGCGCGCAACCCCATCCGGGAGCAGGTCGCCGCCGTATCCGTGGGGATCGTGGACGGAGAGATCTTCCTCGATCTGAATTACGAAGAGGACTCCCGGGCGGATGTGGACATGAACGTCGTCATGACCGGCAGCGGAAACATCATCGAGATCCAGGGCACGGCCGAAGGCCACACCTTCACCAAGGACCAGATGAACGCGCTCATCAGCCTGGCGGAAAAGGGCATTGCGGAGCTCATGAAGCTCCAGAAGCACGCCCTCGGGATCTCGTGAAGCTTCTCGTCGCCACGACCAACAAGGGAAAAATCAGAGAGATCGCGGAGATCCTTTCGGATCTCGATATCACCATCATAAGCCCGGCAGACATCGGGCTCGAGCTCGATGTCGAGGAAAACGGGGCCACCTTCGCGGAAAACGCCGCCATCAAGGCCCGCGCCTGGAGCAGGGCTTCCTCCCTGCCCGCCCTTGCGGACGACTCGGGGCTGTGCGTGGACGCACTCCAGGGAAGGCCGGGGGTGAAGTCGGCCCGGTTCGCGGGCAAAGATGCACGCGACGAAGAGAACATCTCGCTCCTCCTGAAGGAGCTCAAAGGGGAGAAGAACCGGACCGCCCGGTTCGTCTGCGCGGCAGCGCTTGCGCTGCCGACAGGAGAGCTCATCATGGCAGAGGGAAGCTATGAAGGCCTCATCACCGAGGAGCCGGCAGGGAGCGGAGGCTTCGGCTATGACCCGGTTTTCTTCGACCCGAATGCGGGCAAGACGTTCGCCCGGATGAGCGCCGAGGAGAAAAATGCCCGCAGCCACCGCAGGAGGGCGCTCGAGGCCCTCAAAGGGAGCTTGCAGAACCTCCTGCAAAGTCAGCCGTAACGGGTGAGATGACATGGGCTACCGGCTCATCGACCACACTGCGGACCTCGGGGTCAGGGTGACGGCGCAGGATATGCCCTCGCTCTTCAGGGAGGCGGGCCTTGCCCTTGCGCGGATCATGGGCGCCACGAGCAGGGAAAAGCAGGAGAGCATCGAGGCATCCGTCGAGGGCATCGATCACGTCGATATGCTCGTAAGGTGGCTGCAGGAGCTTCTCTATCTCATCGAGGTAAAGCATGTGCGCATTGCCGGGATCGAAGTCCGCGAGCTCTCGCAGGCAAAGCTCACTGCCCTCGTAAGCTGCCGACTGGAAGACACGCCTCTCAAGCGGGAGATCAAGGCGGTCACCTACCACAATCTCGATATCCGCCCCGTTGAAGGCGGGTTCGAGGCCTCTATAATCTTTGATACCTAAGGTGTGAAGATGGAAGGGCTGACGATCAGACGCATCGACCCGTACCGCCTCGAGATCAGGCAGAGGCCCCCTATGCGCACGAGCGCCCTGCTCTATGCAAATGCCGGGATCGAGAAGACCATCGAGGGCGAAGAGGTGATCAGGCAGGTTGCCAACGTGGCGTGCCTTCCGGGCATTGTCGGACCGTCGATGGCCATGCCCGACATCCACTGGGGATACGGGTTTCCCATCGGAGGGGTGGCCGCCTTTTCCCTCGAAGAGGGGATCATCTCTCCCGGAGGCGTGGGGTACGACATCAACTGCGGGATCCGCTGCATCAGGACGAACCTGACCTCAAAGAGCGTCTCGCCCGTCCTGGGCAATCTCCTGGCCCTCCTCTACAGCACTGTGCCCTCGGGCGTGGGGTCGAGCACGAAGAGCTTCCGCGTGGACAGGAAGGAATTCAGGAAGATCCTCGAAGGAGGCTCCAAGTGGGCGCTCAGGCAGGGCCTTGCCTCGAACGGAGACCTCGAGGCCCACGAAGACAGGGGGTGCATCGAAGGTGCCGACCCGGATGCGGTTTCGGAGAGGGCCATCGAGAGGGGCATGCCCCAGCTGGGCACACTCGGGTCCGGGAATCACTTTCTCGAGATCGATGCCGTCGATAAAATCTACGATGAAGGCACGGCCGAAAAGTTCGGACTCTTCGAAGGCCAGATCCTCGTCCTCGTCCATACCGGGTCGAGGGGACTGGGCCACCAGATCTGCGACGACTATGTCCATTCGATGCTCGCTTCGGCTTCCCGCTTCGGCATCGACCTGCCCGACAGGCAGCTCGCCTGCGCCCCTGTCTCGAGCCGGGAAGGCCGGGACTACTTCGGGGCCATGGCCTCTGCGGCGAACTTCGCCTTCGCCAACAGACAGATCATCACCCACCTCGTGAGGCAGGCCTTCGAGGCGCAATTTAGCGCGTGCTGGGAAAGGCTCCGCATGGAGCTTCTCTACGACTGCTGCCACAATATTGCGAAGAAGGAAACCGTCTCTTTCGAGGGAAAAGCACAGCGGGTCTGCATCCACCGCAAGGGTGCGACGCGCGCGCTTCCTCCGGGCGACACCCGGCTTCCCGACCGCTACAGGAAGACCGGTCAGCCCGTCCTCGTCCCCGGCGACATGGGGAGGATGTCCTACATCCTTGCAGGGGACGAGAATGCCGGAGAGACTTTTTTCAGCGCCTGCCACGGGGCAGGAAGGCTCCTCTCGAGGCAGAAGGCGAAAAAGATCGCCAAAGGCAGGCGCCTCATCGAGGAGCTCGAACGTCAAGGTATCCGCGTCATGGCTGCCTCGAGATCGACCCTCTCCGAAGAGATCCCCGAGGCCTATAAGGATGTGGCCGAGGTGGTTTCCACCATGAGCGGGGCAGGCGTGGCCCGCATCGTGGCACGCCTCAGGCCCCTTGCCATGGTGAAAGGCTGAAGTCCGCTTATGAAGACTGCTCCGGCGTTGCTGTTCCCGGGGCGGCCGCCTCTTCTCCTCCGGCCTCGCCGGCAGGTGCTGCCTCGGTGAATTTCCCGACGGACAGGTGGGCGACGACCTTGTCGGAGCTTACGCCGTGGCCGAGGGTCGCGCCCTCGGGGAGCTTGAGATCGGAGGCATGGATTACATCGTGCTTGTCCACAATGACCGAGACATCCACCTCGATCTCTGCGGGGATCTTATCGGGCGGGCATTTGATGGAGATGCTGGTCGCCTCGTGGCCGACCTTGCCCTTGCCTTCCTTCTCGCCGGGCGAGGTTCCCACGAAGACGAGGGGAACTTCGACGGTCACCTCTCTCTTCGGGTCCACGCTCAAAAAATCGATGTGCAGGATCGAACCGCTCAGGTTGTCCCTCTGCACCTGGTGGATGAGGACCGGGAAGGTCTTCCCCTCAAGCCCTGCATCGATGATCGATGTTCCGTGCATCTTTTTATACGTATTCTCGATATCCTTCTTGCTGACCTGGACAGGCTTCGGCTCGACGTCTTTCCCATAGATAACGCCGGGAATCATTCCCTGTCTGCGAAGAGCCCGCACCTTTTTCTTGTGGAGCGTGCGCGGCATAAGCTCCAGTGCTATCGTTTCCTTCTTTGCCATTTTTACGTCCTCCGCTCGTAATTCATGTATATGCTTTTTATCAAGATCCTGCCATAGCATAGAAACCTTCAACAGTACAGCCCGATGAACGGCAGGCATGAGGGATTAAAAACTTTCGGGCAATTTCTCATTCTCCCCTTGACATATCGGCGGCATGTGATAGTTTTTCTCTTGTGATACTGGTAGTTTTGCTGCCGGTATCTTTTTCTTTTTAATAAGGCGGAGATGAGTATGAAGAGAAATCCCATGACCAGAGACGGCTATCGGGCCCTGCAGGATGAGTTCGAGCGTCTGAAGAAGATCGAGCGGCCCCAGATCATCAGGGCGATCGAAGAGGCGAGGGGCCACGGCGATCTGTCGGAGAATGCAGAGTATATCTATGCAAAGGAGCGGCAATCCCTCATAGAAGGCAGGATAGGAGAACTCGAGCACAAGCTCGGCACTGCCGAGATCATCGACACCTCGAGGCTGCCGTCCGACCGGATCGTGTTCGGCTCGAAATTCATTCTCTGCAACGTCGATACGGACGAGGAGACTGTCTTCCAGATCGTCGGGGTCGATGAGTCCGACATCTCCCAGGGTAAGATCTCCGTTGAATCGCCCATGGCAAAGGCGCTCATCGGCAAGAAGATCGACGACGACGTGACCGTGGACACGCCGAGCGGCAAAAGAGAGTTCGAGGTCGTCGAGATCCTCAGGGATTAGTGGCAGAATCGCTTTCCTGCAAGCTTATCCCCGGCAGGTCGTTTATATTCATTTTCCCTGGCTGCACCGTGATCTTCCAAAGAGAGAAGAATGGTTGCGCTATGATCATTGAGGAGACCTTCTGTCTTTGCGAGTTGGGTGGAAGTAGAGATATCGTGCCAGTATCTGGAATTCTCTAGGAAGTGTGCTTTAATTCAGATATCTCCAGCAGATCATCAGCTTCGAGTTGTCGCTGAAAAAAAGGTTTATTAACAATTTCTATAGATTGAGCCGGTTATTCTTCCCCTTTCTTCCATAGGAGATTCCGAGCACGCGCATGCGGTGCCTCAGCGTGTTCGGGTTGATCTTCAAAAGCTCAGCTGCGCCCCCCATTCCATGAATCTTGCCGTGAGTAAGATCGAGGGCTGACTGTATATGCATCTTCATGGCTTCATCGAGGGAAAGGAACTCATCTCTGGGTTCGGGGAGGGACCGAACTGCCTTCGAGTCTCCGGGCAAAGTAAATTCTTCGAATCGGAGCGGCTGGGAAGATCCTGTTATTCGTGATTGGATCAACGCTCTTTCAACGATGTTCTGCAATTCGCGTACATTCCCCGGCCAGTCATAAGCCATGAGCCTTTCCATCGTGCCCGGCGTAAGCTCGGGATTGAATCCCAGATTCAGCTCTCTCGATTTGCTCATGATGAAATAGCGGACGAGATTGGGTATATCCGATTTCCTTTCCCGTAGCGATGGAATGATGATGGGAAAGACATTGATCCGGAACCAGAGATCAAGCCTGAAAGAACCTTCCCTTACCAGCACCTCCATGTTCCTGTGAGTTGCCGCAATGATACGCACGTCCACTTTTATCGGTCCGGTTCCTCCTACCCGTTCGATTTCCTTTTCCTGAAGCACCCGCAAAAGCCGTACCTGCACGGAAGCGGGTAGGTCGCCTACTTCATCCAGGAAGATTGTGCCCTGGTGGGCACGCTCGAACCGGCCGCTTTTTTTGGCAAGAGCGCCGGTAAAGGCACCCTTCTCATGACCGAATAGCTCGCTGTCTATGAGGCCTTCGGGGATTGCGCCACAGTTGATCTTCACGAAAGGCCCTTCTCTGCGAGGCGATGAATAGTGGATCCTGTTTGCGATGATCTCCTTGCCCACTCCTGTTTCCCCGATAAGGAGCACCGGGGTGCTCAGCGGGGCGACTTGGGCTACCGCTCCCATAACACTTTGCAGTCCTCCTCCCGCACCGATAATCTCGCTCTCGGAGCCCTGCGTCAGCCCGGGATAGATCTGCTGGATGTCATGGCTGAAGAGATCCTTGATATTTACAATCTCCTGGTACTGAAGACTGTTGGCCATAGCTATGGAAAAAGGCTTCTGCAGGAGACCAATGAGGTGTGCGTGCTCATTAGTATACCGATTGCGGCCTTTCACGAAGAAGTCGATCTGCCCCAGGTGCTGGCCTTTCATAGACACGAACAGGACTATGCTCGATTTATCCACAAGGCCGAGCGTCATCCACATGGGCGTGGTGACCGGGCGCTTTTCAGGGTTGTTGAATATGAGCACCGGATCTTTGATCTTCCTGTATGCCTGATACCCTTCCTGTGAGATGGGAATGATGGTGGCCTGCGTATTGAGCGGGAGTTTGGACCTGACGGCCATTATAACGAGGGATCTGTTTTTCTCGTCAAAATAGGTCACCGCCACCCCATCCAAGGGTATATAGTCGCCCCTGAAAATCGATTTAACTCATTAATATAATTGGATAATGAGTGCATTTTGTGGTATATAAATCTGCAAGAAACTCTGAAATTAAAGGAGAAATCTTGCAGAAATGAAGCCGAAGAGGAGACGCAAGGGAC
>JAKPPU010000112.1 GCA_029547185.1 Deltaproteobacteria bacterium | reverse complement strand
TCAACTGGTTTGAGTCTCGCGTCAACAACGGCATCCTCGAAGGCATCAACAGCATGATCCAAGCGGCCAAAGCCAGGGCCCGGGGCTACCGCACCGTGAAGAACTTCATCACGATGATCTATCTCATCAGCGGCAAACTGGACTTTAAACTACCCACTTGAAACAGCGAGGAACCATCTTTTTTCAGGGCAGGTTGGCGAAGTTAAGCAGAAGGTGCATGCCGTATTTGTGGCTCTTCTCGGGATGAAATTGTGTGCCGTAAATGTTGCCTCTTCGGACGGCCGCTGCAAAGTTGCAGCCATGAGTGCTGGTGGCCAGGACATCGGCGGGATTGTCGCAGCAGACATGGTAAGAATGCACAAAATAGAATCGTGGCGTTTCCTTAAATCCGGCAAAAATCCCCGTCGTGTCGAGTGCTTCGACGAGGTTCCATCCCATATGGGGTATTTTCAGATGACCCTGCTCCTGGCCCAGGCTGAAACGTCTCGTTTCCGCTTCAATCCATCCCAGGCCGGGCAACCTTCCCTCCTCACTTCGCCTGGACATCAACTGCATCCCGAGGCAAATGCCCAGGATGGGACAGCGATCTTCCAGAACACGGCGGTTCAGCACAGGGATGAGGCCTCTCTTCTGCAGGTTGTTCATGGCTTCATCGAAGGCGCCAACGCCCGGGAGGATTAGCTTGGCCGCTTCCATGATCTCGGAAGGGTCACGCGATATGTTTACCTTGCAGCCAACTTTTTTCAGCATGTTGAAAATGGAGCCCACGTTCCCCATGCCGTAATCGATAATAACGATCATGCAAGAGTACCCCCGTTGCTCCGACTGTGCGTTTTCCACTGGCGCAACAGATACGCAAGCACGAGAGCGGAAAAAACAATCGAGCTGATGGCAAGCGAGACCAGGGCGGGGGCGATCGAGCGAATCGCACCCGCAATTGCGGCCGACAACGTGCTTAGAACGGCGATCGTCATCAGCAGCTTCAGCAGCCCGTCGTGGCGAAAGCGTGCCACGTGAAAGAGAGCGACGAGCCAGTAGGAATAGTAAGCCGTCAAAACCCCTGCCTGGAGGCAGACGGCGATCAGCACACTTTTGAAAAACAAAACGCCGAAAGCCAGCGCGATGACGGAAAGAACGGAAAAAACAAACTCCATTGCAAAGGCAAGGCGCTGCCTGCCCAGCGCATCGAATGCCCGATCGAGCCAATTGCCGAGAAGCAGCGGAATGGCCGGGACAGACAGAATCATGGCATAAAGACCGGCTTCCCTCCACGGCTCACCGAAAACCAGGGCGAAAAGCGCATCGGCGTGAAAGAGAAATATGATCCAGAAGGGAATGACGCAGGCCGCCAGAAGGCGCAATGCCTTGAGGACCGGCACCTCGAGCAACCGGAAATCCGTGCTGGCGGCATGCTGGAAGAAAACCGGTCTGACCGCGCTGCTCACGAGACTGTTGGGGAGGTTCACGAGCCGGCTGGAGATATTATAGAAACCGAGGCTCGACCGCTCGCCGTAGGTCGCGAAGAGAAAGTAGACGAGTCGCTCACGGATGGTGCCCACCACGGTGTAAGGGGTCATGTACAGCGGGTAGGCCTTGTATTTGACAAGGGTTTCCCTGATTCTCGGTTTCGACACGGCCCCCAGGATGAGGTTCCCGTATCTTGAGTAAATGAGGCCCAACAAAAGCAGTACGGCAAAGAACTGCCCCAGAAGGGTTCCGAGAATCAGCCCGGAGGAGGTGTTCATGCCCCAAAGGGCCGCCAAAATCTGACAGCCGATGGTCATGAAGGGCAGAGCGACCTGCGACAGGGAATACCACTTGAACTCCTGGGTCCTGGTGCACCAGGCATTAATGGCTTGATAGATGCCGATGCAGACGATCAGCAGTGGTATACTCCACAACCAGCTGTGAAGCTCGTCATAAAAGGAATCGCCGAGCAGCCACGTGCCGCAGAGTGGGATAAGAGCACTTGCGAGAAGAGCCATCGCACAGGATATCCCGACACAGCCCGCCATCACATTGGCAGCTTCTTCGTGTGTGGCAGGAAGGACGATAGCCAGTTCGTATCTCAAGGTCGCGACAGAGGCCACGATCAACACGACGCTCATCAGAAGTGCCCATCCCGCATAGGCCGAGGGCATGTAGAGCCGGGTCAGCAGGGGTAACGTGATGACGGTCAACAACTGCGCCGATACGCTGCCGAAACCGACCCTGAGGATGTGATAAAGAAACGGCGAGTTAATAGTGTCCTTGGATATCAATCAGGTCTAATGGAACACAACATATTGGGAACCGCAGACTCACGGCAATGGCATAATTGCTTCCTCGACAAGGTTACGAAGATTTCTGATATTGATATAGTCCTTGTCGTTCTTCGGTTGCCAATCAATCCCAGCATGAACGCTGGTACTCCCGGCTCGAATTCTCCTCGATATGACAGATCATTCCTGTTCCTGATTTAGACGCATGGCTGAACATGGTGCATTTGAGCTTTACACGCGAGGATGTCGTCTGAAATAAATGAAAAGTTCGATATTGAAGTGGGGTGAAGAATGGTCTGAACTCAAGTTGAAGGACGGGATTGGATGCAAAGATCCACGATCCGTTCTGCAGCCCGCCCGTCGCCGTAGAGGCCGGGGCGCGATTCCGGTCTCACAAAGGAACGGATGGCGTGTACGATCTTGTCCGCCTCCGCCCCGACTAACTGGTTCCAGCCGGATTCGATCGTTTCCACCCACTCCGTCTCATCTCTCAGCGTCACACAGGGAACCCCCAGCCAGTATGCTTCTTTCTGAATGCCGCCCGAGTCGGTCAGGATCATGCGGGATGACTTTTCCAGGGCGATCATGTCCAGGTAGCCGACGGGTTTGATGACCCTTACCTGTTTGGGCACGGCCAACCCCAGGGAATCGATCACCTTCCTGGTCCTTGGATGCAGCGGCAGAACAATGGGCTCATCCACCTGGCCAAATGCCGACAGGATACCGGCAAGGCGTTCCGGGTCGTCCGTGTTTTCTGCGCGGTGCACCGTTGCCAGCAGATAGGCGCCCTTTGCGAGGCCCAGCCGTTCGTGGATGTCGGAGCCGGAATCCGCCAACGCGGAAAAGAGGGAGAGGGCATCCGCCATCACGTCGCCAACCAGGTGCACACCGGCGGTGATCCCCTCGGTGCGGAGATGATCAATCGCCACCTGGCTGGGGCAAAACAGCAGGGACGAGACATGATCGACGACGACCCGGTTGATCTCTTCCGGCATGAGGCGGTTGAAGCTTCTCAGGCCGGCCTCGACGTGTGCCAGGGGGATCTTCAGCTTGGCTGCCGCCAGGGCGCCCGCGAGGGTTGAATTCGTATCCCCGTACACGAGAACACCGTCCGGTTTTTCATGGAGCAAAACGTCCTCGATGCGCTGCAACATTTGCCCTGTCTGCTGTCCGTGCGATCCCGATGTCACGCCGAGATGAAAATGAGGTTCCGGGATGGACATCTCGCGAAAGAAGACGGCCGACATCTCGTCGTCATAGTGCTGGCCGGTATGGATGATGAGCTCCCGGACCGGCCGGTCCGGGTGATCGGTGCCATAGGTCTGAAACGCGCGGGATACGGGCGCCGCCTTGATGAACTGGGGTCGTGCGCCGAGGACGGTGGCGATTTTCATGAGAGGTGCTTTTCCGTAATCCCGGATTTTGCCTTTTTGTATCTCGTCCCGCAGGCAGCACACTGGAGATCGCCCTCAAGGCGGACCCCGCACCGGCAAGCCCAGCCGATGCGCCTGGCCGGGTTGCCGACAACGAGTGCATGATCGGGGACGTCGCGGTTCACGGTTGCGCCCGCGCCCACAAAGGCATATTGTCCGATCGTGATACCACAGACGACCGTGGCGTTCGCACCCAGTGTAGCTCCTGTTTTTACCAAGGTGGGGCGGACCTGGTCCATCTTGGAGATCTCCGCCCGGGGGTTGTAGATGTTGGTGAAGACCATGGAGGGGCCGCAGAAGACCCCGTCCTCCAGGGTCACACCCTTGTAGACGCTCACGTTGTTCTGGATCTTGCATCTCTTCCCGATCGTTACGTCGGGTCCGATGACCACGTTCTGGCCGATGTTGCAGTTCTCGCCGATGCGGCTTCCCTTCAGGACGTGGGAGAAGTGCCAGATCTTCGTACCCGCCCCGATGTCGCAGCCCTCGTCGATAACGGCCGTTTCGTGAGCATGGTAGGCGATTTGCGCTTCAGCGCGTGCCTCATCGCCGGGCGTGGTAACCCTGAGGGAAATTCTCGCGCCTTGCTGATCCAGGGACTGCTGGCTTGCATTGAGGACCCGGAGCACGCGCAGCCCTTCCCGGCCGTCCGTGACCGGCGTTGTCCCCGTGGCAACACAGTTCAGGAAATGCTCGCATTCCAGGCGCAGGGGTTCCTGCTCAGGGATGTCGATCACTTTCTCGGGCTCGCCCTTGGCGGGGACGGGAACATTGTTCTTCCAGACGATCTCGTGGTGGTAGAGCAGGAGTTTTTCGGGCCAGGGCATGGTGTCGTCGAAAACGGCCATCTTGCGGTCGCCGACGACGACGAGTTTCTGGTCCTTGAATGGATGAAGCCACGAAACGAAGACGTGAGCCTTGATCCCCGACGGGAAGTCGAGATGCGTCGTCGTTACATCGGCGATCTTCCGGTGCAGATAATTGCCGCCCGTTGCCTGGACGCTTTCCGGCTCCTCTCCGGTCAGCGAAAGGATCATGGAGATGTCGTGCGGGGCGAAGGACCAGAGGGCGTTCTCCTCGCGGCGGATCTTGCCTAGGTTCAGGCGGTGGGAGTAAATGTAGTTGATTCGCCCGAGGCATCCCGTGTCGGCCAGTTTTTTCAGCCAGACGAAAACAGGATGGTACTGCAGGAGATGGCCTACCATCAGGATCCGATTGTTCTCCTGCGCGATGCGGATGAGTTCCGCCCCCTCCGTATCGCTGAGCGCAAGAGGTTTTTCGACATAGACGTGCTTGCCTGCAAGCAGGCACTCACGGGCAAGCGAGAAGTGCGTTTCCGCGGGAGTTGCGATCACGACTCCCTGGATGGCGGGGGCGGAAAGGACATCGGCAGGAGACAGGCATGTCTCGATTTGAGGGTACTGCGTTTTCAACTGCGCCAGGACCATCTCGTTTGAGTCGCACACCAGCCTTAGCGCACCCAGTTCAGCATGGTTGCGAACGAGGTTCCTGCCCCAGGCGCCTGCACCGATAACGGCGATTCCTGGCGATGCGAAGGTTTTTGGTAAATCTTTTTTCATATCGGATCTTCTCCCGAAGAGGATTAGTGGGCAAAGCGGGAAGTCGTATTTCACCCTCTCATTTTGCCCGGAGATGGAGATATTTCTTGATCTGTTTAAATCGTTCCGGGTCTTCGCTCTTTGCCTTCCGGAGTTTTTCTATGCAGAAGGCAAGAAAGAGGGCGAGAAGGAAGGTCGCCAGCATGAAAAGAAGAACGATCATGACATAATTCGGATGGGCTTTGCCGGACGGAGGTTTCGAATCAATCATGGACGGTGAAGGCGGGTCGATGACCGCAAACCCGTATAGTGCGTCATTTTTCGCGTTTTTTTCCGCTTCAATCAGATAGATGATTCGCTCGGCAAGTTTGGCTTTCACAACAGGATCTGTCTCAAACTGCAGCTGTCGGGATAGAGCCTTTTTACTGCCCTCGATGCCCGGAAGCCTTCTTTCACGAAACACATCGCTCAGTGTCTTGAGATAGTAGTTCAGCATCCTGGCGGGATATTCGCCGGATGGCGATATGAACGTTAGTGTAATGATTCCGTTTTCATTCTTGAACTTAAGCTGTTTTGACATCCGGTCCTGAATCTCATTCAGCTGCAAACGATCCCCCGGCACCTTTGTCTGGTTTGTCTCGCTCAGCAGTATATCCTTCATGACAGGCATCAATGAATTCGTCTCGATCAGGCGCCTCGTCAGTTCCCGGCTGATGAGCGTTGCTTTCAGCTTGTCTGCCGAGACGCCATCAGGCTCGATGACGCATTCGGAATAGTACATGCTGGAAGGACGAAGGGGATCCGCCACAGTGGCCTGGCCCCTGTAGTAGAGCAAGCTGTAAGCGCTTAAGGCAGCCGTGCCTAGAAACACCACGGACAGGATCAGCCCTTTGTGCTTCAGGATCAGGATAAACAAATCCATCAGGTTGACATTTCTTTGCTTGTCGTTATCCATGCAAGAGTCCCCCTGTCTCGCCTGAGTTAACCGACTATTAAAAAAGTTCGACCCATAAAGGTACATCCCGGTGGATGATTGCTCTCCAGTTCCCGTTTGCGCGATTCAGAACAGCATCATCATGGCTGTCTTCATGGCAATAATTGACAAACCGCTGAGGCAGGAAGATGCTTTCTTCAGGCGAGCGTCCTGAGCATGGATGCAATGACTTGCTGATCTTCTTCTTTCAGGTACGGATGCATGGGAAGGCTGAAGATGCGGCTTGCGCAGTCCTCGCTTGCGGGGAAGTCCCCCTTCCGGTAGCCGAGGAAGGCAAACGCCGCCTGGAGGTGCAGCGGCCGCGGGTAGTAGATGACCGTCGGGATGCCCTTGGCCTGCAACCCTTTCATGATGGCGTCGCGGTGCGCTTCATCTCTTGCAAGAACGGAATACTGTGCCCACACGCTTTGATACCCGGCGGGCACCTCGGGCGTCACGAGGGATCGGCAGGAGCGCAGAAGCTCGGTGTAGCGGTTTGCCACGACCTGACGCAGTTTGACTTCCTCTTCGAAGAGGCTGAACTTTGCCAGGAGGATGGTAGCCTGGATTGTGTCCAGACGCCCGTTGATGCCGATCCGGATGTTCTCGTACTTGTGGGAGCCCTTGCCGTGAAGGCGGATCGAGCGCATGATCTCCGCCATGCTGTCGTCGGAGCAGAAGCACATCCCCCCGTCGCCGTAGCAGCCAAGGGGCTTTGCCGGGAAAAAGGAAGTGCAGCCGACGTCCCCGAACGCACAGGCCTTCCTGCCGTGGAGCTCGGCCCCGAAGGACTGGGCCGCATCTTCGATCAGGAAAAGCCCGTTTTGCCGTGCAATCTCACCGAGGCGGCCGTAGTCGGCGGGCAGGCCGAAGAGGTCGACGGCGATGATTGCCTTCGGCGTGAGTCGAGTCTGACCGGCAAGGCGCGGCAGGGGGTGCAGGCCGGCATCCCCGCTTCGAAGCGCAGAGAGGCATCGGTCGAGCTGATCCGGGTCGATGTTGTAGGTCTTCCTGTCGATGTCGACGTAGACGGGGGTGGCGCCCAGGAGGCTGATGACCTCCGCCGTGGCGATGAACGTAAAGGGTGTCGTCAATACGGCATCCCCGGGCCCGATGCCGCGGGCCATCAGGGCCATGAGCAGGGCGTCC
This sequence comes from Deltaproteobacteria bacterium, assembly GCA_029547185.1. GTDB lineage: Bacteria > Desulfobacterota > Desulfomonilia > UBA1062 > UBA1062 > Phosphitivorax. Next base: position 762 of record JAKPPU010000112.1, on the reverse strand, counting down.
GTGCCCGAGGCGCAGGCAATGGCGTGCTTCACGCCCACGTAGCGGGCCAGCTCCCCTTCGAGCGCGGCAATCTCGGGTCCCATGATGTACTGGCCGTGGTCCAGGACTTTCCGGATGCGCTCTTCGATTTCTCCCCGGATCCTCTTCTGCTGGGCTGCAAGGTCGATGAATTCCATAGAAAAAGCCATCCCGTCGAGAATTTTTACACAGCTCCGCCCCGTCGATTCCATTATCGATTATAGACATCACATACGCCATATGCATCGAACCCCCTCGGATGAACGAAGGGGCTGTAAATACTGCATCTGACAGGGATGAAGGGTAGCCCACGGGGGGTGTCAAGTCAAGAGAAAATGTTTCAATCGTTGCGGAGGGTGAGCAGGATGAAAATTCTTTAATCCCGAGCACTTGCCTTCCATTTTTCCGCGGGTCGCCGGGCGTTTCCGGGGTTGCCGCGCGCTTGTGCGGCAGGCAGGCGGCCGTCAGGTGCCGAGAAGCTCCCCGTAGATTTCGATCTGCCTGCGGGCCACCTCGTCCCAGCTCTGGCCTGCGGCCGTCCGGTAGGCCTCCCGCCCCATCCTGAGTCTGACTTCGGCGTCGAGAAGCCGCTCAAACCTTTCGGCCGCGGCCTTCGCGTCGCCGGGGTTTTCGACGACGAACCCGTTGACCCCGTCGCGCACCAGGTCCCTCGCCCCCACGTTGCCGCTCAGCACGACGGGCAGCGAGGCCGCCATGGCGTCAAGGGCCGCCATGCCGAAGGTG
>JAKPPU010000111.1 GCA_029547185.1 Deltaproteobacteria bacterium | reverse complement strand
CCCACCTCCCCGCCTACCCGCCCGTCCACCCGCCCGTCTACCCGACCGTCTACCCGACCGTCTACCCGACCGTCTACCCGACCCCGGGAACAGTGCTCAAAGATCGCAATTGGGCCATTACGGACATTCAAGCAAAACTTCTTTGTTTTCTCATTCAAGAAGAATCGCGAACCACCAGTCGCGCCAACCTCCAAAAAGCATTGGACCTCAGCGCCAACACTATAAAATACGCGCTAAAAGCGCTCCTATCCGAAGGGTTCATCATCAGCACGAAGCGCTACGCAAAGGGTCGTTTTCAGGGGTTCTCCTACACTCTCAATGATTCTCTTTGCGCCGAGTTTCTGAAAAAAAGAGGCAGTCACGAAAACCAGGAATCCACAAATCCCGTCTACCCGACCGTCTACCCGACCGTCTACCCGACCGTCTACCCGACCGTCTACCCGACCGACCCTGAGCCCCCCCAATCTGTACCCGACCGTCTACCCGACCGTCTACCCGACCGTCTACCCGACCTCGACCCTAGTAGTAGTAGTAATATATATATATATAAAACTACTACTACTAGGGAGGACCCGTCTACCCGACCGTCTACCCGACCGTCTACCCGACCGTCTACCCGACCGACCGAGTGTGAAATCGAACAAGTCCTGAACACCGTCCCGGAATTAGGGTACTGGAGAGAAAAGGGACTGACCGCACGACAGGTCGAAGAATGGATGAAAATATCGGACACGAATCTCTCCGATATGATTCAGTCGCTGTGTCATTGTCGGTATGAAATGGTGGATATGAAGCTGGAAGAAACCAAGCCGGTGGAGAACGTGTTCAATTGGTTTTTCAGGATGATTGAGAGGGTGGGGCATTACCCGGCTCCCAAGGGGTACAAATCTTTCCTGGCAAAGCGGATAGAACGAGAGCGCCAATTGATCCAGGATCGGGAAAGAGAGATTGCGGAGATCGAGGCGATTCGGGAAAAGAAGCGGAGTCAGGAAAGGGAACTGGCCTTTCAGAGGATGATGAACGAACCGGAGGGAGAGCTTTTCCGGGCCTGCGTGGATCGACTTCCGCCCATGGCCAAGCAAATTGACCGAAATGGCCGCATGTTCGAGGAAGTGATGAGAAGTACGTTCGAAGAGTACCTCCGGGAGAAAGAACAAGACCATGTAATAACATCATGATATCTCGATTGAGACGGACGAAGATTTCAGACCGGCCTCAGAAAGTCGATCAACTGGCTCCATGAAGATGGGGAGAGAGTTGGGGGACGAAGGATCTCTTCTTATGCGAGTACGGTCAAGGTCTCCGACCGAAGGTGTGCTGGTTGTTGACACCGTAACCTAACATACATGTCACATGACATCTTTTGTACAATGCTACAAAAGAGAAAACGGCATTCGGGAGCGTATGGAGAGTCGGGAGGAGGTGGGTGCTTGAGGGGACGCCGGCAAAATTGTCGTGCACTGAGGTAGGGGCAAGGGGTTTTTCCCGGGAGGATGGAGTGCGGAAATGGGAAAGGTGGGATTTGAGGGGGGACTAAAATTTGGCACTAAATTTGATAAAGACCTAGGAAATTTGTGGGGTTTGGAAGCAACACATCGTCCCGTTTTTTTTGCGAAGAAAGGAGGCTTGTTGAAGGAACGTTGCCTTCGCTTGAGGGACTTGCGAAGGGGAATTTGTTGTCTGGTCATTCGATGAGCTTAGCGATCTTGGTAATGGAGCCATCAAGGCAGAATGAACGATCCACCCTCGTAACCCACCAACATTTCATAGCACAAACTCTTAGGAGGAAGAATCAAATGTCCAATTATTACATGTATGATCGCTGTAAAGAAGTAACTCCCATGGAGAGAATGTTTGCATGCATGAACGGGGAGAAGACGGACCGAGTTCCCATTCATGTATATCCACGGTGGGCGGGCCTGGAATACATCGGGGTCACTTTCAAGGAAGCCTGGGAGGATCCGGATCTGTACGTAAAGGGGCAGATCATGGCTCAGGAGCGGTTCCAATACGATTGCGTCATCGACTACGACATGATGGGACCCGTGGAAGAAGCCATTGGAGCCACCCTGAAGTATCCTGAAGACGATGTTCCTCAGATCGCGGAGCCCTTCATCAAAACCAAGGAAGACATGAAGAAGGCCAAATGGAAGTTGGACCCCCGCAAAGACGGAAACATGCCCAAGGTCCTTTACGCCATTCGCCGTCTCAAGGAAGAACTGATCAAACGGGGGAAAGGAAAGCAGCAAGTGCCCATCATGACGTGGGGAAGCTGCCCGTCCCGAACGGCCGCCTGTTTGACCGGCTTCAAGGAATGGTTCCTCATTGTTGCCAGGGACCCGGATTGGGCTGTAGAACTTATGGAAAATGCTCTGGACGGATGGCTCCAGATGGTCATCGCAGCCCATGAAGCCGGTGCCGACTGCGTGTGGGTCAACGATCCCGTCTCCTCCGCCGACTGCATCTCCCGGGAACATTATGAGAAACTGACCCAACCGTACGAGCGAAAATTCATCGAAGCCATCCGCCGCGAAACCGGCATGAAGATCATTTTTCACCCCTGCGGCAACTGGCACGATCGCCTGGATCTCATTTACCAGAACCAGGCGGACGGGTACTTTCTCGGCCCCATGAACATCGACCTTTGCGTGGAAAAAGCGGTGGAGACGAACCAGAAAGGTTTGTCTCGAGTGAAATTCCTCAACGGCAACTACGGTGCGGCCACCAAAACCTCCACCGCAGATCGGAAGCCGGTTTCCTACGCGACCACCCTGAAGTTCGGGACCCCGGACGAGTTACTGGTTGAGTGCAAGACCGTCATCGACACCGTCGAAGGTGCGGACATTCGATGTATGCTCGGTCCCAACTGCTGGGAACCCAAAAACACCCCCTACGTCAACCGGGATGCGACGGTCTTCGCGGCACGGAAGTTTGGCGCATACAAATAGCCAGGAGGAACAAGGTGAGCATATTAGCGGAAATTCAAAAGGCAGTTTTCGATGGAGACGAGTCCAAGACCATAGATCTCGTGAATAAGGCCCTTGCCGAAGGAATTGCGGCTCAGGAGATCGTGGACAACGGGCTTGTGAAAGGACTCCATGACTGCGGCGCGGGATATGAAGCCGGGCAGAAGTTTATTCCGGAGATGCTCATGGCCGCGGAAGCCATGAAGTCGTCCATGAAGATCTTGAAGCCTCACCTGTCCGCCGGGTCGGAAGGAGGCAATCTCGGCAAGGTAGTACTCGCCACCGTGGAAGGCGACGTACACGACATCGGCCTGGAACTGGTTGCCACCATGCTCGGGAGCGCCGGCTTCGACGTGGTCTTCATGGGACCGGATGTTCCCACGGAGAAGATCATCGCCACGGTCAAGGAAGAAAAGCCCAAGTTGCTGGGACTCTCGGCCCTTCTGACCAATACCATGGACGTGATGCCCTTCATTCTCAAGAAGCTCGAGAAAGAAGGATTGAGAAACTCCCTCAAGGTGATCATCGGCGGAGCCCCGGTGTCCCAGGATTTTGCCGACCGGATCGGGGCGGAAGGTTACGCCTACGACGCGGCGGCAGCGGTCCCTGTTTCCAAGAAGCTGGTGAGTCAGCTCGCATAGTTCCTTGAATTGCCTGTACCTGGTATACTTGCTTCCATCAGGGGAGGAACCGGGTACAGGTATCAACATTAGGAATCGAAAGGAAAGGGGGACCTGATGAAGAAGGAAGAAGAAAAGAAAAAGAGTTCTCTTACCGAAAAGACAGTATCCCGAAGAGATTTTACCAGGATTGCAGCCACGTTCGGCTTTACCTCGACGTTCCTTGCCTATCATGGTCTGGCTCAGGCAGGCACGCCTCCCACGGCCATGATGCTCGCCCAAGCGGCCAAGGAGACCGAGCAGGAACGAGCCAAAGTCAAAGCCAAGGTAAAGCTCCGTTACGGAACGGCAGGCCATGATATTGAATCCACCTGGGTCGCCAAGGTCGGCACGTATGATTTTGTCAGGGACCTCGAGGAAAGGACCGACGGGGCCATCCAGGTTCAACTGATGGAAGCCAACTCCATCTGCGGTGAAATGACCTGCGCGGAAAAGTGCATCCAGGGCATCATCGATTTATATCTGGCTTCCACGAACAATGCATCCACCACCTGTCCTTACCTGAACATTCTGGACTTCGGGGCCCTCTGGCCCAGCCGGGCTTCTCTCTATTCTTTCGCCATGGACTACCGAAGCGAAGATCTGCTCCGGGAACCCATGAGAAGGTTGTATGGCATCGAGATGCTTTTCGGCGACTACGGCCTTCGCGGTTTCTTCATGAGCAAGGTCAAATACGGCCAAGGAACACCGGCCCTCGATACCCTGGACAAGCTCAAAGCCACGGGAGCCAAGATCCGCACCACGGGTACCCTCTTCGGCCTGAAGAGCATGCAGCTCATGGGGGTGAACCCCGTGGCCATCTCCTACGAGGAAGTGGTGGACGCCGTGCGGCAGGGAGCCATCGACGGCGCCGAAGCCTGGGAAATCCCCTTCAACATGATTCATTTTACGGAATTCACGGGTCAATACCTGTATCTCAAGTACTGCTCCGGAAACTGGGTCACCGGGATGAACGTCAAGAGCCTGGACAGGATCCCCGCCGATCTTCGGGACAAGTTCATGGAGTCCTGCTACCTGGCGCAAGTGGCGACCTTGGGAAAAGAAGAGGCCTCCATTTACGTCAAGGCCGGCTCCGGCGAGCTCGCCGATCCCCCTCCGGGCAGCGAGCACTGGAAATGCAACATCCGCAACATCCAGTGGTCCAAGGAAGAAATGGACAAACTCGAGAAGGTGATCTCTCCCAAGCACAACCCCCAACCCTGGGCCGAATGGAGAGAGAAACTCAACAAGATGTACGGTCGAGGAGACGTCTACGAGAAACTCTATGAAATCGCCCACGAGGTTCCGGCCTCGGCCTACGCCATCGACATCATTCCCAAGAGATGGTGGAAGCCGAATCCGCCCTGGTGGAACAAGCCGGACACGGCCCCCTGGAGGAGGGGAAGCGGTTATTTCGCCATGAACTTGGAGAGAAGAAAGCAATAAGAGGGGTCTTGATGTCCACAAAACATCCGTCTTGGGAGGAAGACGGATGTTTTGTGGTTTCCGGAAGTTGGGTGGAACCTTCGCTTCCTCATCGGACATTTTCTCCGGACTCACCGGTCTGTTTCATCCTGTCTGTTCGCGATCGGATGGAGGCGGCCCGTCATCCAATTATCGAAAAACCTGCAAGCATGCTCCTGCGCTTGAAGGGGCAAGGTGGGGAACGCTATGGCAAAACCAAAATGGCTTACCTATCTCGACAAAAATGTCGAGAACGTTCTCATATTTCCCATGTATTTCTTCATGATGATGATCATGGCCATCGACGTCATCCGTCGAAACGTGGTGCACACCCAATGGGCCTGGGGAAACTACGTATGCATCAGTTTGTTCGTGTGGTTCTCCTGGCTGGGTTGTTCCTACAACATCAAGCAGCGAGCCCACCTTCGGCTGAGCAGTCTTCGGGATATGCTCCCGAAAGGGGCCCAGTTCGGACTCTTGATGTTGGACTATGTCCTCTGGATTGCCTTTGCCGCCATTGCCGGCTACTTTTCCTGGTTCCAGATCGTACGGCTCTATAACGCCGGGAGCCTGGTGTACGGGGCCGAGTGGATCCCGCAATGGGTTGTCCCCCTCTGCATCCCGGTCTCCTTTACCGTCATTGTCTTTCGGGTCCTTCAATGCGCCTGGGAAGACATCCAGGCCATGATCAAGAAGGAGCCGCTCCAGACCCAACCCAGGGGAGGGCTTGAGACCCAGGTGTAGCAGGGACCGGGCGATTAGGACGGATTGAGGGATCGGGGGGGAGTGCCGATCTCTCTGGGCGAGAAAGGAAGGCATCCATGGATGAAGGAACTTTGCTCTGGCTTATTACCGGCCTTACGGCCGTGTTTTTCGTGGTGGGAGTGCCGATTTTTCTCTGCATCGGCGTATGGACCACCCTGGCCTCCCTGGCCATCGGGTTTACCATCAGCAACATCGGGATCACCAGCTACCAGGGCATCAGCAGCTACGCCCTCCTGGCCATGCCCCTCTTCATCCTGACGGGGGACCTCATCGGGGCGGGAGGGATCGCCGTCAAGCTCTCGGCCCTGGCGGCCGCCATCCTTCGTCCCATTCGAGGGGGGATGGCCCTGGCCACCATCATGACGTGCAGTACGTTTGCCGCCATTTCCGGCTCCAACTCGGCCACGGTGGCCACCATCGGCCGCATCATGATCCCGGAGATGCAAAAGCAGGGTTACAATCCCGCATTTGCGGCAGCCAACGCCGCCTCGGGCGGGATCGTGGGGATTTTGATTCCTCCCAGCGTCCTCATGGTCATCTACGGGTTCATGACCAACCTCAGCGTCATCGATCTGTTCACGGCAGGCTGGGGACCGGGGCTTTGCGTGAGCCTGGGGCTTGCCGGTGCCGCCTTGTTTTCGGCCCGGAAGAACAAATGGGGGGAAGTGGGCCCCTTTGTGTTCAAGGATGTGTTCAAGGCCTTCTGGGGCGCCAAGTTCGGCATTCTTGCGGTTTTCCTGATCCTGTTTCTCATCTACGGGGGCTACAGCTCGCCCACCGAGTCTGCGGGGGTGGTGGCCTTCTACTGTCTTCTGGCGGGCATGTTCCTGACCAGGGAGCTCAAGCTGAGGGACATTCCGGAGGTGTTTCTTTCGAGCGGCCGGGTCAACGGCATGCTGGCGCCGGTCATCGCCATTTCCATCGTCCTCCAGCAGGTCTTCAACATCATCGGGCTCCACGAGGGAGTTTATGACCTCATCCATACGTTCAAGGCGCCGAGCCTCATGCTCCTGGCGATGATGGCGGCCATTGTTTTCTTCGGATGCATCATGGAATCCATCTCGGTGTGCATCATCTTATCGCCGATCTTTGCCCCCATCGCCGTTTCCATGGGGATGAACCCCTACCATTTCGCCCTGACGTTCATCGTGGGATTGTCCTTGGGGTTCGTCACGCCTCCCTTCGGGCTGGACCTGTTTGTGGCCTCCGGGATCACGGGAATTCCGTACGGCAAGATCATCAAGTGGATTCCCCCTTTCCTGGTCGGGATTTGTCTGGCATGGCTCGCCGTTGCCTTCATCCCGGCCATCTCCCTTACCCTCTTCAAGATCGTGGGAGGCGGAGGTGCAGCGGCAAGCTCGGGGTTCTGAGGATTTCCCCTTACCCAAGGGGAATACCTCCCACGGAAGGTAAGAATTTCCCCCGCTTTCTCCTGTTTTCCCAAGGACAAGACGGGATACAATAGAAAGCCCTGCCTCCCGGGACCTTTCCGGGGCAGGGCTTTTCTTCTTTGACGGAGTCGTGGCGGAAGAGCGACCCACGCAATGTACGGACATGCAAGGGCATGATATCGAGGGAAACCGGACCATGAGCACTCTCCATCTCCTGGGACAATTCGTCTACGGGTTTCTGATCTTCTTCGTGTTTTCGGGGTTTGTCTTCATGTGGAAGTCGGCACAAACCGGGGGGGTCGTCAGTCACCGGGGGATTTTCCAGATGGTTTTTGCCCTGGGATGCATCTTTGCGTTTGGGTTCACCTCCATGGACAAGGCGCATCTTCTCTGGGCGGTTCCCCTGGGATACCTGATCTCGTTGACTCCCCTGGGGAATTATGTGGGCCGCATGGTTTCTGCCTACGGGGCCCGAAAATAAAGGTCTGCATCGCCCGGGTCCTTCCGGCGTTTGTAGGAGAAGGACCGACAACCCTCATCCTTGAAATCCTACCCGAAAATCAGACTGTTCCCGATGGTCTTTTGAGGTTTTCCATGCCATTTTCACAATGCTGAAGCAGCATTTCAGCCGCCTGAACAACGATCCGTCCAACCGATGCGCCTCCGGGGGTGATCGAGGAACCCATGCAGCTTTTTCCCTTTTCAAGCCTTCGCAGCCGGCTGATCCTGTTGATCCTCCTGGCGGTGCTTCCCTCCTTAGGCTTGACGCTGTACACGGGACTTGAAGAACATCAGATTCAAATGGCCCAGGTGCAGGAGAACACCCTTCGCCTCACAAGGCTTGCCGCCGGGGACCTGGTGCAGGTGATTGAAGGGGCGCGACAGCTCCTCATCGGCCTTGCCCAGCTTCCGGAGGTCGGCCGTGGAGATTCGGAGGTGTGCGGCACCCTGTTCTCGAACCTTCTGAGGCAGTATCCCTACTACCTGAACTTGGGAGTCATCGATTCCGCAGGAAACCTTTCCTGCAGTGCGCTGCCTTTTCAAGGACCCGTATCGATGGGAAGCCGGGTGTATGTTCGAGGCGCCATCAACACCGCGAGCTTTACCATCAGCCCTTATCAAATCGAGAAAATCACCGGGGAGGCGACCATCAATTTCGTGTACCCGGTTTTGGGGGGTCGGGATGGGGGTCAGAGCGCCGTTTTTGCGGCCCTGGATTTGAAGTGGTTCAAACAAATTGAACTCGAGGCGCAGTTGCCCAAAGGGGCGGAGTTGATCGTTGTCGATCACAACGGGACCATCCTGGCCCGGTACCCGGAACCCAACCAGTGGGTCGGCCAATTTGTTCCGGCGGAGCTCATCGTGCAGGCGGCGATTTCCCGCCATGGGGAACCCTCCCTGGTGGAGACGCGAGGGGTGGACGGCGTTCGCCGACTTTATGGATTTTCCGTGGTTCGAGGGTCCCCGGATTCGGATATCTATGTGAGCATCGGCATCACCAAGGAGGCGGCCTTTGGCTCGGTCAACCGCATGTTTGTCAGGAACATGGTCGGTGTGGGGCTGGTGGGTGTTTTGGCCCTTGCCGCCGCATGGTTGGGTGGAAACGCTTTCATTCTTCGGAGGGTTTCCCGCCTGGTGAATGCCACCCAAAAACTGGCTTCCGGGGACCTGAGCGTCCGAATCGGTCCGCCGTACGAAAAAAAGGACGAACTTTGCGTCCTGGGACGTTCCTTTGATGAAATGGCGGAATCCCTGGAGCAGAGGACTTCCCAGCTCCACCAGGCGGAAGTCCGGTATCGGACCCTGGTCGAGCAGATCCCGATGATTACCTATATCGCCCCCCTGGGAAGGGTGGGCAATCCCCTCTACATCAGCCCTCAAGTCAAGACGATTCTCGGGTTTTCCCGGGAAGAATGGCTTACCGATTCCTTCCTGTGGCTCAAGCAGCTTCACCCCGAGGACCGAGAACGGGTGCTCCGGGACATCTCCGACAGCGCCGTGAACCACCGGGGGGGAGGCTTCTGCCTGGAATATCGGATCTACTCGAAGGAGCAGCGCCTGCTGTGGGTCCGGGACGAAGCCGTGGTGGTTCAAAACGAGGATGGGCAGCCGCAGTTTCTCCAGGGCATCCTGCTGGACATTACCGGACGAAAATCCAGCGAGGAACAATTGAGACGCTCCCATGAGCGGCTGCGGGACCTTGCTGCGCACATCGAGGCGGCCCGGGAAGATGAGAGAACTCGAATTGCCCGGGAGATCCATGATGAGCTGGGGCAATCTCTCACGGGACTCAAGATGGACGTGGCCTGGGTTGAGAAAAGACTCTCCGCATCGAGGGATTCCGGAGCTACGCCGTTGTTGCTGGATAAGATCCAGTCGATCAAACAGATTATTGCCGCCACCATCCAATGTGTCCGCAAGATCACCACGGAGTTGCGCCCGGGAATTCTGGACGACTTGGGGCTTCTGGCGGCCATCGAATGGCAGGCCATGGACTTCCAGAACAGGATGGGGATTTCGTGTGAATTCCTGACCATTCCGGAAGGCCTGGAGGTGGATGGGAAGCGGTCTTCCAGTGTTTTCCGAATCTTCCAGGAGATCCTGACCAATATCGCCCGACATGCCAATGCAACCAGGGTTTTCGTATGCCTGAAGGAGGAAGCGGGAAGCCTGGTCCTCGAGGTGAAGGACAATGGGCGCGGGATCACCGAAAGAGAGGTCCGAGGAGGCAAGTCCTTCGGCATTCTGGGGATGCGGGAAAGGGCCCTTTTGCTGGGAGGGGAATTCGACATCCGGGGGGCCCAGGGACAAGGAACGACGGTCAGGGTTCGCATTCCGCTCGAGGCACCAACGGACAACTAGGGGATCGGGGGGGACCATGGTAAGAGTTCTGGTGGCAGACGACCACGCGGTGGTCCGTCACGGACTGAAGCTCATCCTGGCGGAAGAATTTCACCTGCTTCACTTCGGGGAAGCGCGCAACAGTCAGGAAGTGTTGGAGCAGACCTCCGGACAGGAATGGGACATCGTGATCCTGGATATTACGATGCCCGGAAGAAGCGGGCTGGATGTGCTCAAAGAATTGAAGCAACTGCATCCGAAGCTTCCCGTTCTGGTTCTGAGCATGCACCCGGAAGATCAGTTTGCGGTGCGTGTCCTCAAGGCGGGAGCCTCCGGTTACATGACCAAGGAAAATGCTCCCGAGGAACTGGTCAAAGCCATCAAGAAAGTGCTGGCCGGAGGAAAGTACGTGAGTGCCGCCCTGGCGGAGAAACTGGCCTTCCAGATCGAGATCGATCGTGAAAAACAGCCCCACGAGAGCCTCTCGGATCGGGAATACCAGGTGATGCGCATGATTGCCTCGGGAAAAACCGTGAAGGAAATTGCCGACGAGCTCGCCCTGAGCATCAAAACGATCAGCACGTATCGAACAAGGGTCTTGGAGAAGCTGAACATGAAGACCAATGCGGAACTGACCCACTATGCGGTCAAGAATTGTCTTGTGGACTGATTCCTGTAGGACAAAGGCCGACAAACGCAAACCGTGAAGTCCTACAGAAATATCAGGAACAAGCCGACAGACTTTCCCTTCCTCGATGCTACCCTCCACCTTGCCCGGAAACCTCACTTATACATCATGAAAATATGTGATTCACAACTACGCGAGAGGATTGGTTCTATGCGTCGAATGAAACGATTTTGGCTGCCTGTTGTTGTGGTACTTCTATCCGCCGTCTTCCGGCCCGCCTCTCCGGTGCCGGCGGCTTCCATGGATCGGCTCACCGTCTCCGGGGCTTTTCTGAACCCGCAGATGAAGCCGGTGAAGGAGGTGGAAATCCAGGTCTTGGTAAACGGCCGGGTGGTGAAGTCCATGGGCAAGGACGAAGAGATCGCCTCGGGCAGCAAGGGGGCGTTCTCGGCGCAGTTTCAGTTGCCGCC
>JAKPPU010000103.1 GCA_029547185.1 Deltaproteobacteria bacterium | reverse complement strand
GGTGCGGTCCAGTTCGGCCTCATGTACCTCGTCTACATCGAATCATTCAAGAGCCTCGAGGCCTGGGAGGTCGCGATGCTCACCGTGACCACGCCGCTTTTCGTGGCGGCATTCGAGTGGCTTTCGTCCCGTCGGGGAGGTATTTCGATTCTCGCGGCATCGACAGCCGCTGTGGCCGGCGGGGCGCTCCTCCTGTGGAACAGGCCGGCCTCGCCGGGATTCGTCGACGGGCTGATCCTAGTGCAGCTCTCCAACGTCTTCTTCGCTGCCGGTCAGGTGGCCTTCAGGCGGATCGACTCCGCATTCCGGATACCGAGGACGATCGAGGTGATGGCTCTGATGTACCTTGGAGGGTTCATTGCAACCCTGCCGGGAGCCGTTCCCGCTACAGGCTCGATCCATGCGCTGTCGATCCTGCAGGTCGCTTCGATCGTCTATCTAGGCGTGATAGCGAGCGGCATCTGCTTCATGTTGTGGAATCAGGGCGCCACCAAGGTCGAGCCGGGCGTCCTCGCCGCCTTCAACAACGCGAAGATCCCGCTCTCGGTCCTCGCCTCGATCCTGTGCTTCGGTGAGAGGCCGTCACTCTGGAAGCTGGCCGTGGGAAGCCTGCTGATCCTGGCCGGCGTTCTGGCCGGCAGAGCCGTAAGGTCACCCGAAGCCCCACACGATCTTCGCATTACTGAAAAGAACGGTTCATCTTGCGGGTAGCCTGGCCTGGCTACACCGAAGCCCCTCGACGGCTTGACAACCCGATATGCGAGTGAGTACGGGTTTCTACAGGGCAGGAACCTGCCCGCTCCCGTTCAAGCGGCCTTCCGGTCTTCCGGCGCGATATGTCGGATGATTCATGAAGCGGCAGTTCCGTTCCAGGATTCAATCAGCGGTCTGACCGGTACTGTCCTTCGGGCTTACCCGGCACAGTACTTCACCATGGACCCCATACAAGTATGCAATGAAAACGGGAATGGCAAAACCGCAGGTGCCACGGATAAAACTACACATTCGCCCTTTCGGGATCATCAGCCCGATGATCGAGTCGGTACTTCTACTCCCAGCTGAACATCCCGTCGACGACGCTTCCGTGGCTCGGATGCTGAGGCATGGGACAGTTGAGGGTATAGGTCTGGTACCCAAGTTCGATGATGTAGTCGTAACCGCAACCCGGACATGTCATGTAAGGGCCTAGTCCGGCGTCGAGCATCTCCTGCATCGTGCCATACCGGTTGAACCTTCCATAAAACATTGCTTCACTCGATGCGATCGATCTCATCTGCGACCTGCACGTGTAAAGATCCTTCATGGGGGGGTAGTACCCGGGTCCCGCCCCGGGATGCAAGGGATAGTTGGGGCAGGGGATCCAGAAGCTGTCCGGCCCGCAGAAGGCGACCTCGTACCACTCTCTTGTCCACGGGCATGTC
>JAKPPU010000018.1 GCA_029547185.1 Deltaproteobacteria bacterium | reverse complement strand
CGGGAGAATGTACACCGACTACATCAGGACCAAAGAGCATCTTGGGAAGTACAGATACCAGGCCTGAACATCATCGCTTTAAGCCCGCTGTATCCGCTCCACCACGAGCCGCTTAACTAAAGCGGCTCGTGGCTTTTCCTGGCATAAGCTCACGATTGAGATCCCACCGGACTTGAGCCGGAGAGGCTTGAGGATACAATGTACTCTATGGTCCCGGAGTGAAACGGGGAGGCTGTGAAACCTCTGTCTCGGCACACCGGGAAATATATTTTTGACATTTCTGATGAGAATTATCCGGGTTGAAAAGATTTTTGTTGCAACCTCTTGAAGAACAATGCATTTTAAAGATTGACGCTTGAATTTGCCATGGGCAGACAGCCGGTATACCCGGCGAGCTTTGAGCAGATGCAAAGAGTCTCTCGTACGTTCGAGGAGGGAATGGCAATGGGGAAGTATGATGGGGAATCGACGTTCGGTTTGATTGTACGTTTCATAAAGCTGGTCAAGAGCTTTGCGACGCTCGAGAAGGCCTATGTGAAAGAGACCGTGCAGGGCATTGTCAAAAGCAGTCTGCCCATAGTCATCCTGGGGGTGGCATGCCTTGTGTTCATGGCGCTTTCAGGCATCTTTCTTTTGGTAACCCTGGTGCTGGTGCTCAACATCTGGTTTGCGCCCTGGGCCTCTGCCCTGATCGTGACCGCCTTCCTCTTTCTCGTCGGTCTGGTCATGGGCCTCGTTGCCCTGCTCAAGGCGAAGAAGGATTTCGGTGAGGCACGCACCAGATTCGGCAGGATTGCGGAGGATATGAGATGGCTGAAAAAGAGCTGAACAAAGAACCGGGTGCCGTCGTCCAGGAGCTCGTGGAGGTAAAGTCTGAGCTTCAGACCAGGCTCGATCTCATCAAACAGAAAGCAAAGCCGGTGGTCCTCGTTTTTGCCGGCCTCATCGGCCTTAAATTCGGGCTCTGGATCTCCCGGGGGGTCTTCTCTCTCATCTGGCGGCACAAGCTCCTCATTGCGGCTGCCGCGGTCGGGGGCTCTCTCTGGTACAAGTCGAGCAGGCAGGGATGCCAGGACCCCTTTGCGAAAAAGGCAGGCTGATATTTTGTCGGCATCGATTTTGAATGTTCCGTCATTCCCACGAAGGCGGGAATCCAGGAGATCTCGCGCTTTCTTGGACGTCCGCTGACGCAGCGGGCCTCTCCGCTCATTCCTCCGGGGTTGTCTTGTCACGCCTGTTGAAGGTGTTCATCGCCTTGACGACCCCTTCCTTCAGGCACATCTCTACGGCAGACGCCGCATCGAAGATCTGCTCTTTCACGAGATCGATGTCTTCCTTGGGGAAAATTCCGAGCACATAGTCGCTTGCGTCGCAGCCATCAAAGGGCCTGCCGATGCCGCACCGTATCCGGACGAACCCGTTGTCTCCGAGCGCACTGAAGACAGACTCCAGGCCCTTGTGGCCTCCGGTCCCTCCGCCCTGCTTCACGCGCACCGTGCCTGCCGGGAGATCGAGGTCGTCATGGATCACGATGAGGTCTTCGGCCGCGATCTTCCTGCCCCGGAGGGGCTCCCCGCTCAGGTTCATGTAGGTCTGCGGCTTGGCGAGCACGACCGGGACCTTCATGATTTGCCCTTTGCCGCAGACGAGCTCACCGCCTGCGGGCTTCATGGGGATGCGCCATTTGTCGGCCAGGAAATCCGCAACGAGAAAGCCGATATTGTGGCGGGTGTACTCGTACCTTTTCCCCGGATTTCCCAAACCATAGATCAGCTTCATATGCGTACCTAATATAAAGGATTCACGATAGCTTATCCTTTGATGTGAAGAGGTGTCAAATGGATTGTTCTGGGGAGAGGAAGCAGGGACGACTCTTCCGTCACCGGGGATTGCCTTTTAATGCAGCTGTAAACTTGCCTCACTCGTTCGGAGGCGAGGAGGCAGGGGCGGCCCTGGCACGCTCAATGACAAGGAGAACACAGGTATCCTCGGAAAACAGTACCAGATGATCTTTAGGTTTAAAGAATATCATTTTTAAAGAATGTGTCTGTGAAAAGTGTTACTTATGAAAATATACAGAATTTCTTGGTATAGTAATGGTTGAACTAAGGTGAACCGTGATTAACGGACAACAGAATAGATCCATATAAAATAACTAAGCTGATTCAGCTGCTTGCGGCATGGCTAGCTCTTTTTCAGACGGGGTTTCGCGCAGAACTGCAGGAGGTTTCCTACTACTCGACTTATCTAAATCAGAAAACAAACAAATTAACAGTAAGCCCGATCTCCTGGCAAGGAATGAAACGGTAAGCAAGCACCATGAAGCATAACGAGATTGAAACCAACTTGACACGAATCAGGGCATTAACCCGGAAAAAGGAACATGAGAATTGGGAATTCCGTGCCTTCCTGAAAGAGAAATGTCCTTCCGAGAAGCTTGATTCCCTTGTACATAGGCTCTATCAGGAGATCGCATCAGCAATCGATTGTACAGCCTGTGGGAATTGCTGTTGCGAAATCTTGCCGGCATTGGATCAAGAAGATATCGAGAGGCTCGCCCAAGGTTTGGGTATTTCACCAAAGGATCTCACTGACCATCGTGTCTTAAGTGTCTATATTCATTATCATTTCCTCATTTTAACGCCTATGAGCTAAGGCGGGAGTCCAGGAAGCTCGCCCCAAGGATTGCAGATCATATCCCCATCTCCACAAAGAGGACATGATGAGCAGGCTCATGAGTGTGGTGGAAAATTACGGTATTTGCTCGATTGTCTTTAATGTCTATGAAGCCCTTAAGCGAGAGCTGTGGCATAGAAGGCGTGCACGATGGTGAGTACTGACAGAAGCCGTATTCTGTAAAACTATAGTGCAAGCCCAGCCAGCTATTGAAGTCGACACGCTTCGCGCGCAGTTGACCGTCACGGTGTTGAATAAAAAGACAGTCGTACATAAGCTAGGAATTCTGCTATAATTTAAAAGGGGATATCCTTTACACAATATGCGGAGTCGGAGGTAATGAAGCAGTCTTCTCACGTACGGTAGATTTCATAAGGGTTGGTGAACAGACTGTTTCCGATTTCCAGGTTGAAATCGGTGGAATGGATTATGGATTTGACATTAATGGGGTATTGGGTATGGATTTCCTCATCTGTTCAGGGCCCATTATCAATATAAACTCACTGGATCTTCAATTCGCCTTCCGACACTGAAATACAATTAAAAAAGCCAACCAAAAGCTCCAGCGGACTCACCATGCGCACGGCTGATCTTTTACGTTCGCTCTCCACAATCTCTCGGTTCCACTATTTGCCATGATATAATATTCATGATAAGGATCTGCCATGGCGTTGAGCGGAGAGATCATCAGGAAGCTGCCCCGGTCCACGGGCGTCTACATCATGAAAAACGCCCAGAGCGAGGTCATCTACGTCGGCAAGGCAAAAGACCTCAGAGGGAGGGTCCACGCCTACCTCGGTCAGGATACGCGGCCGAGCGTGCCCTATATCGCCGAGCAGACCGAGCGTGTGGACTTCATCGTCACCAGGAACGAGAAAGAGGCCCTGTTCCTGGAGAACCAGCTCATCAAGTCGCACATGCCCCGCTACAACGTCTTTCTCAAGGACGACAAGAGCTACGTGCGCATCAAGATCAGCACGAACGAGGAGTGGCCACGGATCTCCATCACGAGGAAAGTGCTCAAGGACGGGGCGCGCTACTTCGGCCCCTACTCTTCCTCGCAAGCGATCAGGACCACGCTGCGCGCCGTCTCCAGGATCTTCCCCTTGAGAAGGTGCAAGGACACCGTGTTCAAGAATCGCTCGCGCCCCTGCATGTACTACCAGATAAGCCAGTGCGTGGGCCCCTGTGCGAAGAGGGTCACGAAGGAGCAGTACGACGACCTCGTGGGCGATCTCATCACCTTCCTCGACGGCAAGAACAAGGTCCTCGAAGAGAGGCTCCTCAAGCGCATGAAGAGGGAGTCCGACCGGCAGAACTACGAGACGGCCGCAAAGATCCGCGACCAGATCATCGCCATTCGGGACAGCCTCGTGTCCCAGGTCGTCATCGGGAACACACCTATCGACGTGGACATCTTCGGCACGTACGGGCTCGACGACAAGGTCCAGATCTCGGTGCTGCACATCGCAAAGGGAGTCATGGCCGACAGCCATTCCTTTGCCGTACAGAACACCCAGGAAGACGACTTCATGATGAACTGCATCCTCCAGTTCTATCTCAAAGGGAACGACATTCCGCCGATCATCTATGCGGATATCGAACCGGAAGGCCGCGGCAACCTCGAGCAGATCCTCTCCGACATGCGCGGGTCGAAGGTATGCGTACGCAAGGCGCTCAAGGGCACGCCGAGGCAGTGGATGAGCATGGCCCGGGAGAATGCCCGATCGTACGGGAGGACGGCCGACACCTCGCTCCTCGACGACGTGGCGAAGATCCTTCGGCTCCCTGCCGTCCCCAACCGCATGGAGTGCTACGACATCTCCTCCTTCCAGGGCAGCCATCCGGTCGCGTCGCGGGCCGTGTTCCTTAAAGGGAAGCCGGAAAAGTCGCTCTACCGCCATTACCGCATCCGGGACATCGAAGGCCAGGACGATTTTGCGATGATGGAGCAGGTGCTGAGGAGGAGGCTTGCCGGCGACGAGGAGAGGCCCGATCTCCTGGTGATCGACGGCGGCAAGGGGCAGCTCGGGGTCTGCGTCAGGGTGCTCGAAAGCCTCGGGATGAGCTCGATCCCCGTGGTCGCCATGGCAAAGCCCAGAGGCACGAAGAGCGACCGGTTCTTCCTCCCCGGGGAAAAGGACGCGGTCTTCATGCCCCAGAGGAGCGCCTCTCTCAGGCTCATGCAGCGCCTCAGGGACGAGGCCCACCGCTTCGCGGTGACCTATCACAAGCACCTTCGCAGCAAGTCGATATCGACCGTGCTCGAGGAGATACCGGGGATAGGCCCGAAGAAGGCCCGCTCGATCCTCATGCACACCTCGCACCTCGAAGAGCTCTCGCGGATCAGGCGTGAAGACCTTGTAGGATTGCGCTGCCTCACCCGGAGCGACGTCGACCGCATCCTCGAATTCATCCACCAGGGCGACTGACGGATACGGGTTGCGCGGCGCATTCAGGGATCGGCGTCCACGGGCGCGGTTCGCATGAAGAATGGTCTTTCCAAGGCACGCAATTTCGTCTATAACGCGGCGGTATGGCTTCCAGATCCAAGGGATATGCATATGCCTTCGAGGGCAGATACGGTTTCCTCCTCGGGCCGTTTCTTCGCCGCCTGTTCATCCAGATAACCATTCCGCAGCTCTACAGGGAATCCGTGTCGAACCTGTCCCGCAAGGGGCACATCGTGTTCGTGCAAAGCCTGTCGAGCACGATCGATGCGACCCTCATGAACTACCGGTTCTCGAGAGAGGGCCTTCCGGTCCCGCGGGTCATCTTCGGCAGAAAGCTCACGCTCCTGCAGCCCATCGGCAGGCTTCCCTACCTCCTCAAGACACTCGTTACAGGCGAAACCTCGCCTTTTGAAGGAGAGTTCTACAAGGGCTTCGCCCATGACGAGGGGAGCGCGTCCCTCCTGTCGCTGGACATGATCAGCGGGAAACAGAAGATCGACCCCATCCTCGAACTCTTGAAGCTCCAGCGCGAGATCGACCGGCCGATCTACCTCCTGCCCCAGAGGATCGTCTACAACCGGATGCCGCTCAAGATCAAGGACGCGACAAAGGAAGAGAAGGTCTCCACCCGGTGGTTCCGCAAGGTCCTGACCCTCATGAGGGCGGAAGAGCACGGCTTCTTCGAGCACGGCGAGCCCATCAATCTCAAGGAGGTGATCAGGCAGCACGCGAACGAATCGAAGTTCCTCGAAGAAATCGCGACCGAAACCCTCAACGAGCTCCAGCAGCAGCTCGCCGTCCTGAGAAAGAACATCTCCGGAGCACCGATCCGGGACCGCGAGTTCATCATCAACAAAACCATGAAGGACCCCATGCTCCAGTCGTTCCTGCGGTCCCGCCATTCCGAGGCAAAGGATGAAAGCATCGAAAGGCTCGAGACCGTCGTCCGGAAGCACCTCGACCAGATCGCATCGAACCTGAGCCCGACACTGGTAAACTTCATGTACAAGGTCCTGACCTGGGTCTTCAACAACATCTATGACGGGCTCGACGTGAACGAGCCGGGAATCCAGGCGGTCAGGGAAACGGCCAGGAACGGCTCCATCGTGTACGTTCCCTGCCACAAGAGCCACTTCGACTATCTCATCCTCTCCTACTGCCTGTTCCAGCACTGGATGAGCGTCCCGGTGATAGCCGCAGGCATCAACCTCGCCTTCTTCCCCATGGGCCCGTTCCTGCGCAGAGGCGGGGCGTTTTTCATGAAGCGCACCTTCAAGGACAATCCCCTGTATGCCCATACCTTTGCCGCCTATGTGAGGACCATCCTCCAGGAGAGGATCCCGCTCGAGTTCTTCATCGAGGGGACGAGAAGCCGCTCCGGCAAGCTCATGCTCCCCAAGAAGGGGCTGCTCTCGATGATCATCCAGGGCTGGGAATCCGGGGTGACGCGCGACGTCATCTTCGTCCCGGTCTACATGGGATACGACACGGTCGTCGAGGAGAGGTCCTACATCGAGGAGATGAAGGGCGCGGTCAAGAAAAAGGAAAACCTCTGGCAGCTCATCAAGGCGGGAAACGTCCTCAAGAACCGCTACGGCAAGGTCTACGTCCGCTTTGCAAAGCCCATATCCATGAACGAGTTCATGAAGGGCAAGACCTCGTACTCCCGGATGGACAGCGATCAGAAGGACGAGCTCTACGAGAGGGTCGCGGGGGAGATCATCTCCTCGATCTACCGGCAGACCGTTGCCACGCCCTTCTCGATCATTTCATGCGTCGCCACCAGCTACGACTCGGCGATCGAGGAAAACATCCTGCGCGAGGGCTTTCACATCTTTCTCGATTACCTCGCCTATCTCGGATGCAACATGTCCGAGTCGCTCTACGACGAGCAGAGCGCCTTCGAAGAGGCGTATTCCCTCCTGAAGTCGAAGCGCCTCATCACCATCGACGAACCGGACAACGAGGAGGATGCCGTGCTCCTGCATGCAGAAGGAGAGAACAGGATACACCTCGAATACTACAAGAACACGATCCTCAACTTCTTCGTTCCCGCCTCCCTCATCTGCAACGTGATCCTCAAGACACCCGAGGGCCTCGACGAGAAGTCCTTCAATGAAAAGCTCATGGACCTGGCCGGGCTTCTGGAGAACGAGTTCATCCTCGACGAGAGCAGCTTCAAGAGGCCCCTCCAGTACCTGATCGAGAGGAACGTCATTTCCCACAGGAAGGCGGTATACGCCGTCAGCGACACGGGGCGCAGGGTTGCGGTCATGTTCGAGGGGCTGCTGGAGAATTACCTCGAATCCTACCTGTGCGTGGCACGCTATGTCATGAAAACCAAGGACCTCGGAAAGAAAGACCCTCTCAGAGCGATCAACAGGTTCGCGTCCCGCATTTACAAAAAGGGCGAGATCCAGCGCTACGAGGCGCTGTGCCTGCCGGTCTACAAGGGGGCCCTCGACACCTTCCGGTCGAAGAGCCTCCTCGACGAGAAGAACAGGCTCGTCGACGAGAAGTCGCTTGCAGCCCTGATCAGCGATCTCGAGTCGCTCATCGAGAAATAGCCGCTGCGCGCCGGGCCTTTCCTGAGGCGTTGCCGTAAAGGTCCGGAACGAAGAAAGAAGATGTTGCGAAACACGCAGTGAAATGGTAGTAATTTCTCGCGCTTTCGATGATCGATACATCCTGCATCCGGTGCATTTACAGAAAGGCCGAAACGCCGTGGCATTGGCTCATAATCTCCAGACGGACTGCTGTACGACATGCATCGGGATGCCTGTGCACAGGGCAGGCTTTTCCACCGGGTGAGAATCGGAGCATTCGGCGTCGTCCGGCCCGCGACCTTACGCCCCGCCTGCACGCACATCGAGCGAGACGTTTCCTGCACGGTCATCGGGCTTTAGAGCCTGACAAAAAGTCGCAAAAGATACGAAGGAGGAAGATGGTAATGAGTGAGATTCTTGATATCATTGCGAGGGAGATTCTTGATTCACGGGGTAATCCGACGGTGGAAGTCGACGTTTACCTCTCGACCGGCGATATGGGAAGGGCGGCCGTACCCTCGGGGGCTTCTACCGGAGAGCATGAAGCCATCGAGCTCAGAGACAAGGATGCCAAGAGATACAAGGGCAAGGGCGTGCTCACCGCCGTCGACAACGTGAATACGAAGATCGCCCCCGTGCTCGTGGGCATGGATGCCCTCGACCAGGTGGGCATCGACAAGATGCTCCTCGAGATCGACGGGACAGAGTACAAGTCGAATCTCGGGGCCAACGCCACCACGGGCGTGTCCGTGGCCGTGGCCAGGGCTGCTTCCGTGTTCCTGGGAGTGCCTCTGTACCGCTACCTGGGCGGCCCCTTTGCCCGCGAGATCCCGGTGCCCATGATGAACGTCATCAACGGCGGGAAACACGCCGACAACAACGTCGACCTGCAGGAATTCATGATCATGCCCATCGGCGCCCCCAACTTCCGGGAGGCCCTGCGGTATGCGGCCGAGACGTTCCACTCTCTCCGGGACCTCCTCATCAAGAAAAACCTCGCGACCGGCGTGGGAGACGAAGGCGGGTTCGCCCCGAACCTGAAATCGAACACGGAGCCGTTCGATTTCATCGTGGCGGCCATCGAGAAGGCCGGGTACAAGCCGGGGGTCGACATCGCGATCGCGATCGACGCCGCTGCGAGCTCCTTCTACAAGGACGGCAAGTACATCCTCGCCTCCGAGAAGAATCCGGAGCGCACGAGCGAAGAGATGATCGAGTTTTACGAGGGGCTCGTCAAGAAATACCCCATCGTATCCATCGAAGACGGCCTCGACGAGAACGACTGGAAAGGCTGGAAGCTCCTCACCAGGAAGCTCGGAAACAAGATCCAGATCGTGGGCGACGACCTGTTCGTCACCAACGTGAAGTACCTCGAAAAGGGCATCAAAGAGAATGCGGCGAATTCCGTCCTCATCAAGGTCAACCAGATAGGCACGCTCACCGAGACCATGAACACCATCGAGACGGCGCGCCGTGCACGGTTCACCACGGTGTTCTCGCACCGCTCGGGCGAGACCGAGGACTCCTGGCTCGCCGACGTCGCAGTGAGCTGCAATGCAGGCCAGCTCAAGACCGGCTCCACCTCGCGGAGCGAGCGGCTGGCAAAATACAACCAACTCATGCGCATCGAGGAAGAGCTCGGGACCGACGCCGTGTTCAGAGGCAAGAAGGTTCTCTACAGCATCGGCAGATAAGCAAAGAAAGGGGCGGGTCTTCCCGCCCCCCTTCTCCAATCATTGAAAAAGATCCTCACCGCCTTCATCCTGCTCCTGCTTCTCGCCGCACTGACAGCCTCGATCCGCTACGGCAGGACCCATGAGATCCACACCACGAGCATCTTCCTCACGGACGTGTTCATCGAGCTCAAAGCCATGGGAACTCAGAGTGAGACCGGCGAAGCCATGAAGAAGGCCGTCGCCGAGCTCAAGCGGATCGATGCCCGCCTCGGACATAAAGACTCTCTCATCGACGAGCTCAACCGGAAGCATGTCATCAGGGACAGGGAGGTCTTCCACCTCCTGCGCGTCTCCCGCGAGGTCCACGATGACTCTTCAGGCGCCTTCTCGGTCACCCTGCGGCCGCTCCTCGACGCCTGGGGCTTCACTGGGAACGGCGCCTATCACATGCCTTCACCTTCCGAATTCGAGGCCTGGAGGGAGACGGGAAAGGATGAGTCGGTCCGGCTCCATGGCGATGGGATGACCATCGAAACACTCCAAGGCACAAAAGTCGACATCGGCGGCACGATCGAAGGCTATGCAGCGGACAGGGCCCGGGAGGTCATGAAGGCCTGCGGCATACGGACCGGCCTCATCGACGTGGGCGGAGAGGTATCGGCCTTCGGAGACCGCGTGTGGAGGATCGGGCTCAAAAACCCGAGAGGTGAAGGCGTCTTCGCCGTGATACCGATCAAAAACAGGGCGGTCGCCACCTCGGGAGACTACGAGAGATTCTTCATGGAAAACGGGCTGCGCTACTGCCACATCCTCGATCCTTCCACCGGCATGCCTGCACAGATCGGCATGAGCTCGACCGTCATCGCCGACACCTGCACCCAGGCGAATGCATGGGCGGTAGCCCTCTTCGTGAGCGGACCGGAAAAACTCGGGCCTGTCCTCGAAAAAAAGGGCATGGACTGGATCTTCGTGGACAGCCGGGGAAGGATTCATGCCAGCAGGGCCATGCGTGCCCATTGCCCCGACAGGATCCCGGTGAGCGCTCCCTGACCGTCTGCTGCGGCCGGATTGAGGCGGTCGACCTCGGCGGCGACCGCACTGTTTTTGACCCTCAAAAGGGTCTTCTAAGCTCTGCGAACGGCATCTATTCGGGCATATGCTGTTTGATTACAGATCATTGTCCTGGTCCGTATCCTGGTCCGACCCGATCCATTTCTGGAGGATCTCGATGATCTTGCGTGCCTGCTGGACGCTCGAGATGGTGAATTTCGACTGCTGGCGGTATTCATTGCTCACCTTGCGGTATCTGCGGATGGAATAGCGGTCCGGCCCGTACTCGTTCGTCTTGGGGTCGAGCTGCTGATACCTGAAGAGGATCGTCGTCCATGCCCCCTTCGAAAGAACCTCCTTGTCGAGCTCTTTTACGAGCACGGTCCCGTCTTCTTCGTACTGGATCGTGATATCCTTGATTTCCGATGCCATAGATCCCTCCCCTCTCCTTTCATATGCAGTCTGCTGACGGAAAATACAAGACCTTTCACGATGGGCGTTCAACCGGGAGGGGCATACGCAGGCTCGCTTTTTATCTGCCGCGTTTCGAGACAATAATATGAAGAGCTCTTGATTTTTTCCCCGGGATGACCTAGCTTGAGTTCTTCGGAAGATACACGGCTCCCAGCACTTTCTCGGCATGGTCTTGATCGTGGCGGGGCACATTCCCATCCAAGATGTATAGGAGGAAACATGAGAGACGTCGTCATAACCGGCGCAGTGAGGACACCCATCGGAAGCTTTAACGGCACCCTGGCAGGCATTGATGCGAACAAGCTCGGAGCCATTGTCATTGAAGAGGCGATCCGCCGCTCGGGCCTGAGCAAGGAAGATATAAACGAGGTCATCATGGGCATGGTCCTTCCCTGCGGAAGAGGCCAGAACCCTTCGAAGCAGGCCGCGGTCCTGGCGGGCCTGCCGTGGGACGTGGGGTGCATCACGGTCAACAAGGTCTGCGGATCTTCGCTCAAGGCCGTCATGCTCGCAGCCCAGGCCATCCAGACAGGTGACGCGGAGATCGTGGTGGCAGGCGGAATGGAGAGCATGAGCCAGGCGCCCTACTATCTCGACAAGGCCCGCTTCGGCTACCGGATGGGCCAGGGATCGATCCAGGACCACATGGTGCATGACGGCCTGTGGGACATCGTGAACGACTTTCACATGGGCATGTCCAACGAGCTGTGCGTCGAGAAGTACCAGGTCACCAGGGAAGACCAGGACAGATACTCGGTGCAGAGCCACGAGCGGGCCGTCCGCGCCATAAAGGCGGGACACTTCAAGAACGAGATCGTCCCCGTGCAGGTGCCCCAGCGCAAGGGCGACCCGAAGACCTTCGACACCGACGAGCACCCCCGGGAGACGACCATCGAGACGCTCGCGAAGCTGCCGCCTGCCTTCAAGAAAGGCGGCTCCACCACGGCCGGCAACGCATCGGGAATCGCCGACGGGGCTTCCGCGCTGGTCCTCATGTCCCGCGACAGGGCCAAGGCGCTCGGCTGCCCTGTTCTGGCGACCGTCGGCGCCCAGGCGAGCGCCGGGCTCGACATGAAATACGTGCTCGTCGCCCCGATCCTCGCGATCCCGCGGGTTTTGAAGAAGCAGGGGATGAGCATTGCCGATGTCGATCTCTTCGAGGTCAACGAGGCCTTTGCCGGATCGACCGTCTCGGTCATGAAGGAATTGAAGCTCGATCCGGAGAAGGTCAACGTGAACGGCGGCAGCATCGCCATCGGCCACCCCATCGGGGCCAGCGGCGCGAGGGTGCTCACCACCCTGCTGTACGAGATGATCCGGCAGGACAAGGAGACCGGCTGCGCATCCCTGTGCCTCGGTGGCGGCGAGGCGGTAGCGCTCGTGATTACGAGAAAATAGAACAGGAGAGACATTATGGAGGTAAAAACATTCGGAGTGGTCGGTGCAGGCCAGATGGGCGGCGGAATCGCCCAGGTCGCCGCCATGAGCGGCCTCAGTGTCATCATGCACGATATCAATGAAACCCTCGTCCGGAAAGGGCTCGACGTCATCACGAGGAACCTCGACAAGTCCGTGGAAAAGGCGAAGATGAGCAGGGAAGACAGGGACTCCACCTTGAGCCGCATCAGGACCACCACGGACCTCGGAGAGATGAAGGACGCGGATTACGTGGTCGAGGCCGCTTCCGAGCGGGAAGACATAAAGTTCAAGATCTTCAAGGATCTCGACCTGTACTGCAAGAAAGAGGCTATCCTGGGCACGAACACCTCGTCGATCCCCATCGGCAGGATCGCCTCGCAGACCAGAAGGCAGGACAAGGTCATCGGCATGCACTTCATGAACCCCGTTCCGGTCATGAAGCTCGTCGAGGTGATCAGGGCCCTGGCCACGTCGGAAGACACCTTCAAAACTACCTGGGACCTGGCTTTGAAGTTCGGCAAGACCCCGGCAGAGGCCCACGACTATCCCGGGTTCATCTCGAACCGGGTCCTCATGCCCATGATCAACGAGGCGGTCTTCTGCCTGTATACCGGCGTGGGTACGAAGGAAGACATCGACACGGTCATGAAGCTCGGCATGAACCATCCCATGGGCCCGCTCGCACTGGCGGACCTCATCGGGCTCGACACCTGCCTCGCGATCATGGAGACGCTCTACAACGGGTTCAACGATTCGAAGTACCGTCCCTGCCCCCTGCTGCGGAGGTATGTCGAGGCCGGCTGGCTCGGCCGCAAAACCGGCAAGGGGTTCTACGATTACGCATAGGGCGGTGAGATCCTGATGAAACGAGGTCGATGATGAAGCTCATTGCGGGTGACATCGGGGGAACGAAGACCACCCTCGCCCTCTACAGCTCCGAGAAAGGCGTCAGGGAGCCCCTCTTCGAAGCCACGTACGCAAGCATGTCCTGCGGCTCGCTCGAGGATATCGTCAGCCGGTTCATCGAAGACTTCGGCATCGAAGAGGTCGGGTATGCCGTGTTCGGCGTGGCGGGCCCCGTGATCGAAGAAAAGGTAGCCGTGACCAACCTGCCGTGGGTGGTCGACAAATCCCTCATCATCTCCTCCATCGGGTTTAAGGACATGCATCTCCTCAACGATCTCGAGGCCATGGCCTACAGCATCTCCCACCTCGAAGAGGCGGACCTCTTGAGCCTCAACAAGGGGGTCCCGGAGCCAAAGGGCCCGAGGGCGATTATCGCCCCCGGCACCGGCCTCGGCGAGGCATACCTCACCTGGGACGGCTCGCGGTATGTGGCCCATCCCTCAGAAGGCGGGCATACGGAGTTCGGTCCGGGCGACGACACCGAGATCGAGCTCCTGAAGTACCTCTTCGAGCGCCACGGCCATGTGAGCTATGAGCTCGTCTGCTCGGGCATGGGCATTCCCAACATCTATTCGTTCCTCAAGGACAGGGGCTATTACGACGAGCCTTCGTGGTTTTCCGAAAGGCTCGCACGGGCCGACGACAAAACCGCCGTCATCCTGGGCACTGCCGTCGACGAGAAGGCATCGTGCGCCATCGCAAAAGCCGCCCTGCGACTGTTCGTCTCCGTGCTCGGCGCAGAGACCGGCAACCTGGCATTGAAAATCCTGTCAACGGGAGGCGTGTACATCGGGGGCGGAATCCCTCCGAGGATCCTTCCGGCCCTCCGGGAAGGGCCGTTCATCCAGTCGTTTCTCCGCAAGGGCCGCCTGTCGAGGGTCCTCCACAAAATGCCCGTGTCCGTCATTCTCAACCCCAAGGCCGGTCTGATGGGAGCCGCCGTCTCCGGCTTCGAAGCCTTCGAGCCCGCGGGAGACAAGCCGTAATCCGATATCCTCTGCTTCCTGCCGGCATTGGAGGGCATATCTCCCTTAAGCCATGAAAAATAATTCAGATTGAGACTTGTGATTTCTCCCCTGAATTGTGTAAGGTAGGGAACCGTCAGTGATCATTTTTTTCTCATGAGGTGCACGGATGTCGAAACTCCAGAAGCTGGCAGATATCGGACAGGCCATTTGGTTTGATTACATACGCAGGTCCCTCATCACCTCCGGAGAGCTGCAAGCGCTCATCGATCAGGGCGTACGGGGCGTGACCTCCAACCCGACGATCTTCGAGAAGGCCATTGCAGGAAGCTCGGACTACGACGAGGACCTCGTCTCCCTGGTGAAGAAGGGCACCCCTGTCGAGGGGATCTACGAGAACCTCGCGCTGTGGGACATAGCCCGTACCGCAGACCTGTTCAGGCCGGTCTACGACCGGACCGGGGGCCTCGACGGGTACGTGAGCATCGAGGTGAGCCCCGAGCTGGCCTACGATGCACGGAAGACCGTCGACGAGGCGGAAAGGCTCTTCAAAAAACTCGGCCGCCCCAACATCATGATCAAGGTGCCGGCCACGAGCGAGGGCATCGCCGCGACCGAAGCCCTCATCAGCGAGGGCATCAACGTCAATGTCACCCTGCTCTTCGGCGTCGAGCGCTACAGAGGGGCCGCCCTCGCCTACCTGTCCGGACTCGAGAAGCTCCTTGCCGCAGGCGGGGACATCTCGAAGGCAGCATCGGTCGCATCCTTCTTCGTGAGCAGGGTCGATTCCTCCGTCGATCCCGAGCTCGAAAAACGGGGGCTCACAGAGCTCACGGGCAGGATCGCCGTCGACAACGCCAAGGTCGCCTACGGGCTTTTCAAAGAAATCTTTTCCGGACCGCGCTGGAAGAAGCTCGAAAAGAGCGGCGCCCGCCCCCAGAGGCTGCTCTGGGCGAGCACGGGCACCAAGAACCCGGCGTATCCGGATACACTCTACATCGACGAGCTCGTCGGCCCCCACACGGTGAATACCGTTCCCCCGGCAACGCTCCAGGCCTTCATGGACCACGGGAAGGTCGAGGACAGGCTCGAGGAGGGAATCGATGAGGCGAAGGCCCGGATCGAGAGGCTCTCGAAGGAAGGCATCGACTTAGGTGCGATAACGGCGAAGCTGCAAAAAGACGGCGTGGAGCTCTTTGCAGGGTCCTTCCGCTCCCTCATGGACAGCATCGCTGCCAAGCGCAGGGAGATCATCGCGGGCTCCCGCATGGTCACCGCCGAGCTCGGGGCACTGGCAAGGCCGGTGGAGATCCGTCTCGAGAGGATGCGTGAGGAGAACGTCATCCGCCGGATCCGGGAGCACGATCACACCGTATGGAAGGACAGCCCGAAAGAGATCACGAACAGGCTGGGCTGGCTCACGACGCCCGAGCGCATGATGGACCATGCGGAAGAGCTCGAGCAGTTCGCCAGAGACCTCGCCTCACAGGGCTACACCCAAGCCTATCTCCTGGGCATGGGAGGCTCTTCCCTGGCACCCGAGGTCATGCGCGAGATCTTCGGGATCCGCGAGGGATACCTCGACCTCACCATCGTCGACAGCACCGATCCCGCCTTCCTGTCGTCCGTGTACCGGGGCATCGATTTCGCGTCGAGCCTCTTCATCGTGTCCAGCAAATCGGGCACCACGGTCGAGACCCTGTCCTTCTTCAAGTACTTCTACACCCTGGCTGAAGAGGCCCTGGGCAAGGGCAAAGCAGGCGGGCATTTCATCGCGATCACCGATCCGGGGTCCATCCTCGTCGAGCTCGCGGACAGGCACGGCTTCCGGAAGGTCTTCCTGAACGACCCGGATATCGGCGGGAGGTATTCCGCGCTTTCGGACTTCGGGCTCGTCCCCGCAGCCCTCCTCGGCATAGAGATCAGATCGCTCCTCGACCGGGCCCTCGTCATCTCCGAGAACTGCGAGGCGAGCAACTGCCCGCTCAAGGGGAACAACCACGGCGGCAGGCTCGGTGCAATCCTCGGGGAGGCGGCCCTTGCCGGAAGAGACAAGGCGACCTTCGTCATGTCGCTCGGTTTCGAGGCCTTCGGCGACTGGGTCGAGCAGCTCATCGCCGAGAGCACGGGCAAGGAGGGCAAAGGCATCGTGCCCGTCGTGCACGAGCACCTCGGCTTTCCCGGCCAGTACGGGAACGACAGGATCTTCGTCAATATCTGCCTCGACAGGGACGAGACGTACGACGACAGATTGAAGGCCCTCGAAAAGGCGGGCCACCCTGTGGTCAGGATCGATATCCACGACATCTGCGACCTGGGCGGCCAGTTCTTCCTCTGGGAGATGGCCACCGCCGCAGCCGGGTATGTCCTTGGCATCAACCCCTTCGACCAGCCCGACGTGGAGGCCGCCAAGAAGCGGGCCAGGGATGCGGTCGAGGAATACCGGAAGACAGGATCTCTGCCCGAGCCTGCCCCCAAGATCAGGGACAGGGATATCAGCCTCACGGGCGACGTCCGGGGAGATACCCTCGAAGATGCCCTGAAGGCCTTCCTCGATCAGGCGGGCGAAGGCTCGTACGCAGCCGTCCAGGCATATGTCGCGCCCTCGATCCTGACGACGGCCGCGCTCGACGGGCTCCGCATGAAGATACGGGATTCCTACAAGATGGCTACGATGTCGGGATACGGGCCGCGCTATCTCCACTCCACCGGGCAGCTCCACAAGGGCGACGCCGGAGACGGCCTCTTCATTCAGATCACGGGCAGGGTTTTCGAGGACATCGTGATCCCGGACGAGGCCGGCTCATGGAAATCCTCGATGACCTTCGGGACCCTCATAGCCGCTCAGGCCCTGGGCGACTGGAACGCCCTCAAGGAGAAGGGCAGAAAGGCGATCCGCCTGCACATCGACAGCGAGGACATTTCCGGCGCGATCACGCGCATCGCCGGTCTCCTGCCCTAATACACCGACCGGAACTGACCGGTGTATTTGTCCACGAGGAGGATATCGACGAGCGTTCCTTCCGTGGTCACGATCCGGGCCTCGTAATACTCGTCCCGCGCCGTTATGCCGCCCAGCCTGATGTTGGGATTCCTCGTGGAGCGGATATAGCTCTGGACGAGAAACGCTGCCTTGTCCCTGTCGAAGGACTTGCCCGACGTATACTGGCCGAGCACGTCGTACCGGTTGTCGATCCCCATCCAGTGATGGTACCTGCGCATGGTGTCCTGCTGGTTTCGGTTCGAGTCGTAAGGCTCGTAGCTCCCTCCGCAGAAGGGGCAGAACCAGCCGGCCTCGGCGAGGGGGTTCTCGTCTCTCCCGCCGGCCAGCGCAGACCGGTCGCCCATAGCCAGGAACAGCATCATCGCCCAGATGATAACCCACATCCGCGGCATCTTCATGACAGGTCTCCTTGCCAATGCCGGACTGTCCGCTCACGGGGCGGACACCGGCTCTCCAGAAAACGGACAATACCCTTTTCAATCGAAGTCTTTCTATGACTTCAGAATAATGCCCTGCCTGCCCTCATCAAGCCGATTTCTCAGGGAAGCTCAGTCTGACGATATTCTGGGACTCGAAGATCTGCTGAACCTTCTCGATATAATCTTTCTCATGTATGGGCTTTTTCAGATAGGCATCGGCGAGCCTGCCCTCGAACATGGCCTTAAGGTCCTTGGTCTTGGCGCTTCCCGAGCAGATGAGGATCTTTATCTGGGGATACTTGAGCTTGACGAAGTAGGAGAATATGTAGCCATCCATCCCCGGCCGGTGAAAATTCGTGGACACGAGATCGATCCCGCCGTGCTTCTGCTCGATGATCTGCAGGGCGATGTCGCTCGAGGGCGCCGTGAAGATCTCGAGGTCGTACTCGTTGAAATTGTTCTCGATGATGGCCCGTACGTATGACCTGACGACCCTCTTGTCGTCCACGATCAGGAGAACCTTTTTCCTCTTTACGCTCATGGTTTCATTTCCCGTGAGATACTCTCTATAATATCAGCAGGGCGATTTGGAAAGTGCCCTGCCGAATGGCACTTGTTATCGCTGAAAATATCATGGTATCATACACAAAAGGATATCCATGGAGAGCACATCGAGCATCCTCCTCCATACCTGCTGCGGACCGTGTGCGACGACGTGCACGGAGCGCCTGGCGTCTTCGGGGTACGAGGTCGTCCTGTTCTTCAGCAACTCGAACATCTTCCCCCGGGAGGAGTACGAGAAGCGGCTCGAGAACGTGAGGACGCTGGCGGGCATCCTCAAGCTGCGGCTCGAAGAGGACCTCTACGACCACGAGAAGTGGCTCCGTCACATCCGGGGCCTCGAAGACGAACCCGAGCACGGCAGGAGGTGCATGAAGTGCTTCGAGTTCAACCTTGCGCGGGCCTCCCGGATGGCCGACAGGCTCAGGCTCCCCGCCTTCACGACCAGCCTGAGCGTCAGCCGCTACAAGCAGTCGGCCAAGATCTTCGAGGCGGGCTACGCATTCCCGAAGTTCGAGGCGATTGACTTCAAGAAAAAGGACGGCTACTCACGCAGCATCGCACTCAGCAGGCGCTACGGCCTCTACAGGCAGAACTACTGCGGGTGCGAGTTCAGCATGTCCTCATGGGGAAAAGGCAAAGGGTGAGCCGATTCCCTGGCGGGCTCGACTCTCCCGTGACGAGCTCTCCGACGGTATGAAGCGGACGTTCCGTCCTGCATGTCCGTATACGACCCTGCTCTGCAAAATAAAGGGTACCGGACCGAGAGTCCGATACCCTTTTTCAGGTACGGCCGGTTGTTTGCGTTGTTTCTCGTGCTTTTCGCCGACCTTTCCAAGGAAGCCCCGGGTTAGTGAGTCTCGCCGAAGGCCTTGCTGACATCGATGGGCGAATTGAAGTGGGTCTCGGTGAGGCTGTTGATCATGTCGATAACCTCATCGGGTGCACCGTTCGAGCGCGCCTTCCGCAAAAGGTCTTCCTTGCTCGCAGGATAATCCACACCTTTCAGGTATTTCTCCAATTCTGCAGCGCTTCCTCTGATAGCCATTGTTCTTTCCTCCTTTAGCTTCTGTTACGAATGCCTCGTTGAGAAAAGCTTCTCATGGGTTTCATCGTTGGCTGTCTCAGGTCCATGAGCCCGCAAGAGGTCTATCCAAGAGGCTTTCCGTGTTTCAATCGTTGTGTAGAGTCTGCATACCGAGATATCAATATCGCGTTTTCCGGGCCACGGGCATTATTTTTTATTTCCTTTTATCGTTCCGTTATTGTTCATTTTTATTTTCAAGGTATGCGTGATTTTTGAGGAGGCCTGCGGGGAAGATGCATCGTCATGCTTGACTCCCGCAATGTTCGGCATATTACATTCAGGAAGCGGACAATGATTGCAGCCGCCTGCAGGGAGTAAGGTTTTAAAGGACATCCCGTGGGGAGTGGCTGGTGAGGTTTCGAATGCATCGAAAGACCGTGGTGGGAGCCGTCTTGTGCAGTGTCTTCTGCCTGCAGGGAGCATGGGCGGGTCAAATTCCCGAGTGCCCGGCAGGGGCCGCTCGGAACGAAAGGCTTCTCTTGAGCAGGATCGATTCCGCAGGCATGGAGGATGACCGATCACGGGGCACGGACTTCACGCCTGAAAAAGTAAAGCTCGACCTCGTGGGCACAAGCATCGGCCCCGAGGCTGTGGTCAAAGTAAAATCCCACTCAGCGAGGGGCTCCGGAGCAGGCGCCGGCTCCCTCGACGTCTATGTTCCCGTGCCCATGGGTTTCGTCTTCGATCAGACCAATATCGTCGACCTCAGGATCCTCGATGTGAAAAAAACCGGCTGCCAGGCCGTGCTCACCATATACGTGGAAACGGTTTCCAGCTATGCAGGCAAGCTGCGGCTGCAGTACGAGCACGTCGTCGACGAATGGGTCCTGCGCCGGATTGAAAACCTCAGCTTCAAGGCCGGATGAGGCGTTTCCTGAAACCTTCCGCCCGAACTCGCCCTTTACCATCAAGCCACCGCTGCGACAGCTTGCGCATACGCAGGGCGGGCCTCTCATGCACGGCCGGTCCATAAAAACATATCATGATGCCTTGTCGACCTTGGTTATCAGCCAGGCCTGGGCATCGGCGAGGGCCTTTCTTGTCGATTCGCCGAGGATTGATGTCGCCTGGTAAGCTCGCAGGCGGATCACTCCCATGTCTTCCACACTCCGTCGCGCCTCTTCGCTTAAGCCGGTGAGGTACAGCCTCCCGTTCACTTTTTCGAGCTTGTCGTAATAACGGGACAGCACATCTTCCATGGTCGCGCCGAGGCGGGTTCGGCCCCGCAGACGAAGGATCACGGCAGGATGCTCATATCCTGCCCTGGGTATGGGCAAAAGACGCTCCAGGACCCTTGCCCCGGCATAAAAGATGTGGCCGTACACGTTGAGCACGATCACCCTGTCTGCCGGCAGGTGCCTCGGTGGCTCACGCTCTTCGATCCGCCCGTCGGGTCTCTCCACCAGCTCGACCAGTCCGACGTCGCTCGAGGCTCTGGCGACATACAGCAGCCCGGAGATCACTACACCAATCCCCATGGCGAACTGGATGGGCAGAATGAGCGTTGCCCCGAATGTTACGGCTGCCGCCAGTCTGGAACGCCAGCCGGCACGCCAGACAGAGGCTACATCGGAAGGCTTGATGCTCTCGATGCCGATAAGGATGAGCAGTCCTCCGAGAGCGGGCAGCGCCACATGCGCTATCAGCCCGGGAAATGCGATTACGATCACGGCCGTCCACAGCCCTGCAAAGATCGACGACAATCGCCTCCCCGCTCCGGAAACCACATTGAGGGTGGTGGCGCTCAGCGATCCTCCGACCGGGAGACCCCGGAAGAATCCGACTGCTATGTTCGCCGCCCCCTGGGCAGTGAAGTCGTGCGAGAGGCTTCTTCGAGAGCCGTCGGGGTTCGGCACGCTCTGGCTGACCCCTGCGCCCTGCACGAGAATTACCAGGGCAAGGGACAGTGCCCCGGTGAACACATCGAGGGAGAGGTTCGCAAGCGACGGCAGGGCAGGCATCGGTATGCCGCCCGGGATTCTCCCGAGATCGGAGACGGGCTTCACGATTCCCGGCAGCGCAAGGGCGGCCACTGCGGATGGGAAGGCTATCGCCAGCAGGCTTGCGGCCATACGCAGCCGGGTATGCATCAGAAGGAAGGCAAGCAGCAACGTTGCGGACGCCGTGACGAGCGATGCGCTGCTGACCTTGTCCGTGTTTCGAAGCAGGTCGATGACCTGAGCAATCCGGTTGGAGCCCTCGGACTCATAGCCTGTGACCGTGGAGAGCTGGCTCAGGATCAGTACCGTTGCGATGCCCGCGAGAAATCCTGTCATGACCGAATAGGATACGTAGCGCGTCATTCGCCCCAGACGCAGCAGACCGAAGAGGGCCGCGAGCACGCCCGCCAGTATGACCATGAGAGACAGGGAGCCTTCACGGTCGCCCGACGGGACGCCGATGAGCGACTGGCCGGCCACCAGCGACACTGCGCTGGTGTTGTTTATTACCATGAGCTGGGTGCTGGAGAAAATGCCGCCGACGAGCGGGCCGATAATATTGGCGTACAAGCCGTAGATCGGATTGACTCCGGCCAGGATGCCCCCCGCCATACCATCCGGTATGCCGCTGACCGCGACCGACAAGCCGGAAATCCCCTCTCTGCGGATTGCCGCGCGACTCGGAAGTTCTTCATGGACATAGTTCTCCACTGCCTCGTGCAGGGTGTGGAGACCGGGGATAAAAAGCTCGGGCACGTGGTCTGATGGTTGAGATGTATCCGAGTCTTTTGCCTCTGCCATCATCTCTCCCTTCGGTGCAGGCCGGGAGCGAACGTCTCGATGAAATCCGCCTCGGGCCGGCAGACGAGCCCTTTCATCCGCTATTCCCTGATGAGGGCAGCTTGCAGCCGCTCCCTGTCCGGTATTTCTGCATCGCTGTCGGGTGCGCCCTCGGGTATCTCGATCTCGACCCAGTTGACATCACCGGTAAAGACGTGCTCGGTATAATCGCGGGTCACCGGAGAGCCGCCGTCGCTTCCGATTTCGAGCGGCTCGTCGCTTGCGAACGGCAGGGGCTGCGTCCGCCCGATCCGTCCGTGGCCGGACGGCCTGCCGTCGATGAAGAGGTGGACGTCTCCGCCTTTCGCCGTGCCTCCGCCGTCATAGTCGAACTCCATCCGCACGATGTGCTTTCCCTCCGGCAGAGTCTCCGTGCCCTCGACGGTGAAGAGGTCGATGCCATAAAAGTTGTAGCAGTACTTCGGTCGGCCGGCCTTCACGTACAACGTCCATCCGCCGACAAGCCCGCCCTGGGCGACAATCACGCCCTCGCACCCGCCTTCGGGCACGACGACTTCCGCTGTCACCCGGTGGGACTTGTTCTTGGTATTGATCACGGAAAAAGCATTCAACCGCCCGATGCCGCGGTACAGCCGCTGCTTCCTGCCCTTCACGAGCACCGGCCGCCCCGCGAGGTCCGGATCGGCCCGCTCCGCGGTCCGGCCGTCGAGGGGCAGGACGTTGTGCCGTGCAGCCTCGATGAGGAACAGCCGCTTGAGCTCACGGAGCTTCTCCGGCTGCTCGCGTGCTAGATCATGCGCCTGGGTCCAGTCGGTGTTCGTGTCGTACAGCTCCCAGATGTCATCCTCGAAATCGTGCTTCGGCCGGTCCGCTGTCGGCGTGTCGTGCGCCGTGACCGCTGTCCAGCCGTCATGGTAGATGCCGCGGTTGCCGAGCATCTCGAAGTACTGCGTCCTGTGCCTCTCGGGCGCGTCCGCATCATCGAACGTGTACGCCATGCCCACCCCTTCGATGGGTTGCTGGTCCACCCCATTCACCCGGATCGGGTGCGGGATCTGCGAGACCTCGAGAAACGTGGGCGCAACGTCGATGACGTGGTGGAACTGATGTCTGAGCTCGCCTCCGGCCTTGATCCTGCGGGGCCAGTGGACGATCAGCCCGTTGCGGGTCCCGCCCCAGTGCGACGCCACGCGTTTGGTCCACTGGTACGGCGTATCCATCGCATGTGCCCAGCCGAGCGAGTACTGGGGATACGATTCGGGCGTGCCAAAGGTGGAGAGGCGCTCTCTCAGGAATTCGGGAGTCTCGATCCCGGCCATCCCCGTCATGGTGATCGACTCGTTCCACGTGCCGTTCAAGGTCCCCTCGCCCGAGGCCCCGTTGTCACCTGTGATAATGTATATCAGGGTGTCGTCGAGGGCGCCCAGCTTCTCGATCGCATCGATGACGCGGCCGATCTGGCAATCGGTGTGCTCGAGGAAAGCGGCATAGATCTCCATCTGCCGGGCGAGGACCGGCTTCAGGCCGTCGGGGACATCGCGCCAGGCAGGGATGCCGTGCGGCCGGGGCGTGAGATCGCAGTCGGGCGGGATGATGCCCATCTGCTTCTGCCGCACGAAGGTCTCCTCCCGCACCGCGTCCCATCCCCTGTCAAACTCGCCCTTGTAGCGGTCGATCCAATCCACGGGGACATGGATGGGAGCGTGCGTGGCACCCGGTGCGAAGTACAGGAAGAACGGCTTGTCCGGCATGAGGCTGCGCTGCTCGCTCAGCCAGCGGAGCGCCTTTTCCGCGATATCCTCGGTGAAGTGGTAGCCCTGCTCCGGCGTCTTGTCAGGCTTGACCGAGCCCGTGCCCTCGATGAGGCTCGGGTAGAACTGGCTCGTCTCTCCGCCTACGAACCCGTAAAAGTGCTCGAACCCGCTTCCCGTGGGCCAGCGGTCGAACGGGCCCATCGGGCCCCACTCCCAGGTAGGGATCTCGTGGCATTTGCCGAACTGTGCGGTCGAGTAGCCGTTCAGCCGCAGGGTCTCGGCTATGGTTGCCGCCGTGTTCGGCCGCCGGGAGGTGTAGCCCGGCGCCGCCGTAGCCATGTCGGAGACAGTGCCCATCCCGACGGAGTGGTGGTTGCGGCCCGTCAGCAGAGCCTGCCGGGTCGGGGAGCATAACCCGGTCGTATGAAACCGGGTGTAGCGCAGGCCGCCCGCGGCGAGCCGCTCGAAGACAGGGGTGCGGCATGGGCCGCCGAACGCGCTGTTCGAGCCGAATCCGGCATCGTCGAGCAGCACGAGGAGGATGTTCGGCGCACCCCCTGGCGGCCGTATCGGCTCGATGGGTTTGTACACGGCATCCGGGTCTTTCATGTCGTACATGGTCGGACCTGCATACGGGCGGTCCGGAATCGGAAGGACCTCGCGCGGGACATCGCCGGTCGTTTTCATTCCCTTCATGGGGGCCTCCTTTTCTTTTACGTATGCTCCGCCGCATGCCTGCTCAGGACCGAGGCTATCGGGAAGAGAATGGCCAGCCCTACCAGAGACGAGACCACGACCATGACCAGTGTGTCCGGATTCCCGAAGCTCTCTGCCGCAACGACCATTGCCGCTGCAATTCCCCGCTGTGCGGTGCCGAGCCCCAAGGCGCAGCGCCTCTCGTAACGCGCGCCCCCGAGCACATAGCCGATCACGAATGCCCCGATTATCACGAAAGCGGCTGCAAGGACGGCACCGGTGCCTAAAAGGTCGAGAATGGCTCGAAGGTTCAGCAGAATGGTGGTTCCTACCAGCATCACCAACGAGATGGTCGACACCTTGCCCATGACCGGCTGCAGACGCATGGCCCAGCGGGCAGAGCGTGACCGGACGAACAGACCGACCCCCAGCGGCAGCAGCATCGTGAGCATGAGCGGCACGGCAATCGCACCTGCACTCACCTCTGCCTCGGGCAGCATCAGCGGCACGACGATCGGCATGTAGATGACGGTAGCCGGAAGCAGGAGCACGAGAAGCGCTGCGCTGAGCGCCATGTCATGCTTTGCGAATTGCGTCAGTTTGATCAAAAAAGGCGCGCCTGCAGAAGCCGAGAAAAGGATCAAGCCGTTCTCCAGGGGCCGGTCCAGGGAGAAGAACCAGATGACTGCCGCTCCCAGGAGCGGGACCAGCACGAAATTGGCAAGGAGCGGAACGATCACGCTCCTCGGACTGCTGAACGGCTCGAATATCTCCTGTACCATGTGGCCGAAGCCCACGGACAGCATGCTGGTCACCGAGAAGGCCGGAACAGCCACATTCAGGAGGATCGATAGGATTTCGGTCATGTAGATCATGCCATCACCAATCCCTTCTCACAGGGTATCGGACCGGCATGCCCGGACCCTCTCCCGCCCCATCGGGCTTCCTCTTGTGCGACGGCTCCTCGGGCCTGCCTGAATCCAATGCCCTGTCCAACCCGTCTCCTGCAGAGAGCTCGCCGACGCAAAGCACCGTGTTCGGATGAGAAAGAGGACGGAGATCAATGAAAAATATAGTAGCCCTTTCAGGGCAAATATCAAAACTCGGGAATATCCGGAAAGCTTCCCTGTATTCAAATTGCGGTTCATCTATGATATAATAATATAACAAGGAGGATTCATGGCAGAGAGACCCCTCGTGGGGATCAGCTCCTGTCTCCTGGGCGAGAACGTCCGGTATGACGGCGGGCACAAGCTGGACCGGTATCTCCGTGATACGCTGGGGAAGCACGTAGACTTCGTCCCGGTCTGCCCCGAGGTGGAGTGCGGCATGGGCGTGCCGCGGGAAGCGGTTCGGCTGGTTTCTTCAGGAGGCGGTATTCGGCTCGTGACCAGGGAGACGAACATCGACATGACGGACAGGATGCGCTCCTGGATGGCCGGCCGCCTCGAAGAGCTCGCCGCGCTTCCCTTGAGCGGGTTCATCTTCAAGTCCCGCTCCCCCAGCTCCGGCCTCATGCGCGTCAAGGTCTACACGGACAGGGGCGTGAGGAACGACGGGACCGGCATCTTCGCGAAGGGGGTCATCGAGAGGCTTCCCTTCCTGCCCGTGGAGGACGACGCTAGGCTGGGTGACGAGAAGCTCCGGGAAAACTTCATCGAGAGGATCTTCGTGATGCATCGGTGGCACACCCTCCTGGCCGGGGACAGGTCTCTGGCTGCCCTCCTGCAGTTCCATGCGGACCACAAATATCTCATCATGGCCCATTGTCCTTCAGCCCAGAAGCTCCTCGGCGCCCTCCTCGCCCGGGGCAAGGGGAACGCGCGCATCCACGACGACTACCTGGCCGCCCTCGCACCGGCCCTCGCCAGAACCGCCACGCCCAGGAAGAACACGAACGTGCTCCTGCACATCATGGGATATTTCAAGAGGGATTTGAGCCAGGACGAGAAATCCGAGCTCCTCGAGATCGTCGGCAAATACCGCGAGGGCATCCTGCCGCTGATCGTCCCCATCACCATGCTGAACCATTACGTGCGCAAGTACCGGCCGGAGTATCTGGTCCGCCAGGTCTACCTGAACCCTCACCCCGGGGAGCTGCTCCTGCGAAACCACGTATGACCGGCGAGGCGGCCCGGCATATCTCCCCTTACCGACAGGTGCTGCCGGAAGTCTCGATGTGAGTGCCGGCCAATGTCTTGCCCGGGGCTTTTCCACAGCGGCTCAGGGTGTCAGAATCTCAAGCGAAGCCCCAGAAACACCCGTCGATCATGGTATCTTCCCACAGGGCTGACTCTCAATTTTCGTTTCCTTGATGTATCATAGTCGCTGATGGAGCTGCCGGCGAAGAATTTGACGAGCAAATCCGAGGGGTAATCTGCCTTGGGTTTGATACGCTCCCAGCCGAGGGCAGTAGATACCGCGGAGAGCGCCATATTCATGATGGGCCTTGCTCGACTCTTGAAGCTCATGGCATCGAAGTATTTGGTTTGCGTACTGGTCTGCACGATAGACTCCGAATACGAGCTCGGATGGAGATCATCGGTGTCGACCTGGTTCTCGGCCTTTATTCCTGAGGTTTTCTTCTGCAGGTATCTTCCCCCCGCATGGACTACGGCATCCCTGGCCTTTGAGATCGCCAGGGACCCGACTCTTTCTCTGCTCGGAATGGTACTGCATCCGGGAGGGAGCAGGCAGACGATCAGGACTGAGAAAAGCAGAACCCGCCGTTTCAAGATAAAGCACCTCACAACCTCCATCTCGCCATTGCATCGGTGCTTCAGTTTTTCAGAAGAACAGAATATGATTTAGGAAAACAGACTATATACAATTAAAATAAAACCCTGTCCGCAGATAACAAGCCTGTCCCTGGAATACGGGCCGATATGAGCCGTCCGTCATGTCCGCAAGGCGATGGGATCACTGGTCCGGGGCAGGCTCGAACCTGTCGAGCGTGAAGGTGATGTGTCCGATCTTGCGGGTGGTCTCTACCTTGAGCACGTCGGGATATTCCTCGGACGAGACATAGATCTTGAGCCAGGGCTCTTTCTGCTCCGGCTGCTCTTCCTTCTTTTCGTCGAGATTTCGATATGTATGGTTGATCACCCAGGCGCGCTTCTTTGTGCCTGATATCTCCAGGCTGACCTCGTCCACGCAGACAAACCGTGCTTCATAGTGGGACTTGCCCGTAAAGACCTCCAGGACCTTCTCCTTGCCCTGCTCCCACTCAATGCCCTGGAGGAGAAAGATGGCCGAAAGGGGATCCAGGGCCGAGCCC
The DNA here is from genome assembly GCA_029547185.1 of Deltaproteobacteria bacterium. Classification (GTDB taxonomy): domain Bacteria; phylum Desulfobacterota; class Desulfomonilia; order UBA1062; family UBA1062; genus Phosphitivorax. The sequence continues at coordinate 52,474 of JAKPPU010000018.1, read as the reverse complement.
TCGCTGCGGGTCTCCCTGACTTCGTTGTCCGTCTCCTTGCCCTCTTCGGTTTTGGTTTCCGTGGTTATGATCCTCCCGTTCTCCTCGAAGTATATGGTGGTCTCCTTGGTCTTCGATCGTACCCTCTGGTGAAGCTCCGCCCTGACCGGCTTGAGCGGATCGGTCTCCATGATGCCCTCACCCCTGTAGCGGGCCCTGTAGACGTGATCGACCTTCCTGTTCGTCCTCGCCTGGTAGCGTATCCTGTAGAGATTGCCCTCTTTCTGCATGGAGATCTGGCCGGTCCCGATATCCACCCTGTTGAGCTCGATCTTATAGTACGACGTTCCCAGATGGGGCCTGAAATGAGGATCGAGATGCACGGTTTCGGGACCGTCGGCGGGCTCTTTCCCCCCTGCTCCGTTCAGCAGGGAGGACCCGCTGAAGACGGCGTAGAGCAGAATAAAGACAGGCGCATACCTTATCCGCGCAGACATGATACGAGTTCCATGTTCGTACTGCCCATATAGTAAATAGATTGGAAGACAATCACGCCGCATCAACCGGCCGATGAATTTTTTGCCGATGCCATGAGCGTACCCGATATGCAGCGGCCCGCCGATGTCTGCCGAGCCTTTCCCGGCTTGAGCAGCTCCGGATAACCCCTATGATAATGAGATATGTCTCGCTTGAATCTCGAGAGCGAGCCATTGGGTGAAAAATGTACGATCGTGAGGTGAAGCGATGAGCAAAACGATATTCATTACCGGCGCCGGACATGGGTTCGGCAGGGGAATGGCATTGGGCCTGGCTAGGCAGGGCCACAGGGTCATTGCGTCCGCACAGATCCGGCCGCAGGTCTGGGACCTGACGGAGGAAGCGAAAAGGCAGGGCATCGAGCTCGAGGTGATCAAGCTCGACCTTCGGGACCCTATCGACATGAGCCATGCCCTGACGTACGATATCGACATCCTCGTGAACAATGCCGGGATCATGGAAAGCGGCGCCATGATCGAGATCCCTCTGGAGAGGGTGCGCGAGAGCTTCGAGACGAACGTGTTCCGCCACCTGGAGCTGACGCAGGGCTTTGTGCGCAAAATGATCAGGCAGGGCCACGGCAAGGTCGTGTGGGTTTCGTCGGTGGCCGGTATCCGGACCACGCCCTTCATAGGGACGTACAGTGCTACCAAGCATGCCATCGAGGCCATTGCCTGGGCCATGAAGGAAGAGCTCGAGCCCTGCGGCATCAAGGTCGCAACGATCAACCCCGGCCCCTACCTGACCGGCTTCAACGATACGGGCGCAATAAGCATGCTTGAATGGTACGATCCCGCGAAGGGTCTGATCAAGCTCCCGGATGCCGGCAGTGCATTGTCCCATCAGTACGACCCCCAGGACATGATCGATGTCATGGTCAGGCTCATCCCGGCCGACCACCACCCCTACCGCACGGTGCACCCGGAAGAGCTGGTCGGCAATCTGAAGCAGTTCGAAGCCGGGGTTTGGAATGCCGAAGTCTGAATATGATTATCCCGTCACGAGGGAGAGGAAGGAATTACGTGCCGGGACCGTGACCGGCCCCGGCTGCAGCATCAGGTGCTTATGAATGCAGAGCCTGCCTGCATGGAGGCTAGGCTTCGCTCTGTGAAGGCGCGGCGGCTGGAGCTGCCTCTGCCTTTTCAGCCTTCTCGGCCTTTTTCTTGGGCTCTTTCTTGGGGGCGTCAGCCTGCGCTTCCTTCTTCTTTTCCTTCTTCTTTGCCTTGGGCGCCTCGACCACTGCCTCGGCCGCCTTCTTTCCCTTTACCTTCGGAGGTGCGGCCTTTTTCTCTTCCCTGAGCCTGGCCATGTCCTCAAGCTTCTTCTCGTACGCGGCTATCGTGGAAAGCCTGAAAGCGGTCTCGCGGATCTTCGCCTTGATCCTCTTGACTTCCGTGTCTCTCGCAACCCTGCCGTCATCGAATCCCTTGCCGTTCAAAAATTCTATCCGCCTGCCGAGCTCGGCCTCCCAGAATGCCTTCTGGGCCTCCCTCGCGGCCCGAAGCTTTGATGCCATACTGTCTCCTTTCGCTCTGGATATTTCATTGAATCAATTTATTTCTAAGGCCCGATGTCGACACACCTTAAAAATAAAGGTGTTTTCCTCTAGCATAGATTCCCGAGGATTTCCAGGCTTAAGCTTATCAATCATCCGAACGAGCATATGTAAAGCAAAAAATCACCGATGCCGGGGCTTTGCAGTCGTCCTGAAATCCTCATCGAGATAGAGCGATCCGAAATGGACCGTGCTCACCTCACCGATGTCGAAAGGCGGGGCGAGCACCTCGAGGGCCCCTGCCTTCGATCTGTATGCCCTGATGACGGCAAGCACTGAAACGAAGTTCCCGGGGTCGCACAGGGCGATGAGAAGGTCCTTACAGCTCCCGGGCCGCCTGAAATCCGGGATGTCACCGTGCAGGCCCTTTCCCGATAGCCTGATTTTCCCGATCCCGGCATCCCTGAAATAATGCCTGAACCTCTCCGTGCGGTACGCCTGCCTCATCATGGGGCTGCGCTCCCTGACAGCCGGCGATACCGGCATTCTTCTCACTCTTGTATGAGGGCTCCGTGCAAAGTTCTCCAGAAGCCCCTCGAGCTCGTCCTCCCGCTGGAAGGCGACCAGGAATCCCGGCCTGATCAGATCGATGAGCGTGAACTGGAACTCCCGGCCGACATTTCCCGCGACAAAGCCCGAAGAATCGAGGATGACCGCCCTGCAGCCCAGATCGACGGCCTTCTGGGCGAGCTTCTTTGCCCCGCTCAAGCTCTGGAGCAGGTGCCCCTTCGGAGACAGGGAGCCGACAAACGAGAGAACGGAACGTTCTCCGGCAGAGTCAAGCCGGAGGATACGGCGCATTCCGAGACAGGCCGGAGGGCCGATGGAAGACTGCCCCGGATCGCAGTCGATATACGCGGTCGGAAGCTCTTCGCTCAATGCCTCGGAGAGATATCGGCAGAAGGTGGTTTTGCCCCGGTCGCTCGCACCGACCACATAGACGGTCCTGGTGCCGGGCGCGCTCCGGACCTCTGCAAGGAGTTCGTCCCATCCCTCCTCTCTGTGTATCATGCCGAATGATCCACCGGTTTCATCCGTACCGGGCCTCACTTTCGAACCCCCTCTCCTTGACTCTGAGACCTTCATCCATACTTAAATCATAAGAAACATGATGCATGGGGAGCGATCGTGCCACCAGGCACGGCCCCGCACAGTGAAAAGGGGGTGGAAAAGATGAAGGTCCTTGTCCTGTTCTACTCGACTTACGGCCATACCTACCGGATGGCGGAGGCGGTTGCGGAAGGCGCACGGTCGGTAAAGGGGGCCGAAGTGGATGTGTGCCGCGTCCCCGAGACCCTTTCCGAGGACATTCTCGCCAGAATGAATGCCGTCGAGGCACAGAAGGCCTTCGCCCATATACCGACGGCAAAGATCGACGACCTCGAGAGATACGACGCCATCATCTTCGGGACGCCGACCCGCTACGGGAACATGGCGGGGCAGATGCGCCAGTTCCTCGATGCCTCGGGCCCGCTCTGGGCAAGGGACGTCCTGGTCGGAAAGGTGGGAAGCGCATTCACGAGCACGGGCACGCAGCATGGCGGCCAGGAGACAACGATCATCTCATTCATCGTGAATCTGCTCCACTTCGGGATGGTCGTCGTGGGCCTTCCCTACAGCTTCGCGGGACAGAACACCGTCGATAAGGTGATCGGGTGCTCTCCCTACGGCGCATCGACCATTGCAGGCCCTGCAGGAGCACGGATGCCCAACGATATTGAGCTCGAAGGGGCGCGCTACCAGGGCAGGTTCGTTGCCGAAACCGCAGCGAAGCTCTTCCCGTAACGGGAGTGTCCCTGTCCCTGCAAGTGGCCGGACAGCCCTTTTCGAAGCAGTCAAGGCTCGCCTTTAAGGGCAGCCCCGTTCTACCACGGTTCTTCCCGCCTTACTGCCGGTACTCGTATGCCCCCATGTCCACGGCAGCGCCGCTGATGCGGGGATTGCCCGCAATATCTGTAGATATCCCTGAAGGCACCACACCGCTGTCTCCCGCATCGATGCAGGGGCTGCCTGCAGGGCAAGATAGCCTCCGCTTAAGGGTTCGCCTTCGATCAGGAGATAGAGCAAGGGATCACTGTCGATATTGCCCTCACCCTCATGACCGCCCTGGATGCAGCTATGGCTGATTTTGGCGGTAGAGGGATAAAGGATATCCCCATGATGATTATAGATCTGTGAGCCAGTTTCTGCTGAGTTCCCCCATATGATGGTGTTACGGATAGTGGGATTTGAGTTATAATAATTGTCAATAGCCCCACCACAGGAAGAGGCAGAATTCTCAAAGAAGGTACAGTTGGTAATGATCGGCATGGAATATACTAGATTGGACATCCCTCCACCGTCTCCTGTGGAAAAATTCCGAGAGAAGATGCAGTTGGTCACGCTCGGGCTGGAAAGGATATCTCGATAGTAATCGATCGTTACATTGAGCATACCACCACCCCAACTCGTGGCAGAGTTCTCGGAAAAGGTGCAGTTGATCACGGTTGGACTGGAGCTACCATTGTTCATCCCGCCACCTTGAAAGGCAAAATTCCCGGAGAAGGTACAGTTGGTCACGCTCGGATTGGAATAATAGTTATACATCCCACCACCAACGCCAGTGTTAACACCAATGGCAGAATTCCTGAAGAAGGTGCAGTTGGTCACGCTCGGACTGGAATAATTGTTACACATCCCACCACCGGCTTCAGTGGCAGAATTCTCGGAGAAGGTGCAGTTGGTCACGCTCGGGCTGGAACCTAGATTGAGCATGCCACCACCCCAAGTGTCAGGATAATCATTGGAAAAACCATTGGCGTTACCGCCTGTTATGGTGAACCCGTCCAGTGTGGCGACGGTTACCTCGGTGGCTGTTACTACATGGTAGCAGTTGTCCGATGCATCCCCCTTGATTCCAATGTCCCCGGAAAGGGTGGTTACGTTTGTCTCCCAGTTCCGTGCCTGCCTGCAGGTCTCGCTGCCGGTGAAGCCGCCGTATATAGCTATGTTTGATACCATCTGGAAGGTGGCGCTCCGGTCGGTTCCGGTAGTTGGAGCATATGTTCCTGCTGCCACCCAGACCTCGCAGTCATTGTGGTTCTCCAAGGCATCTTGAAGAGATGCATATGCCCTTGCCCAGCTCGTCCCGTTGCCTCCTGAGGCTGCGGCCTCATCCGCAAAGACAACCGTGACCACGGCAAGCTCTGCAACATCCGAGGTGATGCTTCCTCCCGAGTTTGTCACAATGCATCTGAAGTGGGCTGTTATCTTCTCATTGGATGTGATGGAGTAGGATGTGGCTGTTGCCCCGCTTATGGGGTTCCAGGTCGTGCCGTTATCATTCGAGCGCTCCCACTGGTAGCTCAGCCCTCCTCCAGTCGCAGCCACGGTAAAGACAGCCTGCCCTCCCAGAGGGACCACCTGGTGATCAGGCTGCAAGGTGATGACAGGAGCGGTGATCTCCTCACCGCCGCCCTTCGTGTCTCCTCCACCGCCTCCTCCGCCGCCACAGCCCGCAAAGAGCGTGATGACGAAAAGAACAGCCACGTATCCCAAGATCCTTGATACCCTGATTCTCTTCATCGACTCTACCCCTTTTTATCAGGTAATTTCAAATAACTGTTCAACCGACTTCTTCTTACGCTTTCGGGTTTTCACATCAGGCCGGATCCGGTGCGCGGGGAGGTAACCCTTTGCTACGATTAGCAACAAAAATGCCACCTGTCAATCGACAGGAAATCAATACGTTACGAATGGATACCCGGAAGAGATATGTTCAAATATGGTAATGTTTTTCTTATCTTGGGGAAGCTTTGTGCTCCTTCATGGCGCCTCCGGCAATTATGGATAACTCGAGAATATGCAACTTCTGATCTTGAAGGATCAAATGATGGGCAACTTTAAGCCGGCGTTCACGGCAAAGGGCCTTTTCAATTCCGGTGGCAGTTTCATCCTCCACGTGTGCCGGGAAGCTTCGAAAAGCAGTCCTGGTGAAGGAAGGGCCTCCCCTGCTTCCTCGCCTCCGAGCATGCCGACAGGAAGTATTTTTCTGCTTCCCGTCAAAATAAATCAGGTGCGGATGCGCTTCTTGAGCTCTCTGATGAGGGCTGTGCACACCTGGTTCGCGTCGGCCACGATGGCCACGTCTGCCATCCTCATCATGGTCGCGTGGGGGTTCTTGTTGACCGCGATGATGAACCCTGCGTCCTTGATGCCTGCCGTGTGCTGGATCGCGCCGCTGATGCCGAACGAGAAGAGCACTTTCGGTTTGATGTGCTTGTCCGCCTGGCCCACGAGGGAGTCCTCGTCCGCCCACTTCGAGTAGACCACGGGCCGGGTCGCGCCCACCTCGCCGCCCAGCACCCTGGCGAGCTCGTAGAGGTTCTTGAACTTCTTTTTGCTCCCCATCCCCCGGCCCCCGCACACGACGAGCGCGGCGTCCTCGAGCCTCTGCTCTCTCGCCTGCTGCCTCTCAGAGCTTATGAGCCGTATCCTGTCTTTGGGAAGGTCGTCGGGCAGGGGCACGGATACGATCTCGCCCTTTGCCTGGTGGTTGTGGGGGATCTCCTGGAACGTTCCCGGCCTCACCGTGGCCATCTGTGGCCTCCTCTCGGGGGTGACGATCTTTGCGAGGAGGTTGCCTCCGAAGGCCGGCGCGGTCTGGACGAGGAGGCCCTCTTCATTGATGTCGAGGCCGATGCAGTCGGCCGTGAGCCCGGTCTTCAGCCGCTTCGCGAGGCGCGGGGCGAATTCCCTGCCGAAGGCCGTAGCGCCGATGAGCAGGATCTCGGGCTTGAATTCCCGGACGAGCTTCTCCATGAGGGCGACAGAGACGTCGCTGCTGTAGAACTTCAGGCTCGGGTGGTCGCACACGTAGATCCTGCCCGCACCGTGGGCGATGTACTCGCCCACCCATTCGTCGACCTCGTGGCCGAACACCGTGGCGCATACCTCGGCATCGATGGCCTTTGCCAGGTCGTTCGCCCGCGAGAGGAGCTGGAGGGTCACCCGGTTCTGGAAATAGTTCCGGTAGTCGCCGAACACCCAGATGCTGCGCTTCCTTTCCGCCATGGCTACTTCACCGCCTTGAGGTCTTTCCTGATCACGCTTCCGATCGTGTCGTCGAACCTCTTGAAGAGCTCCTCGACGATCTTCTTGGGTGCGCCCGAGAGGACCACGTTCTGCTTGCCGGCAGTCGAGGAACAGACGTCGAGGATCTTGGTGGGCGAGCCATCAGCCCCGATCGAGACATCGTCGAGACCGAGGTCGTGGGCGTTCACACCGAGGATGTTCGGCTCTTCGAAGGCATTCTGAAGGCCTTTCATGGGGATGTACCTCGGACTGAAGCTCTGCCCGGCGATGGTGATGAGCCCGGGCAGGTCCATCTCGAGCGTTTCGAGGAAGTGGTCCGAGTTCCGTTCGATCCTCACGGTCCTTTCCCTTAAAGAGAGGCTTTCTGCATAGGCGATCGAGGGAAGGCCGAGCTCCTCTGCGAGCTGGGGCCCGACCTGCGCCGTCTCGCTGTCCGAGGTGTGGCAGCCGCAGAGGATGAGGTCGAACTCCGAGCAGTAGGTCTCGATGGCCCGCGCCAGGGTGAAGGAGGTCATGAGCGTATCCGATCCTGCCATGCGGGGATCGGAGACCATGAGGCACCTGTCCGCGCCCATGGCGAGGGCCTCGTGGAGCACCTCCTGCGCCATGGGAGGCCCCATGGTGATCGCCGTGATGTGGCCGCCGTGCTCCTCCTTGACCCGCAGAGCCGCCTCGAGAGCGTACTTGCAGGCCGGGTTCATCATGCCCTCGGCCTCCTCGCGGCTCAAGGTCCCGGTCTTCGGGTCCCACGGGAGCTCGCTCACCATGGGCACCTGCTTCACGCATACGATCATCTTCAGCATCGCATCATCCTCTTACACCGGCTCAGCGAGAATGGACTTCGAGATCACGAGCCGCTGGATCTCGCTCGTGCCCTCGTAGATCTCGGTCACCTTCGCATCCCTGAAATACCGCTCCACGTCGTACTCCCTGCTGTAGCCGTACCCGCCGTGGATCTGCACCGCGTTTCCGGTCACGCGGGACGCCACCGTGCTGGCATAGAGCTTTGCCATGGCCGCCTCCTTGCCGAAGGCGTGCCCGCTGTCCTTGCGCGCGCAGGCCCGGTAGACGAGGAGCCTCGCGGCATCGACCTCGGTGGCCATGTCCGCGAGCATGTTCTGGATCGACTGGAACGACGAGATGGGCTTGCTGAACTGCTGGCGCTCCTTCGAGTACTTGAGCGAGGCCTCGTAGGCTGCCTGGGCGATGCCGACCGCCTGGGCACCGATGCCGATCCGGCCTGCATCGAGGGCGATGAGCGCGATCTTCAGGCCGTCTCCCTCCCTGCCGATGAGGTTCTCCTTCGGCACGCGGCAGTCTTCGAAGAAGAGCGACGAGACAGGGTTCGCGCGCATGCCGCACAGGTCTTCGATCTCGCCCACGGTAAAGCCGGGCGTGCCCTTCTCGACGATGAACACGCTCGCTCCCCTGCCCTTCTTCTCCGGGTTGGTGACGGCGAAGATGAGCGGCGCGGTGCAGACGCCCCCGTTGGTCACGAAGATCTTCGTGCCGTTGATGACATACCCGTTCCCGTCGAAGAAGGCATTGGTTTCGACGCCGCCCGCATCCGAGCCCGCATTGGCCTCGGTGAGGCAGAACGCGCCGATGTGCTCGCCGCTCGCGAGCCTCGGAACGAAACGCTCGATCTGCTCCTCGGTGCCGAACTTCAAAATCGGGTAGACGCCCACGCTGTTGTGGACCGTGATGCACAGGCCGACGGCGCCGCTCACCCGCGAGATCTCCTCGACGGTGATGGCATAGCTGATGCTGTCCATGCCGGCGCCGCCGTATCGTTTCGGGATCTGGAGCCCGAAGAAGTTCAGGCCCTGCATCTTTCCCACGACCTCGAGGGGAAAGCGCGCCTCGCGGTCGATCTCGTGGGCGATGGGGCCGAGCTCCGCCTCTGCGAACTCACGCACGCTCTTTCTCACGAGCTTATGCTTCATGCACGAATTGAATTCCAACGGATTTCAAGCTCCTTCCCAGAAGATGCCCTGCTCGCTGTGCTCAGGCCAGGGAACATAACCCAATCCACAGGAAAGTTCAAGAGGATCGAAGATCACCCCTCACATATATTGATGGCGGAAAATGATTGTGTTAAGCAGATTGTAATTCATTGACACAGAGAAGGGGGGTCTTGAACGAGCGGCCTCCAGCACCTATGTAATTGAGGAATATTCGCTAGCTAATCTGAGCATAAGAAAAACGGAGGTACCATGGAGCACAGGAAAGAGACACGTCAGTTCAAGACCGAGGTGCAGAGGCTCCTCAAGCTGATCATCAACTCTCTGTACTCGCATCCGGAGATATTCCTGAGAGAGCTCATCTCGAACTCATCGGATGCCATCGACAAGATCAGGTTCAGGTCGCAGACAGAGCCCGGCATCCTCGGGGGTGACACCGAGTTCAAGATCAGGATCATCCCGGACAGGGAAAACCGCACTATCACCGTCGAGGACAACGGCATCGGCATGACCTATGACGAGGTCATCGAGAACATCGGCACCATTGCCCAGAGCGGTACGAAGGCCTTCCTGGACGCCATCGACGAGCTGAAGAAGAAGGACACCCTCGCCCCCGAGCTCATCGGCCAGTTCGGCGTGGGGTTCTACAGCTCCTTCATCGTGGCGGACAAGGTCACCCTCGTCACCCGGGCCGCTGGCGAAGAGACGGCCACGAGGTGGGAGTCGGCCGGGGACGGCTCCTATACCATCGAGGAGACGGAGAAGGCCTCCCGGGGGACATCGGTCACGCTGACGCTCAAGAAGCGCGGGGAGGACGAGCCCGACTACCTGAACGAATGGACGATCCGAAGCATCGTGAAGCGGCACTCCGATTTCGTGAGCTATCCCGTCGTCATGGACGTCGAGCACGAAGAGCCCATTCCCGATGCAGAGCTCCTCAAGGACGCGGACGGGAAACCCATCGGCTCCACCACGAGGAAGGCGATCCGGGAAGAGACGCTCAACTCCATGAAGGCCATCTGGACCAGGAACAGGTCAGAGGTCACGGACGAGGAGTACGACGAGTTCTACAAGCACATCAGCCATGACTGGAACCCGCCGCTCGCGCGCCTCCACCTGAAGCTCGAAGGCACGACCGAGTACCACGCCCTGCTCTACATCCCGTCGAAGCTCCCCTTCGACCTCTACATGCGGGAGAAAAAGCACGGCATCCACCTCTACTGCAAGCGGGTCTTCATCATGGACGACTGCCGGGAGCTCGTGCCCGAGTACATGAGCTTCGTCCACGGGGTGGTCGATGCGCCGGACCTGAACCTGAACATCAGCCGCGAGATCCTCCAGCAGGACTCGCTCGTGAGGAACATCCGGAAAAACCTCGTCAAGAAGATCTTCGAGCTCCTCGAAGGGCTCGAGGCCGGGAAATACGAGCAGTTCTATGCCGAGTTCGGACCGGTCCTCAAAATCGGCATCCCGACCGACCATGAAAACCGCGAGAGGATCGCCAAGCTGCTGCGGTACCGGACCACCAAGTCCGAAGGCAGATACATTTCCCTCTCAGACTACGTCACCCGCATGCAGCCTGACCAGGAGGAGATCTACTACATCACCGGCGAGAATCCCGATGTCCTCCTCAACAATCCGCACCTCGAGAGGCTTAAAGAGCAGGACATCGAGGTGGTGCTCATGACTGACCCGATCGACGAGTGGGTGGTGCAGAGTTTGAGGCAGTTCGAAGACAAGAAGTTTGCGAGCGCCGAGAAGGGCGACCTCGATCTCGGGAAGATCGACGACAGGAAGAAGAGCGAGTTCGGCGACTTCTTCGGCTTCCTGAAAAACGAGCTTGCAGACAAGGTCAAGGACGTGAAGGCGTCGACGCACCTGAAGGAGTCGCTCTCCTGCCTTTCCGGAGACAAGCACGACTTGAGCCCCTACCTGGAGAAGATCCTCAAGGCGACCGGCCAGAAGACCGAGGCCGCAAAAAGGGTGCTCGAGATCAATGTCGACCACGCCGCTGTCGCGAACATCAAGTTCGTCTTCGAGAAGGACAGGAACGATCCCATCCTGAAGGACTACGCCCGGCTCCTCTACGACCTGGCGCTCGTCTCCGAGGGCGGACACGTGGACGACCCTGCCGGTTTCACGAAGACCATCGGCAGGATCATGGCCGAGGCCGTCACGGCAGAAGAGCTCGCCGACAAGACGGCCATCGAGGTCTGACGGCTACGCATGAAGATTGTCCTGATCATTCTCAGCCTCATCTACGTCCTGAGCCCCTATGACTTCCTCCCGGACTTCATTCCGGGATGGGGGTGGCTCGACGACTTTACCGTGCTCTTCCTCGTATGGCGCTCCGTACTCTCTCCGGCCGGTGCACGGCCCGATCCGGGAGGGATCTTCCGCGGAAAAGGACAGCGGCCCGGCCGTGGCCCCTTTCGCGGCAGCCCTTCCGGTGATCGGGACAGGCAGGATGACGGGCCCGGAAAGAGCGACCCGTACGCGGTGCTCGGCCTGAGCGAGAACGCCTCGAAGGATGAGATCCGCAGGGCCTACCGGGACCTCGCGATCGAGTACCACCCGGACAAGGCCTCGCATCTCGGCAGACAGGCCAGGGAGCTTGCCGAAGCCAGGTTCATGGAGCTGCAAAAGGCGTATCAGGAGCTCCTCAAACGGTAGCGGAGGCAACGGCCTGGATCGCCGCCAGGCTGACGCAGGACATCTTGACTTCCCGTTCCAGGCTGCTATCTTTACCGTTGAGCCTTGGGTTCGAAATCAAGACGAGTATCTCCCCATAGACCCTCTCTTGAAAGAGCCCAGGGCTTTTTATACATACACACCGGGGTGGCCGATCACGCTCATGTACACGATGCTCTCCCGGGTGCCGTCCACCCCGATGATCTCGTTTATCTCATTGTCGAACATCGCTCCTATGTGGCAGCACCCGAGGCTGAGGCTCGCGGAGGCCAGGGCCAGGTTCTGGGCCATGTGCCCGGCGTCGAGGTAGACATACCGGTATGCCCTCTGCCGGTATTTCCAGGCCGAGCGCTCGAACAGCCCGGTGAACAGGATGCAGACCGCAGCGCTCGCGCACATCCTCTGGCCCAGCGCCGCATCCGCGACCTCTTCCCTGAAGTCTCCCGGCGCCAGCTCCTCGAGGAGATGGTGCCTCACGTTGTAGTGATAGACCCCCTGCCCGATATCGTTCACGCAGTTGGCGACGACGTAGGTCTCGATGGGGTAGAGGGCTCCGGCCGAAGGCGTGGTGCGGAAGGCGAAGCCCATCTCCTTTCTCTGGATGCCGCTCGACGCCCACAGGAGACAGGAGAGGCTGTCCAGCGAGACCGGGGCTTCGACGAACCGCCGGAGGCTCTTTCTCCTGAGGAGCGCCTCGTGGAGGCTCATGTCGCCGCACCGGTCCACGGGGCTCAAGCTGATTTTCCTCGCATCGGGGTATTCCTTGTACATGGCAGGCTTGCGGTTCAGGTCGAGCGACCCCCTGGGCATCCGCTTTCTTTCGTACTTGGTATATCTCTGAAACTTCTCGCCGATCCTGTCGTCCATGGTCCCCTCCGGCCTTCAGGGCCCTTGAGCCCCGGCTCACCTGCCGATCAGAGGCTTACCGATCCGGCACATTAATCACCGAATAACATTCTGGAAAGAAGCCCTGTGCGATTCGGAGAATTAGTTGCCCGATCGATAAAAGAGCCTCACTTCCCCTTTTTCTCCGCGCAGGAATCGAGCAGCCTCTTCGTTATGGAGCCCTGCTTCTTCAGCACCTTGGAGCCCCGGGTGATCTTGCACAGGCTTATCTTGTGCCTGGCAGCGATGCTCCTTTGCGTCTGTCCTGCGTGGAGCTCCTTGAGCAGCTCCCACCTGAGCTCGAGGTCCTTGAGCTCCTTGGGAGTGAATATCTCTTCAAAGAAGGAGGCCATCTCATGACAGTCCTTTATCTCGGCGAACACCTTCTCAAGCTCTCGACGGGCCTTCATTCACGTCTCCCCCTTTCTCCGGCATAAGGGAACTTTTCAAGAATACAATACAATAATCGATTCTTCCAGAAAATCCTTTTCTTCAGGTCCTTCCGAGCAGCCGCTGGAGCCCGCCCTTCCTGAGCGATATCGCGTTTTCAGGGCACACCTCCATGCAGCAGCAGCACCGGATGCATTTGCCATAATCGAAACGGGGCACGCCCTGCCCTGTTTCCGCCCCGGCTATGGCCTGCGCCGGGCAGATCGTCCTGCACCTCAGGCACAGGCTGCACCGGCCTTCGACAGGAACGGGCCTGGGGGTGAAGAGCCTTTTCAGCGTCTTCCGGATCACGGGTATCCCGAGCATCCCGGTCGCGCCCGCACCCCTGGGAGGGACGAAACCGTGAACGCGCATCTCTTCTATCTTCCCGCCCAGGACCTCGATCTCGCTTTCCGAAGACACCCCGAACCCTCTCCTGAAGCCCAGAACGAGGATGGGTGAGAGCCGGGTATCGAGCCCGCTCACCCGGGTCGCGACCCAGTCCACGGCGAGGGCATCTGCGCCGATGACGACCGCGTTCATCGCCTTCGGGGCTCCTCCCGTGCCCGGGCCGTCGCCCTCGAGGGCGGTGACGGCGTCCATCACGTGGAGGAGCGCTTTAGGCGGATTGAAGCCGTGGAGAAAGGCGCCGTAGAGGTCGAGGACCATGCTCGAAAACTCTTCCCTGTCAGGGCACTTCAGGTGCATCTGCGACTTCCTCATTCCGGGGACGGCGCCGAACAGGTTCTTGACGGCTGCGGTCACATAGGTGAGCCCGTGGGTCTTGAACTTCGGCAGATTCACGATCAGGTCCGCATCGAAAAATGCCTTCGAGATCTCGAAGGTTTTGAACTTCCCTGCCTCGGGATAGGAGAGCTTTGCGACTGCCGATATGTCCGCCGTCTCGATCTGCAGACGCTTGAGCACCTCGGCATAGCCTGCCTTGCGGACGGCGCTGTGCAGGGACACGACGGCGGGCGACTCCACGAGCACGGGCCTGCCGCCGTAATCGATGACGAGCTGCGCCGCTGCCTCGAAGAAGCACGGATGGGTCACCACCCCGCTCTCGGGGCTCGCAGCGGTGAGAAGGTTGGGCTTGAGGGCCACCTTTGAGCCGCGGAACGAGCGCAGGGGAAACCCGATCGTCCCGATGCCTTCGTCGATAACCTCCTTGAGCCCGGCCAGCGAGTATTTCCCGCATCGCAAAAGGGCCACGTGCGTCATTGATCGATCACCCTCATGAAATATCCTCCAATAATAACCATAACACGTGATTGGTCAACGGAATCTTTAAAGGCGGCTCACACCCAATGAACGATCAGTAGACGCCCGGCGTCTGCCGGTATGGATATTTCCTCTCCCGATCGCCGTAATCGAGCGACTCGAGATTGTACACGGCCGAAACGTTGCCCTGCCTGGCAGCCTGCTCATACCATCCGGCTGCTATGGCTGCATCTTCCGGAACGCCCCTGCCCTCCTGGTACATTGTTCCGAGGTTGTTCTGCGCTTCGGGAATGCCCTGCGCGGCCGCCTTGCTGTACCATTTGAATGCCTCCGCGTCGTCCTGCGGAACGCCCCTGCCGTTGTCGTAGAGCAGTCCGAGGCCGTACTGCGCGTAGGCGTTCCCCTGCACGGCAGCTTTCCTGAACCATGCGGCAGCCTCGAGATAATCCTGGGTCACGCCGAGCCCTTTTGCATAGAGCACCCCCAGCCTGTACTGGGCCTCTGGATATCCGTGCAGGGCAGGGTCACGGTACCATTTGGCAGCCTGTGCATAATCCCTCTTCCTGCATCCGCCATCGTCATAGAGCGTTCCGAGGGCATACTGGGCGTAGAGGTATCCGTGCCCGGCATACTTTTCGAGCCGATCGGCTATTTTCTCACACTCTCTTTCCTGATATGCGGCATAAGCCGCAGCCTGAGCATCATACTGCGTGGAAGCATACCCTCCCCCTCCGGGCTCAGCCGCATCACGTTCATACACTGCAGTCGGATAATTCCTGTCATAGTAAGCCTGCGCACGATCGCTCGAGATGAGGCCGAGCACCAGCGAAGCTGCAATCACGGCAGCATGGAGCAGATCCTTCATGATCGCCTCCTGAGTACTTATAATGCCGCATCGGCCCATGATGGCAAAGAGAGGCCGCGAGCACATCGTTCCAGAAAGAGGCGCTCAAACGGTTTTTTATTTTCACGAGCCCGCTCCATGGAGTAAAAAAGAAAACAGATCATGAGGACGGTTCTTGAAGGGGGTTGCATGAAGCTTGTATCGTGGAATGTCAACGGGATCAGGGCTGCCATGAAATACGGCTTTTTCGACGTCGTTAAAAAGATCGACCCGGACGTCCTCTGCCTCCAGGAGACCAAGGCTTCCCGGGAGCAGATCACGGTCGATCTTCCCGGATACCTGCAGTTCTGGAACAGCGCAGACCGGAGGGGATATTCGGGAACCGCCGTGTTCTCGAAGATCGAGCCCCTCTCGTTTTCCTGCGGCATGGGAATCCCCGAGCACGACCGGGAGGGCAGGATCATCACCCTCGAGTTCGACAGATTCTTCCTCGTCAACGTCTACACGCCGAACGCCCAGCACGGTCTTGCCCGGCTCGATTACCGCATGAAGTGGGACGCGGATTTTCTCGCGTACGTAAAAAGGCTCGAATCGTCGAAGCCGGTCATCTTCTGCGGCGATCTCAACGCGGCCCACAAGGAGATAGACCTCAAGAACCCGAAGTCGAACATCCACAACCCGGGCTTCACCCCCGAGGAGCGGAGCTCCCTCGACAGGTACGTCGAAAACGGGTTCATCGACACCTTCAGGGAGTTCAACAAGGAGCCCGGAAACTATACCTGGTGGTCGTACCGGTTCAACGCCCGTGAAAAGGACATCGGGTGGCGCATCGATTATTTCTGGATCTCCAGGTCGTTGAAGGACTCTCTCCTCGATGCCTTCATCACAAAGGAAATAAACGGCTCCGACCACTGCCCGGTCGGGATCATCATAAAAGGATGACTGTCTGGAATAATTTGTGATGGGAGGGAGGTGGATGGGCGGGGACTCTTCCGTGGCCAGACAGCCCTTTTTGATGCAGCCAAGGCTTGCCTTGCGGGCAGCCCCGTAAACTCGCTCCGCTCCGCAAAGCTCCGCTGCGCTCAGACAGTACGGGGCTTAAGCGCCCTCCAGGCTTCTCCTGGGCTGCATTCGCAAGAAGAGCTGTAATGTCCACTCCAGAGCCCCCACCCATCCACCTCCGGTGCGTACTCTCTTTGTTTCCGGGAGACCAATCAGGATTTCAGCCGACGCCAAGGATCACCGGCTGCTTTGAGCCGCCCGGTGCATCCTTTTGTTGTGCTGTGTTTTAACAGAATGACAGATATGCAGCCAACGATAAGCCGGGATCAGAAGGCAAACAGACGCTGCAAAACCGAGATAACTTCCAGCTGGGTATTTGAATCAATGGTACCAAGCTTTTTTACGAGCCTTGCTTTATCGATCGTGCGTATTTGATCCAAAACAATTTGACCTTCTTTATCTTTGAATTTGCATGTAACCCGCGTTGGATAACTTTTTGAAGCACTTGTCACAGGAGCGACAATGACAGTGCGAATATGATGATTCATTTCATCAGGTGAAATGATCAAACAAGGCCTGCTCTTTTTAATCTCAGAACCCACGGTAGGATCGAGGTTTATCAAATATACATCAAACCTGTCGACTACCATTTCCACTCTTCCTCATCCCATGAATGCTTTATATTCTCTTTACCTATCACGAGATTATCATCACCTTCTTCAGCCATACATTTAAAAGCATCATCCCAACCTTCCCGAGGATTGGATACCGGCCGAATGACGATTTGATTATTATCCACCTCAAGCTCAACATCATCCCTGATCCCGATCTGCTCAAGGAGGGGTTTAGGGATACGGATTCCCTGGGAATTTCCAATTTTTACGATGCGTGCTCGCATATCGGTCCTCCTTCCATATGTACTAACATTGTAATTACATCCCGATTCATTGTCAAGAGTTTAAATCTTGAGGAACAACGTGCTGAACAGCGGCGCGGGCGGCAGCCCGCGTCCGTGTGCATGCCGTGGTTAAGCAAATATTTGTTCTATATCAATAGGTTGTTGTACAATATCGACATGATCGGTTTCTACGAATTCCTTTGAAATGCAACACTTTTTAAACTTTATCCCACTTCCACAATAACAGGGTTCATTTCTGCCTATCCTCTTAAAATGTATCCGTTGTTTCTCTCCACGCAAAGAGCCTTTCATCCGTTCATAGAGATAACTCGACACAAGATTCAGATATACCGGGAGACCAACATTTGAAGCGAGGAATACAAGAGGTAGCCACAAATCGGAGGAATGAAGGTCTAACCTTGCATCTGCCTTGCGCAATTCTACCTTCATTTCTGGTCTAGTCTTGTGTACCCATTTTGCAAAATCCCCAGCATCAGGTTTCATAGTAAGGCCTTTGAAACTCTGGTATTGCTCAGGAATAAACTCTATATCAGCTGAAGAAGAAGTGACGAATGCAAGATAATCAGTATCGTCATTAACTACTATAATTTCACATACCTCCTTATTATCAAGGATGCTCATATTGATATTCTCCAATGTCTAACGTTCTATGCAGAAAAATTTCTATGTAACTTAATAAATAACACTTTTCACAGACACATTCATTAAGAATAATATTCTTTAAACCTAAAGATCATCTGGTACTGCTTATTGAGGATACCTGTTTTGCACTTGTCATTGAGCGTGCCAGGGAGGCGTGGGTGGCCCTGGATGAACCGTTGATCGCCTTTTGCCAATGCAGCCCGACCGGAGGCGGAGGCCTCTTGGACCCGTACTGTTTGAGCCTCACGCAGTGAGGCGAGTTTACGGGTTCGGCCTTAAGACGCAGGTCTCGGCTGCATCAAAAGGCGGTCCCCGGTGAAGGAAGGGACACCCCTGCCTCCCCTCCCCGAGCGTGCTTTCAAGATCTTTATGAAGGAAGGGTTACCCCTGCCTCCCCTCCTCCGAACAAATGAGGGGGTGTCTCCTACATCCCCTCCTCCAGACAAAAGAACTGTCACTTCACCAGCAACTGATGAACGACTGCACCGATGATCCAGATGCCGAAGCCTGCTCCGAGGGCAACCGCCAGGCCCATTCCCCTGCGGAAACATATCCATGCGGCCAGGTAGAACAAAATGCTCGGGAATACCCCGAAAAGGGCGCCCTTCGTGTAATCCGTCATGATCTCCATATTTCCGGGCTGTTCGGTGGAGAGCCAGAAGAGCACGAGCAGGCCCGTGAGGGGCATGGTGGCGATGAGACCGGCGAGGCTCGGCAGCCTCTTTCCGATCTGGGCGCTGATAATGACAATGGCCACGGTGATGGCCAGCTTTGCGGCGAACTGCATCCGCTTCCCTCCTTCCCGGCCTAGCTCAGCAGGTAGAGGCTCACGGCCATGACCACCATGCCCGTGATCACCCCGAGGGTCGGAAAATGCTCGGAATCGAACGATTTCGCGACCGGGATGAGCTCGTCGAGGGAGATCGACACCATGATGCCGCCCACACCGGCCAGGGCGATGCCCATGACTATCGGGGACAGGAACGGCATGAGCACGGCTGCCGCGAGGATCCCTCCCACGATTTCGCTCAGCCCGGAGGAGAACGACCAGAAAAAGGCCTTCCTCCTGCTCCCTGACGACACGTATACCGGCGCGGCAATGGCAATGCCCTCCGGGATGTTGTGCAAGGCAATGGCCACTCCCAGGGCGAGCCCGAACTTGAGATCGTGCACGGTGCTTATGAAGGTGGCCATGCCCTCGGGAAAATTGTGGATCGTGATGCCGAGCATGACGAGGAGCCCGGTCCTCTCGAGTGCCGGCCTCCTCACGGCTTCGCGTGGGTATGCGCCGTTTTCGGTGTGATCGTGCTGGCCGATGTAGTCGTGGGGGACCAGGAGATCGATGAGGAAGTAGATCACCATGCCTGCGAAGAAAGCGCTGTAGGCCCGCACGAGCCCCAGTCCCGGCGTCTGAACGGCTGTGGGCAGGAGCTCCAGGAAGGCGACGAAGACCATGACCCCTGCGGAGAACCCGAGGGAGAAGGCGAGGAAAGACGGGGTGGGCTTTCTCGAGTAGATGCCGAAGAAGCTCCCGATGGCAGTGGAAAGTCCTGCCAGGGTCGTAATGAGCAATCCCTGAAAAACGCTCGCCTCCATCGCCCGGCCTAACCCTGCATCGAAGCTACTTTGCGCCCTTCCAGGTGAAGCTCTCCTTCTTTATGCTCTTGGGATCAATCCCGATGGCCTCGAGCTCCCCGATCACGAAGTCCTGCATGGGCGGCGGGCCGCAGAGATAGACTGCGGGCTTCGCGCTCAGGTCGATGTGTTTCTTCATGAGGTGCCTCGTGCACCTCCCCGACTCGTAGACCACATCCGGGAAGGCCTCGTCCGCGTATCTCGCCATATCCGCACCCTCGGGCTCGCGGCTCAGGTTGTGGACGATCTTCAGAGGGATATCCTTCGTCATTGCCTTGAGCTCGTCCAGGGCGAACGCTTCTTCGAGGCCCTTGTTTGACCAGATGAGGAGAATGCGGTTTTTTGCCCTGATGTTCCTGAAATGCCTCAGCACGCTCAGGAAAGGCGTTATCCCCACCCCGCCTGCGATCATGACGATGTATTCATTCGCGTCGATGTCCTTGCAGAAAAGCCCGTAGGGACCTGCGACCATGACCGGAGCCCCGGGCTCGAGGCTGTGGACTCTTGTCGTGAATTCCCCGAGCCTCTTGATGGTCACACGAAGCTGCGGGTCTTCGGGTGCGCACGAGATGGTGAAGGGGTGCGCCTCACTCCATCCGTCGTCCTGCATGATCTTCAGGGTAAGGAAACTGCCTGCACGCCTCCTGGTGAACGCTTCGTCGTACCCTTCGATATAGAGCGACGTGATGTCCCGATTCTCTTTGATCACCTTCACGACCTTTGCCGGATCGTTTCCCATACCGTTCCCCCTTCCGGTTATTGTCAGAAATTCATGTATTCAATCGCTATAAAGTGATTGTATCGGGAAATCAAGATAATATGCTCGGAGAGCATACCGGATACCTCACCCTGTCCATTGACAAGACACTGAGAGGGAAGTAGGCTGCACATGAGCAACATGATGGCAATCCGCTGCAAAGACAATCCGACGCCAAGGAGGACATATGTTTGAAGTAACGGAAAAAGCGGGCAGCATGATCAAGGGCATCCTGGAGAAGCAGAAAGGACCGAGTACGGTCAGGCTGCTCCTGCAGGCCGGTTGAGGCGGACCCAAACTGGGTATGGCTCTGGATGAGTCACAGGAAAACGACCTTACCTTTACCGAGCAGGGAATAACCTTCGTAATCGAAAAAGAGCTTTTCGATAAGACCAAACCGATCCGCGTCGATTTCATCGAGTCCGCTGCAGGGTCAGGCTTTAACGTTACTTCGAGCCTGCCGGTATGCAGCGAAGGATGCTGCGGTTAGATCATTCTCTTCACGAGTGCGGATAGGGAGGACGCGCATTCCATAAAGCGGGATCGCTGACCGCACGCACGGGCAGAGCTCCCGATTCCGGCCCCTGCAGGGCGGCAGGGGCATATTCTCCACATCCGCCCGGCGCTCCTGCACGGCGGATGTCCCGATTCTCCGGGCATGCGCTACCGGTCGGCCGTGGCCGCCTCGCCTTCGACAATGGCAAGCACGGCCAGGGTGACCGGGATGAAGACAATGAGCAGCATCGCGAGGGTCGTGAGCGCCACGGCAAGCCCGCGTCTGCCCCCGAGCCGTCCCTGCAGCTTCAGCAGATCCGGCCATGTGGCTATGACGATCAGTGCCGCCCAGACAAGGGGAATTTCAAGCCGGGTCGCGGCAATACGTTAAAAGTATTGCCTCGGATACGAAGGTCTGATACTTAACCCCTGTTGTTCTCATCATCATTTAAGGAGGTTAGCGGCATGAAGCATGGGCTTTTGTGTACAGTACTCGGGATAATCATGGCCATAGCAGGATGGACGGCGGCTCAGGCAGAGATCTGGCCTTTAAAGATCGAACGGGTGAACGTGCTGCCCCGTGGACAGCTGGTCATGGATGCCGGGATTGCCTTTGAGCAGGACAGAGAACTTGCGGGGCTTGAATATGACAATGTCAGGCTGGCTCCCCTCGGCTTGCGCTATGGCCTGGGCGACTCAGCGGAGGTCGGCGGCTTCATCGCCTTCAGCTCCAACTCGGCAGATAACAGCGGTGCACCGGACGAATCCGGGCTGGAAGGTCTGACGCTCTTCGGCAAACTGGCCATGAATGAGTCCTTCTCCCTCCAGCTGGGGGCCACCATCCTGGGTGACGACGATATCGCACCCTATGCGAATGACGGCGTGGATCTGTTCGTCAACATCCCAATGCAGCGGCAAATTGCCCATGGGCTGCTCTATGGCCAGTTCGGCTATCGGATTCAGGGAGGCGATTTTGACGACACCAGCTACTTCAATTTCGGCATAGGCTATGGCTATCCCCTGGACGACCGGATAGGGCTCAATGTCGAGCTCGTGGGCGAGCAGGAGCAGAAAGGAACGCGCAATACGCTCGAGCTGGTCCTGGGCGGGAACATCATCGCAACCCGAAACGTTCGGATCGGACCGTACCTGTCGATAGGCATCTACGATGACAGCCCCGATGTCGCGGTCGGCAGCTTTCTTGAGGTGACGTTCTGAGAGCCTCTTCCTCCTAGAGCCGGGCTGCGGTCAATGGCGGTCAGGAGTTTTTCCTGGGGATGAGGTTTGCCTGAACCGCAACGCCTGCGATCGCCAGGATCGCGAAGGCGACCGTCGTGATCTGCGGGCCCTCGTGGAACGAGTGCGTGATGAGGAAGGCTCCCAGGAGGGAAGACAGGAGAATGATCGCCCAGTCGAAGAACACGGAGAAGAGGACCGCACAGCACACCCCGACGATGATGCTCACGATCCAGACGTTCTGCCCGATTCCCGGGTAAAGAGAGCCCATGAGGGAGTATGCGAGGTACGATCCCGCGGAGAATCCTGCCAGCACAATGACGACCCGCTGAAGAAAGATGGCGAGCAGGCTGCCCAGGACCCCGGCAGCGACAGCGACTCCCAGGATGACCCACCCGGGCTGGTTGTGGATGAATCCCGGTCCGAGCAGAAGCCCGTAGAGAAACCCGGTGACGCCCACGAACAGCCAGAACAGCCTGCGTCCGAACATGAGCAGGCAGATGCCTGCCAGGATATTGGCCGTATCCACTCTCTCCCTCTTCCGGCGCCGGGGCAGCGGCGCTGACGCCTGCCATGGGCCTCAAAGCATGGAAGCGCTCGTGATGATCCATGCCTGCCAAGTATATGATTTCCTAGGCCCATATCACATATTCAGGCTTCGTGAAAGGCTGCGGTGCTTTTCACGGCTGCGGCTCAGCGGATGGACCCGCTGTAGAAGTACCAGCCCATGCCTATGGTAAAGAGGAAGTTGCCCCACAGCCCGTGCTCGAAGGCAGCGACCACGAGCGACTGGGCCTTCGTGTACCGGTATGCAAAGAGGATCCCCCCCAGCGTCGAGAGGACGGGCGCATACCAGTTGGCGAAAAACAGGTGCGCCAGACCGAAGCTTATGCCGCTCAAGGCTATCATGGTGAGCCTGTGCTCGAAGATGCTTCGGTAGCGGTGGAAGAAAAAGGCCCGGAAAACGAGCTCCTGGGGGTATACCACGAGGAGGGGATAGATGAGGACGAATACGAGCCAGAGCCTGGGCTCGGCAGACAGGAAGTAGAGAAAATACATCCTCTGGAACAGATAGGTGAAAAAGGCTATTCCGGTTGCTGCGATGAAGAAGGTGATCATGATCGCTTTGATGTGGACCGGGAAATCCCTGATGTGCCAGAGCCTCTTCCTGTCGAAGTCCTTGTCCGTGATCAGGCTCAAAAAGCACAGGAACGAAACGAGCAGGACGATGGGGGTTATCCGCCAGGCGAACCAGTGCCTGATGAAGTAGAGCGTTACCGGAAGGATGAAAAAGAGGACGGCGCACTCTGCACAGAGGAGAGCCCTTTTCGAAAAGTATCCGAGCTTAAGCCCCATACCATTTCATCATACCTCAAGAGCCGGCGTTCAAAAGGGGGGAGAGAACGATTTCTTTCACGAAACCCGGGACCTGCATCTTCATCCGTGAAGGCCTAGACCCGGAGCTCGACGATCTCCGGGCAGATGCCGGCAGGGCCTGTCTCCATGAAGGCCAGGCTTACGGGAAGACCGAACCTCCTCGGGCCTGCGCTCCCCGGATTGAGGTAGAGCACGCCCTCTTTATAGCGGATATCCGGCCTGTGGGAATGGCCGGAGACGACCGCATCGATCCCTTCCGAAGCGGGATTCACGGCCATATCGCCCAGGCGGTGGATAACGAAGATCTTCTTCGTGCCGATCGTGACGATCTCCCATGGCTTGAGGGTTTGTGCCCAGCTGCCGGCATCTACGTTTCCCCTCACGGCTGCCACCTTCGAGATCCGCTCGAGGCTGCGGAGGATGGAGGCATTCCCGACGTCGCCTGCGTGGATGATCAGCTCGCAGCTGGCGAGGAGCGATCTCGCCTCCTCCCTGAGCAGCCCGTGCGTGTCGGAGATGACGCCGATACGATGCATCGTCCTTACGATTTGCTCATCATGAAGGAGGCCAGGAAACCCACCACCGTGATGAGCCCGGCAAAGGTGCGCTCTTCGCCGAATGCCTCGGGGATCATGGTGTCGGCAAGCATGGCGAGGACGGCGCCTGCGGTCATGGAAGTGACTGCCGCGATGACCTCGTGCGACAGGTCCTGGAAAAGCGTAAATCCCGCCATGGAAACAGTCCCGGTGGTCAATGCGATGAAGCCCCACACACCAAAAATATATGCTGCCGAACGGCCCGCCCTTTCCATGCCGCAGGCACTCGAGAGCCCCTCGGTGATGTTCGAGATGAACACCGCGATGACAAGGGCCACACTGACCTTGCCGCCGCCGACCATGCTCAGACCGATGGCGATGGACTCGGGGATGTCGTCGAGAAGCGAGCCCACGGCAATGGCGAGCCCGCTGCCCTTCTCCTGTTCCTCGGAGAGCTGCAGGCCGTTCGAGCGCTTCCGGTACCGGGCGCCCTTGAGGGATATCCACCAGTTGGCCACCGTATAGACAGCGGCCCCGGTGACGAAGCCTATGGCGGCCGCATCGAAGCCGCCCTGTGCATACGACTTCTCCAGGAGCTCGAACGACAGGGCGGAGACGAGGACGCCGCTGCCGAACGACATGGCGCCCGAGACGCCCGGCTGGGGTATTCTGGCAAAATACGCAACCGCGGCTCCAATGAGGAGGGCCGACCCTGCAAAGAACCCCCAGATACTTGCCTGCGCCCACAACGGGACCATACGATCTCCAATCCGCTGATAGTGCTTATAATATGTGCAGCCGCCCAATTTCTCTATGGCGGGAGCGCGTCAAACCGTCTATTATGATATTGATATCCCCGGATTACAGGAGACCGGCATGCCCCTGTTCCTGCTCGGAATTTTCGGCGTATACAGCGCCGTGCACGTGTACGTATTCCTCAGGCTCCGCTCTGCCTTTCCCTTCGGACATTTCAGCGGGACTCTCATCGGGCTCTTCATGGCGGCAATGATCTTAAGCCCGATCATGGTCAGGCTCATCGAGAGGAGCGGGTATGAAACCCCTGCCCGGCTCCTCTCCTATCTCGGCTATACCTGGATGGGCGTCATATTCCTGTTCTTCTGCCTCTCCCTTCTGACCGACTTCTACCGCCTGGCTCTGTATGGCACAGAGGCGCTCCTCTTCAAGGGCTCCATGGCCGTCATGCCCTCGGCAAAGGCGGCGTTCCTCATCCCTCTGCTCCTTGCCCTCGCCATCTCCCTTTACGGGTATTTCGAGGCAAGGGACATCCGCATGAAGAGCTATACCGTCCATGCCCCCAATCTCCCTGAGACTATCGGCCGCCTGCGGATCGCTCAGATCTCGGACGTGCATCTCGGGCTCATCGTCAGGGAAGAGAGGCTCGGGAGGATCATCAAGGCGATCAGGGAGGCGAACCCCGATATCCTCGTATCCACGGGCGATCTCGTGGACGGCCAGATCGATAGCCTCACGGACCTCGCCGATGCCCTCAAAGAGATCCGGCCCCGGTATGGCAAGTACGCCGTCACGGGCAACCACGAGTTCTATGCCGGGCTCCCCCAGGCCCTCGAGATCACGAAGAGGGCCGGCTTCACCGTGCTCAGGAACGAGGCGGCCGTTGCCGGAGGGCTCGTCAATATCGTCGGGATCGACGACCCGACCGCGAAGCAGTTCGGCCTGGCCGTGGGCGAGCCGGAGAGAGATCTGCTCGCACGGCTTCCGAGAGACAGGTTCACGGTCCTCCTCAAGCACCAGCCGATCATCAGGGGCAAGTCGATCGGTCTCTACGATCTTCAGCTTTCAGGCCACACCCACAAGGGGCAGATCTTCCCCTTCAGGCTCCTCGTCGGGATCTTCTATCCGTATGTCACCGGCTGGCACGCCTTCGCGCAGGGCTCGCACCTCTACGTGAGCCCAGGGACCGGGACCTGGGGCGCGCCCATCCGCTTCCTCGCGCAGCCCGAGGTCACCGTGATCGATCTCGTCCGCCGGCAGCCTTCAAGCGTCAGGTAAATCCGAGGGACCCCCTCCCGAACGCAGAGCCCGGCCCTGCGAGCCCCCCGGCAAGGGCATCGGGGGCGAACGCGGCCCTGCTCTTCAACCCCGACCGCCCGCGACAACCTCTCTTTACAGATCCGCTGTCTTGATAAGTCCTCGATCACGCATACTTTTAGTACCTAGTGAGCCAGGAGGCATACATGGTATCCCAGAGACATCTTGCCCGATCCTCAAGCCGCGTGGTGAAGTTCGCCACGATGAGCTTTCCGCTCACCCTCATCCTCCTGTCTGCATACTTCAGGGAAACGGGCATTCCCGGATCTCTCCTCGCCCTGCTGTATGCCCTGTCGATTCCGGCGTACTACTACGTGGCGATCACCTTCGTGAGCCTTCTCCTGACGCCGCTCGCGTTCATTCGATGGGCGGAATACCTAGTCGCCGCTCCCAAGGTGTGCATGGACTTCTATCTGTTCGTCGATCTGTTCATATTCAATGTCTACCGGTTTCACATCGATGGAATGTTCATCAATATCCTGATTCACGACTTTTACGGCATCGGGATCCCCCCGTACATCATCGGGCTGCTGGCCGCGGCGTTCGTCCTGATCGCCCTGATGAACGTCCTTGCCTTCATCAGGGCGAAGTCCCCGAGCAGATGGCTTGCAAGGATCCCGCCTGCGATGGTCGTTCTGTTCACGGCAGGCCAGCTCGTGCACATATGGGGCATCGAGTACGGCCAGAGGCAGATCACGAGGTATACGGCGGCCTTCCCCTATTATTTCCCGGTCAAGGCAGGCAGCTTCATGAGGGGGCTGGCGCGGAACGTCCCATGCATCGTTCCGGCACATTCCAACGCAAAGGCACCGGGCATAGGCCCGGATGAGGAGCATGGCGCAGCTTTCCTGCAGTATCCCCTCAAGAGAGTCGAGTGTCCCTGCCTTTCAGGAGAAAGATACAATGTCCTGTTCTTCATCGTGGAGAGCTGGCGCTCGGACATGGTGAGCGAGCAGATCACGCCGAACATCAGCGGTCTTGCCCGGCGGAGCTATGTGTTCACGAACCACATGAGCGGAGGCACGGTCACTCATACAGGCCTCTTCAGCCTGATGTACGGGCTGCATCCGACCTACCTGCGATACATCGAAATGTATCCCGAGCGATACCCGCCGGTGCTTGTGAGCATACTGAAAGAGAAAGGGTATACGATCAACGCGTTCACGTCCTCCAACCTGGAAAGGTTTTCGCTGAAGAAGATGTTCTTCAACGGCATTGCCCCTTCCCGGTACGTGATGAAGTACGATCAGGATAACGTGGCCAATGACAGGTATGTCATCTCGAAGCTCATCGGGTCTATAAAGAGTGAGGAGATCGGTTCCCCCTTCTTCGCGTTCGTTTTCCTGACCTCATCACACAACGGGTATGGCTTTCCTTCAGACCACGGGATATTCCTTCCGGTCTGCAGGGAGAGCTCCTTCATATTCAACAAGTATGCAGATCCGGCCCCGCTCCTGAACAGATATAGGAACTCCCTGCACTATGTCGATTCCCTCTTCGGAGAGGTCCTCTTCGCATTGAGGCAGGCACGCCTCGACAAGAAGACGATCATCGTCGTCACGTCCGACCACGGCGAAGAGTTCAATGACAGGGGAAACGGCTACTGGGGGCACGGAAGCAACTTCACCGGCCATCAGTCCCTGGTGCCCCTGATCCTGTACCTTCCGGGCAATGAGCAGGGGCGCGTGGTCAGCAGGAGGTCCTCGCACATCGATGTGGCGCCCACCCTGCTCAAACATATGTACAGGTGTTCAAACGTAATCTCCGACTACAGCAATGGGTCAGACCTGCTGGACCTGCCCGGCCACCGCAGCCTGATCGTGAAGAGCTACAAGAGCAAGGCCTACATCGTGGACGATACGGTCTACTCTGAAGGCATACCTCTCGACAGCTACAGCCTGCACGACCTCGAAAGGAAGAACGCGGACATCGACTACCGGGAGATACGGCGGCTCAAGGAAGCCGAGACCGCATTCATCAGCCGGAGGGCCGGCCGATAGCATCATCTCCTCATCCAAGCTCGGGGAAGGCCTCTTTCAGCTTCAGAACTGACGCCTGCTTGTCCTTGACCTCCAGCATGATATCGATCTCGAGGTCCCATACCTTCCTGAGGAAGCTTCCGAATCTTGCGATCTCGACGCTTTCGGAATGGGCGTCCCTGCCCTTTTTCGGGTCCGGATCGGAATAGTGGATCTCCTGGCGCTGATCGAGCCAGGTCATCTGGAAAAGCAGGATCGCTTCCCTCACGTCGATGCCGTGGAGGCTCGGGCTCACCTGATGATGGAGGACGTCGAAGACGCCGGGGAGCCCTGTCTCCCTGCAGATGCACAGGATGTCTTCCGCTGTGAAGGTGCGGCCGTCGTTTTCGAGCACGAGACGGCTGCGGATTCCGGCCGGGAGCATCCCGATGCGCTCGATCAGCACCCCGGCATACCGCTCTTTCTCGCCATACGACCCGCCCCCGTGGAGGATGATCTTGTGGCCCGAACCGAGCCCCATGAGATCGAGGACCGCGGCATGGTAATCGAGGTCCCGCAGGGTGTTGGCGAGAAATCTTCCGTTCGGGGTATTGAGCACGGTGAACTGTCCCGGATGCATCGAGACCCGCATGCCTCTTTGCCGGATGAACCGGCCTACCCTTTCGAGGTCACCTCGAAGCGCCTGCTTCCAGATCCCGGAGTTGACCGGGTGGGAGCCGAAGGGTATGAGGTTCGACGTGATGCGGAAGACTTCGATGCCCCGCTCCCCGTTCCATTCGAGGATCTTCTCCAGGGCGAGAATATTCGATTGAGCGACCTCGAGCATCCTCTCCTGTGAGTATCCGGCCAGCCGGAACGTCCTGCTCGCGGTCGGCAGCTCCGTGTTCACGCCCACATAGCCGATCCGTATCATACTCTATACGTAGGCGATCGGCTGATAAAAAACGAGTCCGGGATCAGAAGCGACGGCGAGCCGCTCCTATCCGTCGACCTTTCTGAACACCGTGCCGTTGAAGGTTGCCATGAGGCTGCTGCCGTTCGTCACATCCATCCGGTAGACGCCGGTCCTCCTCGTGGTGTGGATGAGCCTGGCCTCTGCCCTGATGACATCGCCCACCCTGGCCGTCCTCAGGAACGATCCACTGACGTCGAGCGCATAGGAAGGCGAGTGGTCCCTGTTCGAGGCCGCCGAGAAGGCGACGTCCGCCAGGCTGAAGACGAGGCCTCCGTGGACCATGCCGAGGAAGTTGAGCATCTTTTCGGTAACGGTCAGCGAGCACCGCGCATACCCCCCTTCGACAGATTCGACAACGATCCCCAGCAGCCCTGCATACGGATCGCTCCTTACCATCCCGGCTATATCTTTCATGTCTGCACCCCCGCCGGCAGCTATCATACAATATTTCCCGGAGTTTTCGAACCCATAAAGAAAAGGCCTCCGGAAAAATCTGCTGCGGTCCGCCTTGCTCCGAGGCTCAAGACTGATTATATTTGAGCATGTACATCAATATCTCCGAAGGAGCACGTATGATTCTTCTTGAAGATCTGATGAAGGAAAAGGATTTTGCAGGGGCCGTCGGCGAGATCGCCGCGGATTTCAGAAGGAGGTTCGCCCTGCCCGCCGTCCACCAGCTCGGCATCGTGGTGCCGGATGTGGAGGATGCGGCCGGGGAGCTCGAGGGCAAAGGGGTTCCGCCCTTCTTCATCGCCGGCGGAAAGACCGACTTCTGGCACGAGCGCTATGAGCCGAGGACCTTCATCGGCAAGATGGGCATCGCCTACTTCAAAGGCTTCGAGCTCGAGCTCCTCGAGGCCGGGACCGGGTCAGACTTCTACCGGCAGTGCATCGACGGCCGGTGCCGCCCCGTGGTCCAGCACCTGGGGTTTCTCGTGCAGGATGTCGACACCTGGGCATCCATCCTCTCCCAGGCGGGATACCCTGTCTGGGTGAGGGGCAAGCTGAGCGCATTCCCCTCGAGCGCGAATTTCGCCTACATGGATACGGTGAGCGATGCAGGCCTGGTCATGGAGTTCATCTGCTGGAAGCTGCTGGGGTTCAGGCTCAGCCCGCCGCCCGCCGCCTTCCATACCATCGGACGCATCCAGAAGCTCTCGGGCAAGAGGGCGATCTACCTCTAGTGCTTTATCTGCCCGTACATGCCTGAAATCAGGCCGCCTCATACCGTTTCCCGGCCGCGATCGTATCTAGAATCTTAAAAAAGAGGCTTTTGAAAAGGAGATGCACTGATATGATCAAGCAAGGGATCGACTGGCGAAGCCTGGTCATCGGCCTTCTGCTCGGGCTCAGCATCGTTCTCATGTCCGCCCAGGAGCGGAGCGACTCCGGGCGCACCTGCCAATACCAGATAGTCACAGCCAGGTCCACCTGGGTCATCGACACGAGCACGGGCGACGTGTGGCAGATTTATGGTTTCTATGACGAAAATGACCCCGGTTCGTTCAAATGGTACTACGCAGGCAACCCATCGACCAAGGGATGCAATGCAAAGGATTTCTCAACGAAATCGTCTTATCGTTGAAGGCGGGCGCGGCGGGCGGAGATCGTCTGTCTGAGAATCGGACAGGCGCAGGGACGCCCCGGCACGGCGGAACGCATCCGCCGCTTACGGGGCCTGTCCCTGCACCATAAGCGTGCAGCTGCACGGATGCTCTAAAAGGAGGGTGGAGCTATACCTCCACCGGGCCGCTCACCCTGCCGATCCAGCCACCCAGGCCCGCTGCCGCGGCGGTCAGGATAAGCATGATGAACGAGGCAATGGCGGCCACCGACAGGACACGTGCTGCAGTCTGCGCCACCTGCTGTGCAGTCTCCTGAGCCTGCTGGATCTGGGCAGGGGCCTGCTGGACGGTATTCTCGATCCTCTGGACGAGGGACGCAGCCTGCTGGTTGTTCAGGTCGGTGTTCTGCGTGATGACGCCTATGAGCCTCTTGCGGTCGGATGCCGTGTAGTTCCCCTGAAGCATCTTCTGGACGTCGTTGCGCACCTCGTTCATCACTTGGGGATTCATTGCGCCGCTCTGCTGAAGCTGATTCACGATATCATTCATCCCGCCCTGGCCTCCGGTCAGCTGGCCATAGATCTGCGGCAGCGCGCTCGCCACCTGGCCTGATACGGAAAGGGCGTCCCTGACGACCCCGAACGCACCGCCGATCACCGAGCCTACACCGCTCGAGAGGATATATACGGTGATGAGGGTCACCAGACCCCACGTGACGAGCCCATGGAGAACGCCGTCGAACAGGCGCTGAATCCCGGCCATCCTGCTGGCGACCCATCCGCCGACGAACAGGGCGAGAATGCTGCCCAGGATCCACCAGACAGCGGCGCCGATTCCCAGTCCTCCCAGCGCTCCGCCCTGTACGGCAGGCGTCGCGACCCCGAATCCTATTGCCAGACCCAGCATGATCCAGGTGAACTGGACCATCAGAGCGATGATCGTGCCCGCAAAGACGCTACCCCATGAGATATGGGTTACCGATCCTATGTCGGGTATAACTTCTATCCTGTGTTCCATCGGACGATTCCTCCTTTCCGATCGAGTGTGTCATCAGGTTTCATGGACATTGGTCTACATGACTCGGCATAGGTTTATAATGTGGGTATGCTTCGAGACTTCAACCTTGGGGGCCAGGGAGGATGCGGTCTG
Source organism: Deltaproteobacteria bacterium (assembly GCA_029547185.1). Classification (GTDB taxonomy): domain Bacteria; phylum Desulfobacterota; class Desulfomonilia; order UBA1062; family UBA1062; genus Phosphitivorax. The sequence goes on along the minus strand of JAKPPU010000018.1, from coordinate 20,976 downwards.
CCGGGCGATTCGAGAAATGACTGAGTGCGGTCCCTGAAGCGGATGCCGGTGAAGGACTAGCCCTTCGATGTCTCCTGATCGACGTCGCGGTCGAAGTCTGCGCCGGTCTTGGAGAGGTCCCTGAACCCGGGATACAGCTCGAAGAGCGATGCCGTCATCTCCTCGAGAGGGACGTCAGCGAACTCGCCGCGGTACCGCAGGTATTCCATGTGCCTGTTTCCGTCGAGGTCGAACGGGTGGTAGATCGAGTCGCTCCTGCCGTCGAACTCGAGCGGGCGGATGCGGAACTTCTCGCAGAGCTCGACGTTGAAGGCGGGCGTTGCCTTGACCCATGCCCCGTCCAGGAAGATCGACGTATAGCCGTGCCAGTAGAAGACGTCCGTCTTCATGGCCTCGCGCATCCTCGCCGTGGTGAGGTGGTTCCTCACGTCCGCAAATCCGAGCCTCGCAGGGATGCCCTGCGACCTCAGGCAGGCGGCGAGCAGGACCGCCTTGGTGACGCACCAGCCGCGGCCGACCTTCAGGGTGTTGCTCGCCCTCATGCTCGCGGTCGAGAGCACGAACGTATAGGGATCATAGCGGATCCCGTCCCGGACCGCGTAGTAGAGCCTGACCGCCCGATCCTTAGGGCCGCCGGAATCACCGGACCTCGCGCGGGCGAACTCGGCGACGTCCTTCGAGTCGAAGTCCATGAACGGCGTGGGCTGCACGTATTGAAGCATTTCAGGATTCATATCAAGCAGTTCCCTTCCTTCATACGTTCATACGCTTAAAAAGCACCCGCGGTCAAGCATGTGCATCACGCGAGGTGCGGTCTACCCGGCAAGAGACCGGAGGTAATCGAGGTCGAGCTCGCCCTGCGCCCCCCATCCTCTCCTGCCTCCCGGTACGAGGGGGCGGAATTTCTCATAGAGCGAATATGCCTCGTCCGAGAGCTCGTCCGGGCTGTACGCCCCTGCCAGCTTCTCCATGGCGGAGCGCACGTCGCCCAGCTCGGACCCGAACTTCTTTTCGAGATAGCGCCGGACGCTTTCCGGGTCGACCGGCCTGCCCTCGCTCACCGCCCTCACGCCGCGGTCGGTCACCTTTGCCGGGATGGTCCGGCCGACGAGGTCCACGAGGAAGACCTCGCCCTGCCTGAGCTTTGCCTTCATCTCCTGCGCCCTCTTCTCCTTCCTCTCCTTGTGCTCCTTGTAGATGCCCAGCCGCTTCCCTTTTGCCTGGGCATCGAGCGTCGTCACCATCCTGCCCAGGGTGAGCGCCTCGTCATGATCATAGCCGAGCCGCTCGGCAACGACCGTCGCCCAGAGCGTCAGGACCGGGGCACGATTCACCTTGATATGATGTTCAGCCATGAGCTCACCTCCCTCGGCTGATGAATGAGTCTCTATAGGAATGAGGTAACCACTGCATCGGAAATCACCAGACATGGCTGCCTGTCAGCGGATGGGAAAGGAGAGCACGGAATCGATCCGGACGGAACCCTAGCGGTTGTCCTTTCTCGAGAGCATTTCCCTTCGGTACTGCGAAGCGCTCCTGCCCGTCCATTTCCTGAACGCCCTGCGGAATGCGGTCGTCTCCGAGAACCCCACCAGGTCGGAGATCTGGTCGATAGTGAGGTTCGTGCCCGCGAGGTATTTCATGGCAAGGTCGGAGCGGACCTCGCTGATGATCTTCTTGTACGACGTGTTCCTCTCCTGCAGCCTGCGGGTGAGCGTCCGGGTGCCCATGCCCAGCTCTCTCGCCATCTCCCCTGCTTTAAGGAACTTTCCCGGCGACGTGAGGATGACGTTCCTGATCCGGTCGATGAACTGGTCGGATTTCCTGAAACCTTCGAGCATGTCCTCACAGAACCGTGTGCAGTATTCATAGACGCTCTGGTTCGCCGTCCGGACCGGCAGGCAGAAGATCCCGGCATCCATCCGCATGAAGCTCCCTTTCGCCCCGAATCTCACCGGGCAGCGGAACATCTCTTCGTACAGCCGGGCATGTCCGGGCGCCGGATATCCGAGACAGACTTCGGACAGGGTGATATCCCGGTTCACGAGGAAGACCATGCCGTAGTAGGTCGTCGACAGCACCTCTTCCATGGCATAGGTCAGGATCCTGCCTGTAAGCGGATACAGCGGGTCGAACCGGATGAGCCTCTCCGGGCCGCTGTGCTTCATGCTGATCCGGGTGAGCTGTCCGGGGAGGTCCTGATACTTGAGGAACACATTGGCAGCGTCTTCGAGGGTCCTGCTGCTCATGAGGGCGTACCCGAAGGCGCCGAACAGGGCGAGGTTGACTGTCCGGCCCAGCTTCAGGCCCAGGGCTCTTTCCTGAGTCGCATCGAGGGCGTTCGCGATGAGGCGCTCGTACTCCGGGTACGTGATGAAGGCATCTTCCTCATCGAGCCAGCCGCATTCGATTTTCGTCCCCTCGAGGAGCCGGGACGCCTCGATGCCCATTCCTGCAAGCTGCTTTATGAGCCACTGGGCTGTGAGGGCGCGTATCGGCCCGATATCCGCATTCGTATACGACATGTGCGTGATGGCGCAATCTGCCATATAAATGGCCTCATTGGTCCTGTTCTCTCGCGGAATTTCAATTATACATTCAAGTACCGGCTGTCTGTACAGCCACAAGTATATACGCAAAAGTCTGACAAAGAAAGGAGGTATCCATGGTAGGCAAAGAGAGGATCGACGACTGTCTGAGCACGAGGAACGGCCATCTGTTCATCGAGGCGCTCGATACCGTCGAGATCGTGGAACGGTTCGGCTCGCCCGTGTTCGTGGTCTCGGAGGACCAGCTTCGCCGCAACATACGCCGGTTTCAGAAGGGGTTCGAGGCAGGCTGGACCGACGGGCCGGTCAAGGTCATGCCGGCGGCCAAGGCAAGCTGGAGCTCGGCCGTCCAGAAGATCATAGCCAGCGAAGGGTGCGGGTGCGACATCTACTCTGCAGGCGAGCTGGCGGTCGCGCTGCGCTCCGGGTTCGACCCGCAGTACATCTCGGTGAACGGCGTGCCCAAGGACAGCGATCATATCTTTAACTCCGTAAAGCAGGGCGCGCGCATCACCATCGACGGCATGGAAGAGTTCGACATCATCGAGCAGGCAGCCAGAGAGCTCGGGACAAAGGCCAAGGTCCGCCTGCGGATGAAACCCGTCCTGAAGGGTTTCACCACCTCCAGCGACTTCGTGCCGAGCGGACCCTTGTCGACCGACCTCGCAGCGCTCGCCTACAAGGGCGGCCTGCCCCGAGACGCCGTCATCCATATCGGGAAGCGTATCCTGAAATCTCCACACGTCGAGCTGGTCGGATTCCACGAGCACCACGGCCGCCATCATCCGTCGGCGCGCTACTGGGAAGAGCAGATGAAGTCCTATGCCGAAGAGATCGCCATCGTGAGCAAGGCCCTCGGCGGATACCAGCCGGGCGAGATCGACATCGGCGGCGGGTTCGCCTGCCCCAGGGACCCGTTCGGCTCCGAGATCAAGTATTCCGAGCCGTACGAGTTCCTCGTCCTCTACGGCCTCTCGAAGATCCTGTCACCCTTCCCCGATCTGCGCTACAGGATCATCTCGAAGATCATCGACAAGGCCATCCTCTTCACCCCGAACCAGAAGATGGCGCCCGGCATCGAGGAGTACGGCGCGGTGTGCACCCGGACCCTCAAACGCGAGCTGGGCCGCAGGGGCATCAATACGAAGGGCGTCATGCTCCAGCTCGAGCCGGGGAGGAGCCTGCACGGGAACACGGGCATCCACCTGACAAGGGTCAGGAGCATCAAGAGGATGACCGAACCCATCAGCTGGAGCCACGCCGCCCTCGACACGACCGAGTTCTGGTTCACGGGCGGACGCTACGAGCACCACGTCTTCGACTATATCTTTGCGAACAAGACCGGCTCGCCGCTCGTCGACAAGATGGACGTCGTGGGCCGGAGCTGCTACGGCGACCGGATGTTCCCCACCATAAAGGTCCCTCGGGACATAGAGCCCGGAGACATCATGGCCATCCTCGATGTCGGGGCATACCAGGAGGTTTCGATGAGCAACTTCAATGCCATGCCCAGGCCTGCAACCCTGCTCGTGACCGGAGACAGGATATCGGTCATCCGGCGCGCAGAAACGCAGGAGGACGTATTCAAGCGCGATGAGGTTCCGGAGCACCTCGCGGCGATCAAAGGGAAGACGGTCTCGCTGTAGGGCCGGGGAAAAGGGGCATAAAGTCATGTTCGATTACCTGATCGAAGGCGGTTTGATCATTGACGGCTCCGGCCGCAAGCCGTTTTCGGGCGACGTAGGGATCGTCGGAGACAGGATCGAAGGGCTCGGCAGACTCGAAGGCGCACAGGCAAGAAACGTCGTTCGAGCGGCAGGGCTCGCGGTCTCACCGGGCTTCATCGACATCCATTCGCACCACGACCTCTACGTCATCGACCAGGACCCGATAGAGCGCTTCGAGTTCTTCGTCCGCCAGGGTGTGACCACGTGCGTGGTGGGCAACTGCGGATGGTCCGCAGCACCGTGCGTCCCTGAACGCAAGCACATGCTCCTCGACCTCATCCGGAGCATGGGTGCGCCCGTCGAGAATCTCTCCTGGAGCACCATGGAGGAGTACTTTGCCTACCTCGAGGGCCGGAGCCTGCTCTGCAACCTCGCCCAGCTCGTGGGGCACGGCGCCGTGCGCATCGCTGTCATGGGCGGCGAGAACCGCTTCTGCACTGCGGATGAATCGAAGCGGATGCAGGACATGGTCAGGCAGAGCCTCTCTGCCGGATGCATCGGCCTTTCTTCCGGCCTCATGTACTACCCGGGCATGTACTGCCACACCGATGAGCTCGTGGATATGGCAAAGGTTCTGACCGAATTCGGCAGGCCCTACGCGACGCATCTGCGCGGATACTGCACCACCCTCGAGAACTCCATCGACGAAGCGATCACCATTGCCGAGGCTGCCCGCGTGCCTCTCCAGATATCGCACCTCCACGCGGTCCCCTATCTCGGCAGGATGTCGAACCTCCTCTACGGGATCATCAACCTGATCGAAACGGTCAATGCGGTCGTGCCCCTGCCGCCGCTTCCGAACCCGGCGTTGAACAGCGGGTTCAAACGTATTCAGGCTGCCCTCGACCATGGGATCGATGTGGGCATGGATATCGTGCCGTATACGCTCGGCAACACCACCGCGACCATCCTCTTCCCGCCCTGGGCCAACCGCGGGGGCAAATCGAAGCTGCTCGAACACATCCGGAACCCGGTAACGAGGAAGCGAATGGAAAAGGAGATGACGACCACGGTGCCGAAATGGCCGCACTGGGAGGAGGGCTCGTGGTCGGACCCCTACATCAGCGCCATCGGCTGGAAGCCGATCAGAGTGCTCTCGGTCTCATCGGACAGGAACCAGTGGACAAAGGGGAAGTCCTTTCCAGAGATCGCCGGGGAGTGGAAGACGACAGAGTTCTCGGCCCTGTGCCGGCTCATGCTCGAGGAAGACGGCGAGGTGGCGTTCACCTTCGGATTCCCTGCACGCCCCTGGATCGAAAAGATGTTCAACAAGATCCTGGCCCATTCCCTCATGAGCATCGGGGCTGATTCCGTGATCCCGGCCCGGAAGAACGGCACGCCGCCCCCGTCGGCATACGGCTGTTTCCCCAGGATCATCGGGCACTATTCGAGGGAGCTCGGACTGTTTCCCGTCGAAGAGGCGGTTAGAAAGATGACGAGCCTGCCAGCAAGCCGGTACAAGCTCGCCGGCAGGGGCATGCTCAAAGAGGGCGCCTATGCCGACCTCGTCGTCTTCGATCCGCTCGAGATCGATGAAAGCTTTGCCGATGACGGGACGCCTAAGTACGCAAAGGGAATCAGCCATGTTTTCATCAACGGACAGCACATTGTCCAGAGCGGACGCTTCGACAGGCAACTCTTCCCGGGAAGGGTTCTGCGGGCTTGAGAAGCTGCCTCTTCCCGCAGGAAAGTTTTAAGGGGAGATGCGAAGGTCGAGCTTTGCTTCTCCCCGTGAATATTCTCTTGAATCAGTTGATGATGGAGAAGACCGGCTTGTCCTGTCCGGGCCCGTTCGCATCCCTGGACCTGACCTCCTCCTTTATCCTCTGGATGTGGCCGCGGCCGAGGCCCTTGACCTCGCAGCCGAGCTCGAAGTACCGCCTGATCCGGTGATCGTCGAGGATGCCGAAGCAGTCAATGATCGCGGCGGGCGAGCCTGTCATCTCGCAGACCTCGTCCGGATCGAGGTCCAGGTACTCCTTGTGCCTCACGGCCAGCACGACCGCGTCCGACCCTTTGAGGGTTGCGGCGAGGTCTTTTCCCACCCGCAGGTCTTTGAGGCCCTCCTGGTTGCGGAAGAACCGCGACCAGCTCGAGCCGACCGAGGGATAGGTGTCCTGGGCCTCGAACTCCCACCAGTGGTCCACGTAGGGGTCGTGCACCCGCACGTCTCCGCCCATCTCGGCGATCTTGCGGATCATGAGCTCGGAGCCGCTGTACCTGGTGTCGCCGACGTCTTCCCGGTACGAGGCGCCAAGGACCGTGACGATCGAGGCGGCAACGATCTTGCCCATGTTCCTTAAGCCGTCCCGGATGAGCTGCACGGCGTGGAGCGCCCTCGTGTCGTTGATGTTGATGGCTTGAGGCGTGATGAGGAAATTGTTGTCCTCGAACCCCATGAGGTGCCGGTAGGCCCATACGCCCAGGCCCCCGTCCTTGGGCAGGCAGTATCCGCCGATGCCCGGACCCGGGAAGATCATGTTGCTGTGGGTGGGCCTGACCTTGATGGCGCTGATCACCTTGATGAGGTCGACCCCGTTCTGCTCGCAGAAATTGCTCCATTCGTCGAGGAAGGCGAGGATCGTGGCGCGGTAGCTGTTCTCCACGATCTTTGCCGTCTCGCTCTCGATGGGCCTGTCGAGGACCGTGAGCGGGAACTTCTCGACATTGAGGACATCGGAGAGGAACCGGGTGACCCTCTTCCTGCTCTCGGGGTTGATCCCGCTGCAGACCCGCCAGAAATCCCTGATCGACTTCACGTAGTCCCTGCCCGGCATGACCCTCTCGTAGCTGTGGGCAAGGAGCGGCTCTGATTGAATGCCGCGCCTCATAAAGGCCTTCTTCAGGGTGGGATAGGCGATGTACTCGGTCGTTCCCGGGGGCACGGTGGTCTCGATGAGCACGAGGCATCCGGGCTCGATCTTCCCGGCGATGACCTCCATCGACTCCTCGAGGGCCGCGATCTCCGCCCTGCCGGTGGTGCAGTTCCCGAGCTCCTGCTTGAGGAAATCGCACTGCACGTCGACCACCACGACGTCGGCAAGCTTCAGGGCATCGTACGTGTAGGTGGCGATGAGGTTCTTCCTCTCGAGGACGCAGCGCCTGATGAGGGTGTCCACCTCGGGGTCTTCAGCCTTGACCGGCGAGATGCCGCTGTTGAACATGGGGATCTTCCAGAAGCTCCGCGTGCTCGGCCGCTGCATGCCGATGACGAACTTCGTCGCCTCGCCCGACTGCCTGTCCGTGCTGTCCGCCACGACCGCGGCCATGACGGCGCCGACGAACCCGAGGCCCATGACCACGACGATCTCTCTCCCCGCCCTGCGCTGCTCCTGGACGCTCGCGGAGAGCCTCTCGAACTCCCTCTCGTAGTCCTCATCCATCGGGAGAGGATACCGTGTGCCCTCGGGGCTTACCGAATATGCCTGATCCATTTTCCCTCCTCATGCAATCCCGTTTGAAGGATCGCGACTGACCGTTTGCCACGGACATACGACTCTATCGTCATTCATCCATTTTGTTATTATAATACCCTGATCCCGGTCATACTCAAGGCCGGTATCATATTCAATTTACCGTTCTTTCAATGCATGGGACATCTACTCGACCCGCATCAGCGTGGGCAGACGCCAGGTGCGCCCGGCCACATCCCGCTCAGGACCGTACGATCTCAGCACGGCGATAAAGCGGCCGGGCGGCGCAGGCAGCCAGTTCATCTCCCTGTCCTTGCCCGGATGATCCTTCTGCATGAGGATCGTGAACGAGCCGTCGTATGCCTTCTTGAGCACCAGACTGTGGGTGCCGAGCGAATAGCGTGCAGAAGGGTTGGGCACGAGGCGGCGGTCGGGCAGGCTGTATATCGTGATCGACCAGAAGAACCTGCTCGGCGGAGATCCGCCTGCCGGGAAGGTGATGGCGTAGCCGTGCCTGCTCCCGTCGACAGGCTCTCCTTTGTCGTCCCTGTCCAGGATGAAATACACCGCATGGTCCGATTCCTTGCCGAAAGCGTGCACGAGCATGCCGAGGCTGCGGCTCATGTAATCGGTGCCGAGCTTGCTGCGGCTGCCGAAGATCTTCGAGAAATCCGCCCTCTCGGATGCGGCTGCCATGCGCTTCATCGCGTCGTCCATGCCTTCCTGGAGTGCCCTGCGCATTGCCGGGCTCATCCTGTCGGGGTTCCACGGCTTGCCCGGCCCGATGCCTATTGCAGCGATCCGATTGAAGAGAGGCTTATCGGCAGGGTTCGGCTCGACAAAGGCAAGAAGGAAGTTCGCATAACCGAAAAACGAGATGTTCCGTTCGCTCCCCTCGATCCAGGCCGGCCATGCGACCGCAGGCGCAGGCTTGGGAGGCTGCTCGCCGAGGAAAGCGCTCAGGGGCTTCAAAGAGTAGCACTGCTGGATCATCTTCACCTCGGGCATGTCCCCCTTGTGGAGAAGCTCGGTCCGGGTGAGCGTGCCCACGAATGCCGACTCGCCCCTGATCGTGCGCTTTATCCCCTTCGGAACCCTGCCCGACCACCCCGGAGGCACGATCAGGTAGCTGCCGCCGATGAAGCCGTCCCTGATCGCGCCCGGATCATCGAGCACATAGCCCCACAGGTCGTTCCACTGGCTGTCATAGTACCGGCCTTCGATCACGGGGGGCATCGTGAGGACCCACGGCTCGGTCCGCACATCGATCCAGGCGAATGAATACGGCGTATCCGTGCTCGGCAGGGAGATGTCCGCCGTATCGGGCGTTGCCGCTCCATAGTGGACCCACTTGCCGAAGCCCCCGGCATACGATGTCGACTTCTCGTCGATGGCCTGCCTGTACATCAGCCGGTAGCTCATGACCAGAGGATACAGGGCCACATAGGCATCGCCGGCGATCGCCCGGATCTGTGCCGTGTCCGCCCCGCATGCCGCCGGCCGGATCAGGACCGCTGCCGTCACGACAGCGAGGACGGCGCATGCGGACAATAGGCCTTTTTTCATATGGCAGCTCCTTGGGCATCTGCCGGACCGGCCGGTGCCTGCACTGCGGCCTGTCCGGAAAGAACCACTAAAGAGAAAGAATAATGGGTCTTTTCCCCAAAGCGAGCCTGTAAGGAGGATTATTCGACAGGCTGTGCGATCTGGAGGATCTCGGGCGAGAGCTGGATGCCGAGGCTCTTCGCGAGCTTCTGATCCACGAGCACGGTGGGCTTGTCCTGGCGCAGGATGGGCAGGCTTTCCGGCTTGGCGGCGCCCGTGAGGATCTTCATGGCCTGCCGCCCGGACAGGGCTCCGATGTGCTCGAGGTCCACGCCCACATACAGAACTGCACCCGGGAACCTGACAATGACGAAGCTGATGACGGGGACACCCCCTGCCCTGGAGAATCCGGCCAGCTCGTCGACTTCCTCGTAGTTCCTCATGAGGTAATAGGGGTCGGGCGGCACCACGAAGGCTTCTGCTCCCTTTTTGCGGAGATCCTGCAGGAAAGGCGTGATGTGCTCCTTCATGCCGGCCTCTTCGGTGATGAACGTGAAGCCGTGCGCCTTGCCCTGCTCGATCGCCTCATCGATGTGAGACCCGAGGTTTGCGCTGTAGACGACACCCACCTTTTTGAGATTCGGGAACGCGATCTTCACGATCCTGATCGCCTCGCCCATGTCCATGTGCGAGGTCGCACCGGTGAAACCTGGCCCCGCCTCTGTCAGGGACCTGGCGCCCGCCTCGACAGGAAATGCCGCCGCCGTGAACACGACCGGTATTCCCGCCGCGATGATCTTGTCCTTGGCATAACGGGTGACGGGCGTTCCCACGGTGAGGACGAGGTCGGGCTTCTCGCTCGCGATCCGGGACGCCTCGCTCCGGATCCGCCAGAGGGCTTTGGCCTTTTTCCAGATGGTGGGATTGACGACGTCGTAATCGATGATAGTCCGCTTGACCGTGAGGTTCTTTCCCTGGACGAGACCGCTGCGTGCAAGCTCTCTGATGAAGCCGTCGTATGCCTGCTGGAATGCGATGAAGTCGGTAATCTGGAGGACCTCGATCCTGTACGTCCTCTCCTGGGCCGGGCAGGCAGACCGCAGCCCGAGAACGGCAATGAGAATGACGATGAGATATACTGTTTTTTTCATCATACCTTCGGCTTTCTTTTTTCTTCTCGGCTCACAGGATATTCCGGCCTGCGAGCTCATCTTTGGACGGGGCATCCGGTTCCGCTCTCTGATTCCCCTCACCGGTTCACGGTTCCCGGAATGCCCTCTTTACGGGAGATCTCGGCAAACCGGCGGCGGAGGGCAGGATTGCCGGGGTCGTTCTTCAGGCCGATCTCCATCTGCCGGAGCGCGTCCTCGAATTTTCCCTGGCTTTCGAGCTCCCTGATGAGGTTCAAGCGGGCTTCGGTAAAACGCGGAGATATCTCGAGGGCCTTCAGATAACACGATCTCGCCTCATCGGTTTTCCCCTCGACCGTCAGGGAAAAGCCGAGGCTGTTCCAGGCGCCGGCATGGTGGGGGTTGATTGCGAGCGCTTTTCGGTATTCCTGAACGGATTCACTGACCTTTCCAAAGGAAAACAGGCCCTTGCCGATGTGGTAGTGCGACAGGCACGAGTTGGGATTGAGCCTGAGCGCAGTGTAGTAGTGCTCGAGGGCCTCCCGGTCCTTCCCCTCCTTCCCCAGAGCGAGGGCCAGGTTCGTGTGGGCGAGTCCGTAGCTCGGGTATATCCTGAGCGCCTTCCGGTAGCACTCGATTGCCCCCCGGATGTTTCCCTTCTCATGGAGGGCGCATCCGAGGTTGTTGTACGCCAGATAGTTGTTCCTGGTGATCTCTATGTTATGGGTGAACAGGGTGATGCTGTCCTTCCACGTACCGGCCTGGGCCCAGGCAAGTCCCGTGAGCAGGACGAGCACGATGGAGAACCAGTAAACGAGGACCGTTTTCCCGTGACGCCATCTGCCGAAGAGATCGGTCAGCCCCCAGGCGCCCATGACGAAGACGCCGACGAGGGGCATGTAGGTGTACCTGTCGGCCATGGACTGCGAGCCCACCTGGACGAGGCCGATCACGGGAACGAGCGTGCCCAGGTACCAGAGCCATCCGAAGGCGAGATAGGGGAGCCTCCGTGCGGCGAGGAGCACGGCAAGGGTGACGAGCAGGATCAGGAGAAGCGCGCCCACTGCCAGCAGCGGGCTGACTGACCTGTTCAGGGGATAGAATACCCCCAGGTTCACCGGCCAGACCATATTCCAGAGGTAGGCGACGTACGAGGTGAGCGAATTCGCCACCCTCGTCCCCATCGTGACGTTTCCGAGGGTGCTTATCGCGCCGCCCTGCTTCTGCGCTGCGAATGTCAGGGCGCATGAGGCAGCGGACAGGAGGAACAGGGGCGCCTTCTCGCTGACGAGCGGCAGGATGCCGGAGAGCCCGGCTGCCGGCTTCGTCGGGGCTCCGCCGCCCGGCGCAGCCTTATCCCCCCCGAGCTTCAGCCTCTCGAGAGGCCAGTAGTCCAGCAGGAGCAGCACGAACGGCAGTGTTACGATCATGGGCTTGGCCATGAGCCCCAGGGCGAACGAGGCCGCCATGAGAAGGTATCTTTTCGTGGAGGGCTGCCGTGCGTACCGGACATACGAGATCATGGTGAGGATCCAGAACAGCGAGGAGAGGACGTCCTTGCGCTCGGAGATCCATGCCACGGACTCCACGTGGAGGGGGTGCAGGGCAAAGAGCGCTGCCACGGCCGCATTCTTCCAGATGTCGCCCGTTGCATAGCGGAGGAACACGAAGAGCAGGACCGCATTCACCGCGTGGAGAAGCACATTGACGAGGTGGTACATGCCCGGCCTCATGTCGAAGACCGTCATGTCCGCCATGTGAGAGAGCCATGTGAGCGGGTGCCAGTTGGCGGCGTACATCGACGTGAACGCCCATGCGATGCCCTTGAGCGTGAGCCCCTGCTTTACGATGTAGTTTTCCCTGATGTAGGAGACGTCGTCGATCATGACGAAATCGAAGAAGGCCGCCTGGGCGTACACGATCGCGACCCCGACGACGAGAAGGGCGCAGACAGCCGTCTCTCTTGAATATTCCCTCAAGAACCCTCTCGCCTTTTCCCTGATGCTTCCCGGCGGCACAGAAAATTTCCCGATCCCTGTGTTACCTGTTCTCAAAACGTGCAGGGGCAGGCCTGATGCGCCCTTCTTTCGAACCGTCAATGAGCCCATACCATCTGATAATATCGCCTATCGCAAACCCCGCAACCCGACGGGAAGTGCATGGCGCTGTCCTCGAGAGGTCCGTCGTCATCACCGCATCCTAGTAAACCAGATGCACGTTTTCTTCTCCGAATTTATCCGCGAGCATCCGGTAGATCACGTTCGTATATTCCTTGATCAGCGGCGACCGGGTGAGGCCTGCCGTCCCGATGAGGGTCACGACCAGCTCTTTGTCCGTGGAGATGAAGAGGATGACGGGATCGCCCGGCTTTTCCGCCATCCACAGAAGCGAGGCGTCGTCGCCTTCCGCCTCCTCAGCCCACGCATGCGAGCTGTCTGCAAACTTCACGTCATACCCTCTCTGGAGGGCGAAGGACCTGACGAACGAATCGACCTCGTCGACCGAGAAGTTCGATACGACCGTGCCGTCCGGTATCCTGCCCCATGAGTCGAGAACGATCCGCGACCTGTGGACGGTGCCGCACCCGCACATCGCGAAGACGAGGACCATGCCCAGGAAAGCCTGCCCGGGAACCCTGTTCGATCTTTTCATACCCTCTGCATCCTGCATCCGTTTCAGACTGGATAGCAAATTTTGCCCAATGTGCCATGACCTGCATGGTAAGCCAAGCATTTTTTACATCCCGGCCGGGAAAACTCATCGGTAATGGCAGTTCTCCTGAGACACCCTGCCTGGCGGCAGCGATTCGGCCGTCGAGGTGCGTATTATGATATCATGCGGATTCTCCTGATCTCGGCAAACACGGAGCCCTTTCCCGATGCGGTATTCCCCCTGGGCGCGGTCCTTGTCGGCAACGCCCTGCGCACGGCAGGAGCCGAGGTCAGGATACTCGATATGCGGAGGCATTCACCGCTCTCGCTCAGGAACGAGCTGGCAGCCTTCAGCCCCGAGCGCATCGGGATCTCTCTGAGGAATGCGGACAATGCCGCGTATCCTGCCACACGGTCTTACCTGTCCGCATACACCGCCCTGGTGCGGTCTCTCAGGGAATTCACCGGTGCGCCCGTCATCCTGGGAGGCCCGGCGTTCTCCCTGTTCCCCGAAGAGATGCTTCACCGCCTGGGTGCCGACTCCGGGGTGAGAGGCGAAGGTGAATGCGCCCTTTCGGCATTCCTGGGCCCGAGCCGTGAGAGGATCGTCACAGGGGGGTTCCCCGACATCGATGACATCGCCTTCCCGCCGGGTATCGACACGATGTTTCCCGGCTTCCGTGCATACAGGACCATCGGGATACAGACTGCGCGAGGCTGCCCGAACCGCTGCATCTACTGCACGTATCCCGTGCTCGAGGGAAGGAAGAGAAGGCACCGCCGCCCTGAAGCAGTCGCAGCCGAGATCGACCTGCTCTATCGCCGGTTCGGGATAAGAGACTTCTTCATTGTCGACTCCCTCTTCAATGCCGACGAGGAGCACATGATAGCCGTGGCGGAAAGGATCGCATCGCTCGATATCAGGATCCGCTTCTCGTGCTATCTCAAGCCTCGGGTTTCCGACCCCAGCATCTTCCGGCTCCTGAAGAGATCGGGGTGCGCTGCCGTCGATTTCGGAACCGACTCGGGCTCGCCCGCGCTCCTCGCCTCCCTCGGCAAGCCCTTCAGCCGGGACGACATCCTCAGGGCATCGCGTGCGTGCACGGAGGCGGGGATCGATTTCTGCCATTCCCTGCTCTTCGGCGGACCGGGAGAGACGCCCGAGACCATCAGCGAAACGGCAGAGCTCATGGATGAGGCAGGGCCGAAGGCCGTGATTGCGATGACGGGTGTCCGCATCTATCCCGGAACAGAGATCGCCCGCATCGCGGCCGACGAAGGCATCGTTGCCGAGGGTGATTCCCTCCTCGCGCCGCGGTTCTACTTTCCCCCGATGGGTCCTTACAGCCTCCTGAGATACGTGCACGAGCGGGCTCAGGGGAGGAGGAACTGGTTCTTCCCGGGAAAGCGGGACTGGGGCTCTGCCATCGGGTTTAAGGTCCTCCGTTTCCTGTATCGGAAAGGCCCGCTGTGGCGGATCCTCAGGAGATGATCCCCTGACCGGAGAGCTATGCGCTCCTGCCGCTCCCCTCTTCTTTATGGGTGAAGGGCGGACCCCAGGTGCGCTCGAGGGCCTTGCGGTCCCACCCGGCCAGGTTCGCACCCGCTTCGTACGTGCTCTGGAAGAACTTCATGAGCATGCCGTCGGGGGAGTCGGCCTTCCGGACCGCCTCGTAGGGCAGGATGTATTCACCGAGATCCGTGTTGAAATATGCCTCGGGAGGCCCGATCGGGTATTCCCTGTATCCTGCAGGCTCGGGGTAGGCGAAGGCATAGAAGGCCGGCTCCCCGAGCCCTGCACCGGGCCAGAACCCGCAGCTGCTCAGTTCGTGCGAGTACGCCTCTTCCATGACATAGCGGGCGACGTTGGGAAACCCGGGATGCTTCGGCGCTGTCCTGCCCGAGAAGCGTGAGACCGCCATATCGACTCCGCCCCAGTAGAACTGGACAGGGCTGTCCTTGCCGATGAAGCCCGACCTGAACTCCTCCATGATCCGCTCGGCCTGCACGAGAACCCTCCAGAAGCGGTTCGTGTATTCCTTGTCATAGGATGCGTGCTTGGTGTCCTGCTCGAACGGTATCCGCTCGGGCACCTCGACCGGGGTCGTCCAGATGGAGACGTCCATCCCGAGGGAGCGGAGGGCATCCATCGTTTCGGCGTAGAAGTCGGCGACGGTCCGGGGTTTGAGCTCGATCGTCCGGCTGTCTCCGCTTTCCTTCGAGATGCGCATCACGTGATCGATGAAATCGAGGTCGATCTGGAAAACCTCATCGTGATACGGCATCGCCAGCGTCGACAGGCCGCGCGAGGTGACGGAGAGGGTTACCTGCCACCAGTGGTTGATCATGGGGGCGAGCTCGAGCCTGATCTTGCCCAGTATCTCCAGCCACATGTGGAGCGTGTCGTACGTGTCCTTCCATTCGTCGAACGGGATGCTCGGCCATAAATCGTCCTTTTGCTCTGATCGTGCCATGATTCCTCCCTGTTTCAAGCGAAGGGTTGCGCGCACTGATTCTGCACTGTCATTAATCATTAGAATGCACGGCTTCACGGCAAAATCACCATGGCCCCCGTTGAGGAGGGTTTCATTCCAACGTGCTTTAATTCCTGCCCGGGCTTGGCTGCCTTCGCTCACGGATTATTTAAACTTGATAGGGGGCAAACCGGGATGATCGAGATCAGGCATGTGGAGAACAGGCGGATGCTGGGAGAGTTCATCATGCTCCCCTGGACTGCCGGCATCTACAAAGATGATCCTGCCTGGGTTCCTCCCCTCATCAGGGACCAGAGGCGTCTGCTCGACCGGAAGAAGGGCTATTTCTTCGAGATCGGCGAGGCCGAGCTCTTCCTGGCCTATGAAGAGGGAACCCCGGTCGGAAGGATTTCAGCCCACGTGAATCACCTCTATGAAGAAAGATATGACAGGGACACCGGGTTCTTCGGGTTCTTCGAGTCCGTGAACGACGGCGAGGTCGCCCGCTCGCTCTTCGATGCCGCAGCCTCGTGGCTGAGACGGAAAGGAAAAAGGATCATGAACGGCCCGCAGAGCTTTTCCATCTATGACTCGGTCGGCTTCGAGGTGGAGGGGGTCGAGAAGATGCCCACTGTCGGGCTCTTCCACTTCGCACCCTACTACAAGGACCTCGCAGAGGCGTGCGGCTTTACGAAGTGCATCGACTGGCACTGCTTTCTCGTGGAGAGGATCCATTACGGCAGGCACGCACCCTATCTCGAGGAGGTCAAGAACAGCCTCCTCAAGGATACGGACGTCGAGTTCAAGACGCTCGGCAGGAGGGATGTGGGGAAACGGGTGAAGGAGGTGCAGGAGATATTCAATACCGCCTGGGAGGGCAACTGGGGCCACCTGCCCCTCACCGACAGACAGCTCGAAATGATCTTCCGCGGGCTCAGGATGTTCATCATTCCCGACTTCGCCATCTTTGCCGAGAAGGACGGGAAAACGGTCGGGTTCATCATCTCCATCCCCGACGTGAACCCCGGCATGAGGATTCTCAACGGGAGGCTCTATCCCTGGCGCGTAATCAGGTTCTTGAGGGAAGCGAAACAGACGAAGAGGGTCCGGACGGTCATCATGGGGGTGCTGCCTCAGTACCGCGGACAGCATATCGACGACATCTTCTACCTGAAGTCGATCGAGGCCGGGCTCAATCTGGACATCTGGGAATCGGACTGCTCCATGATCGCGGAGACCAACGAGAAGGTGATCAATGCCATGAAGCCCCTCACGCCGAATCCGTACAAGACCTACCGGATTTACCAGAAGAGCATCGCTTGAGGTGATCGTTACGATTGTCCGTCATTCCCGCCTTCCGGCATGGGCGTCAGCATAATGAATCGTTCATGATGGGAAATTCCTATGGAGCGCATCAGGTTCATCATATGCAGACAGGCTCCTGAGGACAGCAGGCCCGGCAAGCCCCGGGCCGAGGCCGTAGACCAGAAGGCCCAGGCCCGCGCCTGCCGCGAGGTCGACCACGTAATGATACCGCAGATAGACAGTCGAGAGGATAATGAGGACCGCCCATACGAAGGCGGCAGGGAAGAATCCTCGTGCGTACCGCCTGGCGAGGAGCACGGTCAGCAGGGAGATCATGACGTGCCCGCTCGGGCAGCAGTCCCGCATGACGCCTTCCGCCTGATCGAGCATGCCCCGTACGACGTCGAAGAGAAGCACTCCGCTCAAAGGGAAGGCCTGCAGATGATCCAGGGTGAAACGGGGCCCGATCGCAGGCAGGAGGTAGTAGCCGAGATACGAGAGGTAGAAACCCAGGAGAATGGTCGAGGCGCTGATGTGAAACTCGATCCTGGGCCTCGCGAGGTAGAGGATCAGGCAGAGGCTGAAAGGCAGGAAGTAGAAGCTCGCATAGGAGATCTGGAGGATTTCGGACAGGACCGGACAGGTAATCCTCTCCAGAAGCACGGTCGGATCATGCCCCAGGAAGAGGACGCGGTCGATGCGGATGAACAGTGAATCAAGGTCGTGAGGGTTCACGAGGGGGATGAGCTTGCGGCTTTCCAGAAAGACCACGATGAGAAAGGCCGGTACGTACCAGTCCCTGAAGAACCCCATCCATGCGCTCCTGAAGCGCTTATGAAAAAGGGCAACGCCCAGGATGGAGACAATGATGAGCAGGTTCAGGCCGAAGATGTCCCACGCCTGCCCGAGCCCTGCGAATGCCGTGATGAGGAGGTTCAGGACGGTCACGGCAGCGATCGTGATCCGCTCCTCGAGGATGAGAAGCCTCCCACGGCCGGTCGGATCAGGATCACGGTAAGCCACAGTCGGTCCCTGCAGTGACATTTTCCGTTGCCATTCCCTTTCAATGCTATCAGTAAATCCCAGGGCATCGTCACTCAAGCGAAGATCTCTTCTTGACGGAGCCGGCTGCCCGCCTTAAGTTCATGGTATGGGCCGTGAAGTGAAACGGCCGGGATTGAAATCGATGGAGGATATGCATGCCGACTCCGGAAGATATCAGACGATATCAGGACAACCTGACCTCGGAGCTCGAGGCCAGGACCCTCTATGACTGCCTCGCCTCGCTGGAGGAGAACCCCGATCTGGCAGACATCTACCGCAGACTCTCCGAGACAGAGGCCGGTCATGCGGCCGTCTGGGAGGCAAAGCTCCGGCAGGCAGGCGTTGAGGTGCCCGATTTCAGGTCGGGGTGGCGGACGCGCACCCTGTGCTGGCTTGCAAGGAAGCTCGGGGTCGTATCCGTGCTCCCGACCATCGCCGGCATCGAGCGTGCCGCCAGGTCGCACTACGACACCCAGCCCGAGCCCGAAGCCGCGAGGATGTCCTCCCAGGAGAGAACTCATGCCTCGGTCTTCCGGAACCTCGCCAGGAGCTCGAAGGGGCTCGAGGGAAGCGTGCTGGCACGCTTCGAGGGGCGGCACCGGACGGCAGGCGGCAATGCCCTGCGCGCCGGCGTGCTCGGGGCGAACGACGGTCTCGTGTCGGTGTTCAGCCTGGTCATGGGGGTCGCCGGCGCCGGGGTGGGCTCACACGAGATCCTGATTACCGGGTTCGCCGGCCTGCTCGCGGGCGCCCTTTCGATGGCCCTGGGCGAGTGGCTCTCTGTCCAGAGCTCGCGCGAGCTCTACCAGCACCAGATCTCCATCGAGGAGCGGGAGCTCGTGGAGAGCCCGGAGGAAGAGATGGAAGAGCTGACGCTCATCTACCGGGCCAAGGGCATCGCGCCAGATGCCGCACGCGATATGGCGCAGCGTCTGCTCTCGGACAAGCAGACCGCCCTCGACACCCTCTCCCGCGAAGAGCTCGGCATCAACCCCGAGGACCTCGGCGGCTCGGCCTGGGAGGCCGCCCTCACCTCTTTTCTCCTCTTCGCGCTCGGCGCCTTCATCCCGGTCGCACCCTACATCTTCCTGACAGGCGCTGCCGGGATCGCTGCCAGCGCCCTGTTCAGCGCTCTCGGTCTCTTCTTCCTCGGTGCGGCCATCACGCTCATGACAGGAAAGAGCGCGTTCTTCTCGGGTCTGCGGCAGGTCCTCTTCGGCCTGGCCGCAGCAGCCGTAACCTTCGGGGTGGGACGCCTCATCGGGATAAACCTCGGGGGATAGGCAGATATCGGCGGCAGGACCCATGCTGCGGCGCTGCCGCACGCCGCGTCAGCCGGGGGCCTTCTTCAGATCTGCGAACCCCGAGAAGAGGAGCACGAAAAAGCCTGCCATGATGGCGATGTCCGCCACGTTGAAGATGCCGGTGCGCAGGGTGCCGATGCCGAGATTCATGAAATCCACGACAGATCCCTCGAGCACGATCCGGTCTGCGAGATTGCTGACCCCTCCGGCAAAGACCAGTGCGATGCCGAGCACGACGCTCGAGCGCGCCAATCTCGAAAAGAGCGCATAGCACAGGATAGCCGCCAGCACGAGCCCGACCCCGCCGACGAGGAGCCACTGTCTCACGTGCTCGGGAAGCGTGGACCCGAGGCTCAGGAATGCCCCCCGATTGTAGGCGAGCTGCAGGCGGAACGCGTCGCCGAAGAAGGAGTATACCTGCATCTCGGGCAGAAGCGACCGGGCGAGGGACTTGGTGGCCTGGTCGCAGCCCACGCATGTAACCGATATGACCGTCATCAAAAGCACTCTCTTAAGCAAGCTCAAAGGGAACACTCCTGCAGGGTTTTCCCGGAGGTGCGCTGCCGCACGTTCACTGTTCCGTCTCCATATGCCTCGTCACTGCCGAGCCGGACTCCTGCTGCCCGGCCGTCCCGGGAATCGGCCCCGGCCGCAACGGACCGGCCCGGCTGCCTCGCCGGACAATGTTCATTTACCACACCTTCCCATCGATAGGAACACGATCAATGGTGAATAGGCAAAAAATCGGCTCGTGCCTGCAGGTCCTGTATTGCCTTGAGCAGGCGTCCTGCCGGGCCTCTCACCGGAGCTCGAACTCGAAGGTGCTGACGACGCGTATCTTTTTCTCCGGCGTGCTCGTCGGGCTGTACGGCGCGGATTCGTCGTTGCCGTCGCTGCCGAATATCTGGATCGCGCCCTGATTTGCCGAGCGGATCACGCCCACCCGCGCGCCGGAGTCCGAGGCGAACTGCTGGGCCGTAAGCCTGGCGTTCTTCGTCGCATCGGCAAGGAGCCGGGGCCTGAGCTCGTTGAACGCCGTGATGACGTAGCGGGGATTGGCCGTGCCTTCGGCGCCCTGCCCGTCGAGCACCACGCCTGCCTGGAGCAGCTCCTCGGTCGCGCCTATGGCCTTCGTGACGAGATCGACGTTTTTCGTCTTCACGACGAGGGCGCTCGTCACCACATAGCGGAACCGCTCATTCGTCTGTGCCGGGCCGTACTCCTGGGCGAGCTTGTCGATGGTGCGCGTGGGCTGCCGGCTTATCTCCTCGTCCTTGAAGCCCTGCCTCTTGAGGAAGGCAACCCCGGCGTCCCTGTCGGAGCTGATCTTCGTATGGGCGTCCTTCAAGTCCTCGCTCGCCCTCCTGAACCTGAGCGTCCAGACTGCCTGGTCCGCCTTGACGGGCCTCTCGACCAGCCCCTTGACCGTGACCGTGCGGCTCTCGGACTTGAAGCGGGCGCAGCCCTTGCCGATGAAGTACCCTCCTGCAGAGAGCCCGACCAGGAGGCAGACTCCCAAGATAACCGCTGCCAGAACCGTCGATCTGTTTTCGCCGGATGCCATTCTTCGTATCCTCCTCTATGATCCGTTATGCCTGTACCCGATGCCGTGTTTCCCGTCGGCGGGGGCGTCAGCCTGCTTCCGCTTGAATGCTCTTCAGGCGGAAAATTCCGATCTGCCGGTCGAGGAGGGTTGCCGCCTCCCGGGCTCCCTTGTGTCCCTTGAAGACTCCATAGGTCGTGAGCAGGACGCAGTCTTGAGCAAAGTTGCGCGTGAGGTCGGTTTCGACATCTCCCTGCTGCGCCAGTGTGAGGAGGTCTTCGAAGACCTCCT
>JAKPPU010000086.1 GCA_029547185.1 Deltaproteobacteria bacterium | reverse complement strand
AAGGAAGATACTTCATTTTCGATCTGCCTGAATTCACCGCCCTTCAGAAATACTATCTCGGCTCGCTCGCCATGGAGCTCATCGAGGCAAAGGCCTTTTTCTCCGGGAGGCGGGGCATCCTCTGCACCTCCGATCCCGAGTTACTCGGTTCAATGGCCGCCAGCGAGGCCCGGACAGGGCTCTTCGTCGCCACGTGGTCCCTCAGCGAGACCGCCCAAGCCCTCCGGGAGCATATCATGACGCTGCCGGCCATGCATGCTGCAAGCGCGTACCTCATCGCCTACCAGAACGACTTCGAGGGAATCGACAACACGCACTTCTTCGATGCGTGGCGCAAAAGCAAGCCCGACATCCGATGGGTACAAAACGAGATTGCCCACATGCCGGGGAATCACTATCTCTTCGGAACGGTGGCGATGTCATGAAACCAGTCATCTCCGTCATCCTCACCGCCTGGATGCGGCCTCAGTACCTGGAGGAGCAGGTGGAGCGCGTCCTGAACCAGACCGTACCACCGCACGAGATCATCCTGTGGTACAACGCCCCCCCGAAGAAGATGGGGTGGATCGAGCGCAAGCAGCTCGTCTCGTTCAAAAACGAGCAGCGGGTGAAGAAGATCATTTGCGACTACAATTTCGGGATCATCCCCCGGTTCACCCTGGCCTCCTGCCTGGAGGGAGAGTACGTCTGCATCTTCGATGACGACACGATGCCCGGCGAGCGGTGGTTCGAGAACTGCCTGCAGTACGTGGACGCCGAGAAGACGCTTTGCGGGACGATCGGGCTTCGCTACCTCTCCAGGACGGAGCTCAAGACCGAGAAGCCCCGGATGGGCTGGGAGGGAATGAACGAGCAGATCGCGTTCGTGGACCTCGTGGGCCACAGCTGGTTCTTCCGCCGGGAGTGGGCCCGTTTCTTCTGGGACGAGGAGCCCGCGCTGCGGAGCTTCGGCGAGGATATCCACTTCTGCGCCATGCTCCAGCGCCATGGCATCCGGGCGGCCTGCCCGCCGCACCCCGCCGGGGACCGTTCCCTCTGGGGATCCGTGAAGCCCGAGCGGGGCGTGGACCGGGTTGCCATCAGTTGCAGCGAAGATCGATCGGCCGATTACTGGAAAGTCGTCAAGGCCGAGATGGACAGGGGATACAAGCCGGTACTGCTATGATCCTGATTGCCTTCGGCACCCGGCCGGAGATCATCAAGCTCTTCCCCGTCGTCCTTGCGCTCCAACAGCGCGGAATCCCGCACAGGACTCTCTTCACGGGCCAGCAGACGGACCTCTACGAGGACGTCAAGGATCTCGTCCCGCCCCCGGATTTCAGCTTCGCCGAGGCCTTTGCCGGCGTGCAGAAGCATAACAGCCTGGGCGGAAGCTACGTGAAAATCTGTGAGGCTGCCGAGGCGCTCTACGCGCGCGTGCGCCTCGACACCGTGGTCGTCCAAGGCGACACGACAACGGCCTGGGCGCTCGCCCAGATGGCCTTCTACAACGGCGTGCGGGTCGCCCACGTGGAGGCGGGCCTTCGAACCTTCGACCTCATGAACCCCTATCCCGAGGAACTCAACCGCACCCTGATCTCCCAGATCGCCGACTACAACTTCGCCCCGACGCGTCAGGCCTTCGAGACCCTTGCGAAAACAGGGGCGCGGAATATCCATCTCGTGGGAAACACGATCGTCGACGCGGTGGATTATTTCAAAAAGACGCTTCGGCTCGAGACGCAGACAACGCCCTTGGTCCCCGTGACCCTGCATCGGCGGGAGAACCATGCCATCATGAAAGATCTCTTTCAGGAGCTGGAGACCATCGCCGCCCGGAACGAGGACCTCGAGTTCGTCCTGCCGATCCACCCCAATCCCAATGTGCAGAAACACCGGCAGCTGCTTCATGCAAAGAACATCCGGGTCATCGATCCCGTGGGATACCCGGACATGCTCAGGATGATAAGCCGGGCCGCCTTTCTGATCACCGACAGCGGGGGGATCCAGGAGGAGGCCACCTGCTTCAACAAAAAAGTCATTATCGCCAGGGAGA
>JAKPPU010000097.1 GCA_029547185.1 Deltaproteobacteria bacterium | reverse complement strand
CACCTGCAGGGCATCACCTGGGCGCTCATCATCTCCATCCCCCTCTGGCTCATCCTCGGCATCGTCTTTGCCCGATCCATGAAATAGTTCCGTTGCAGGACTGCAGCAGTGAAGGGAGTATAAGGAATGCGGCGCGGCGCCGGCGTTGTGCGGCCGCGGCAAGGGTGCGTCGAGACCGTGAACGACGCAGCTCTCAGACTGTGCACGTCTGGAATAGGTGAACGTCGGTCAAACTCTCCTCAGGGCACTCGGCGACGTCACTGACGGAGGCGTGGCTGGGGCTGACAAGATAGATCACATCGTCCCTTTCCAAGATCTCAAGACGGCCTTTCTGCTCGAGAATCTTCATAATCCTGTAAATGCTCTCAGCGTCGCCGACAGAGAAGAGGTTCCCAAAGAACGCCAGGAGCCCAGGGGTAACAAAAATCAGGGATTTTGATGACACGCCCTGACAGGCTCTCGACGGGATGCGGCAGAGCGAATAGCAAAGGACGGATATAATGATGAGTGAAGTCAAGAGAATGATCATATGTTCCCGTCCGGCAATTCTATTTGACCTTGAGAACATCGCTGATCAAACTTATAAAATATATAATATATAAAGTCAATATGAATAATAAATAAATATTGATTAGTTATTTATCATCTATATAATATCAGCATGCAGAAACAAAAGCTCATAATACCTACTGCCATGGATGATGACCTCGTCAAGAGGATTGACGATTACCGGCGAAGCGTGGAGGGGAGGATTCCGTCCCGTTCAGAAGCGATTCGCCGGCTGATCGAGGAAGGCCTTTCCAAGTACGAAAAGCGGCCGAAGAGATAGACTGCGGGATCTCAACCGCCGGTCACCTGTCGAGTGCGCTATTGACTTCGACGACGCGTCTGGAGAGAGGCTTCTCCTGCCCGAGGTACGGTATCTGCTTGTTTTATAACAGGAAGGAAGCGAAGAGGTTGTCTGTGACGTGTCGCTTTCATTCCGTTACGGTTCATCGGTCCGTCATTGATCCTGCTGGCGGTCCCAGTACAGAAGTAGGTTGAGGGTGGTCTCTGCAGCCTGGGCAACGGTATTGAGAT
Organism: Deltaproteobacteria bacterium; assembly: GCA_029547185.1. Taxonomy (GTDB): domain Bacteria; phylum Desulfobacterota; class Desulfomonilia; order UBA1062; family UBA1062; genus Phosphitivorax. The sequence continues at coordinate 1,778 of JAKPPU010000097.1, read as the reverse complement.
TCAGCCGATCGACTGTCTCCATGTGGGTGTGGCGATAGGGATTGCGGTAAACGGAGTTGATCGTTACTGCCGGGTATCCTTCTGCCCAGAAGGATGTCTCGTCACCTCAGATGCACGGGTTTCCGATATCCCAGCGTACCCGGCCCCGGCCAATGGCGGTTTGTTCCCCGGTATCCACGGGAAGGATCAACCCATCTTCGGAACGGGCCATCAATTTCAGACTGCGCTCGCCGACAAGAGGCGCATAGAAGGCGTTCATCGCCATCTTGCCGATCATGCTGAACCTCCGTCTGACGGGGAGCTCTTCGTTCAGGATGAAGAGGGGTTCCCGAGAAAACAATTCCCATGGCGCGTCGTAGCCCACCACATCGACATTGATGGCCCCTCGAATGTCTTTCCCGGTTTCCCGTGCCTTGCGGGTGAAGTTCTTGCTGCCCACGGTTCCGGCTTCCTCGTTGGAGAAAAAGACAAGTCGAATGGTGTGCTGATGGGGTATGTCACGCAGGAGGCGGGCGATTTCCATGAGGACGGCGACTCCACTGGCGTTGTCGTCTGCGCCGGGCGAATCGGCCCGGTTGCCCCAGCTTTTTGAGTCGTAGTGGGCAACCGCGAGAAGTTCAGCGGCATGCTCGCCTTTCCCCGGAAAGGTTGCCACGATGTTCTGCCACTGCTTTTGGGCATGGGAATAGGTTTCAATCTCTGTCGGGATGCCGAGGTCCTTGAGACGCTGCTCCAGGTATGAGCAGGCAGCAGCCTGCTTCTCCCAGGACGAGCGCTCCCCCATGGCCTGTAAATCTCTGATGGTCCCGGCCAGAAAATCCTGACGAACTCGCTGATCAGCTGCCAGAGGCTTCCTGCTGTTGTTATGAGCCAGAAGCACACCGACAGCGAGGATGATCAAACCGCTCAGGCCAATCAAGAAAAGAAAGCATGTTTTTTGTCGATGTCCCATCTGACCACCGCGCCGGGAGAAACGTATGGTTGAGCGTTGCCCTCATGTCGGGTGCAGTTCGTGCCGTGGTTGTTCACCATCATGATCCGTTTGTGATGGATTACTGAATTGGGAAGCCCTGTCAAGGATTATCAAGGGTAAATCCCAGATGCCCCGGATCTCCATTGTGCTTCTTCGACTTATCCCGTGCGGTCGACAGCACATTCGGCATCGGTTGGAATGCTGCTTGTCGTTCAGGGTCGCTGATCAACGAATAACGCATCTTTTATTTTGTATCAGAAACGCCCCCATTTCCTCCAGGCCCATGCAGTTGATGATGTCCGGGGCTTCGAGCCAACCCTTCCGGGCGATGTTGAGCCCGTAGCGAATGTCCCGCAGGCCGTCCGCGTGATGCGCGTCCGGGTTGACGGCGATCCGCGCACCCTGCCGCTTGGCGTACCTGCAGTGGCGCCAGTCCAGATCCAGGCGGTGCGGGTTGGCGTTGAGTTCGATGACCTTGCCGCGCTCTGCGGCGGCATCGATGATGCGCTCGAGGTCCAGCGCGTAGGGCTCACGGGCGAGCAGCAACCGGCCCGTGGGATGGGCCAGGATCGTCGTATGGCGGTTCTCCAGGGCCTTCAGGACCCGTGTGGTCATATCCTCCCGGCTCATCCCGAAATGCGAGTGGACGGCGGCAATGACGAAATCGAAGGACTCGAGAGTGGCCTCGTCGTAATCGAGCCTGCCGTCGGGCAGGATGTCGGCCTCGATGCCCTTGAAGATGCGGAAGGCGGGATCCTCCCGGTTCAGCGCGTCAATGGCCCTGTGCTGCCGGCGGATCTCGTCC
>JAKPPU010000035.1 GCA_029547185.1 Deltaproteobacteria bacterium | reverse complement strand
TCGAAGCCCATACAGGAAGAGTTTGTCATTGGAATGCATTTTATGGTGGCTTATGGATTGATATCGTATGAGTTTCTGTGGAGGGATTTTCGATTTCCTGATGATATATTCAGTGTGAGCTGATTGTAGATAACCTCACGCAATCATAACAGGCAAGGCGCAAACCCGTCCGGGATGATCGATCCCTGGCATCTAGGCGATGATACCGCTCATAAATACCTCCACAAAATGGATAGATCCGCCCCCTACTTGCCCTGTCCCCGAAGGTATCGTAGCTTATGCCTATACCGTTTATGTGCGCATTCATCTCAATTTCGTGCATTCTCGTCTTAAACATAGGGGTATCGTTTACAAACAAACAGGTACAGCTATCTATATAGTCTCTTCCTTCCATCGACGGAGATTGTCATCAAAAGAAAGCTTGCCTTGTAGGCATTCCATATTGCAAAGATCTACCCTTTGAAACCATTGAATTTTCTTGAAATTAATAAGCCTGCCTGTCATAATAGAACCATACTCTGCACCCGATATCGTCAGACATGAACAAGCTCCTTTGAGGTGAACAGATGAATCCGCGGGAAGATCTTCGTTCGATTTTTAATAAGGCCCTCATGAAGGTTGATCCTTTCTCCATGATCAGGGAAAGGATGAAGATCCATGGTGATGCCCTGGAGATTACGGGAGAGACAAAGACCCTGACCATTGAATTGGAGGCCTACCCGAAGGTTCTTGTTACGGGCATCGGCAAGGCCTCTGCGAAGATGGCCGCCGCCGCCGGGCAGGTCCTGGGTGACAGGATAACCGGGGGAGCCGTGATCACGAAGCATGGCCAGGGCCAGCAACTCGAAAGAATCAAGGTGCTGGAAGCAGGACACCCCATTCCGGATGAAAACAGTGTCAGCGGGGCACAGGAGCTTCATTCCATGGCAGGGCTCGCCGACGAAAAGACCCTCATGATAAACCTCATATCCGGTGGCGGCTCGGCCCTGTTCAGCCTGCCCAGGGAGGGGATCACCCTGGCCCACCTGCAGGAGACCACAAAAACCCTTCTCGGGTGCGGAGCGGATATCCGGGAGATCAATTGCATCAGGAAGCATCTCTCCCAGGTCAAGGGGGGAGGGTTCGCCCGTACCGCATTCCCTGCAAGAATGATCAACCTCATCCTGTCGGACGTGATGGGTGATCGCCTAGATACCATCGCCTCGGGCATCACCGTCCCGGACGCAACTACCTTTGGCCAGGCTCTGGCCGTTGTAGAAAAGTACGGCATCGCCGAGAAGCTCCCGTCACCGGTAATAGAAGTTCTCCGGGCGGGCGGGAAAGGCCTCATCCCCGAGACGCCCAAGCCGGGAGATCCAGTCTTCAACGAGGTGGAAAACATCATCCTGGGCAACAACACGGCCGCCTGTAGAGGGGCCGTCGAACATGCCCGGGAACTCGGGTACCACGCATGTTTCCTCACCTCCTCGCTCACTGGCGAGGCGCGCGAGATGGCCCGCGTCTTCTCAGCAATGGCACGTGATATCAGGCGGGGGGCGTCTGAGATGGGGAAGCCCGCCTTCGTCGTGACCGGGGGAGAAACCACTGTGACGCTCACGGGAAGCGGTAAGGGGGGGAGGAACCAGGAACTGGCGCTGGCGTTCCTTGTCGACGTCCTCGACGCCACGGGCACTCTCGAAGACATTTTTTTTCTGTCCGTGGGCACGGACGGGGTCGACGGCCCCACCGACGCAGCCGGTGCCTTCGTGCTTCCCGGCATGCAGAAAGCCATCAAGGAAGGGGACATCAGGCCGCGGGAATATCTGTCGGCCAACGACTCGTACCATTTCTTTCGGAAGACAGGGGGCCTCTTGATCACGGGCCCGACCGATACGAACGTATGCGATCTTCAACTGCTTATCGTGGCATGAATAATTGTGCCGGTGATGGAGACTCCTGAACAAGGGGGTGCATGCTCACAGGCAAAGAAATGAGATATTCGGCCGGCTCTCCATTTTTCATGGATTCTCAAATGAGATAGATTTCTCCCCGATTCAGAAGGATCCTTCCCAATACTTCGATATTCTTCAAATTAACTTAAACCCACCCTGGACATCCTTAGATTGACTTGGTTTGATATTATATGCAAGACTTCGATTATGAAGAAAAAAGAAAAGCTCGAACTTCTGTATTGCAAGTCCCTAGAGGTCTTTGCACGGTACGGTTATAAAAAGACCACGCTGGACGACATAGCCGGAGAGATCGGAATTACCAAGCCCGGCCTGTATAAATATGTGAAGGACAAGATGGACCTTTACGAAAAGACCTTGTCGTTTGCCCTCTTGAGATGGCAGGATCGGGTAGTGAATGCCGTCAATCGCGAAGATGATATTGTCCGGAAATTCATTGTGATGAGCCAGAAAGGGTATGACTATCTCATGGAGGACGAGCTCCTGACTGAAATATTAAGAAAAGATCCCACTATTTTCCCTTTCTCGACAAATATCATCCGGTTCAAAGAGGTGAACCAACGGTCATTGAACCTGATCAAGTACATACTGGAAGAAGGGATAAAGCAGAGGAAATTTTCAAAAGTGGATATCCAGCGGACGAGCGTTCTGCTTTATTCGATATACAGAACGTTCATCGTTGAGGCGTATGTCATTTCCGATGCGAAGCAGATCAAGAAAATATACACAGACGGTATCAATCTGATACTCAATGGACTTATCGAACGTTAGCATGTCCTGAATGATTCGTTGCCGGAAATCGGCATGTTTTACTCAGTCGAACTGAAAAAGCCTCTTCCATTCGCATGCATGGAAGAGGCTTTTTAACCTCATGGTGCGATATGGTTACAAGTCAAGTACAGTCATTTTCAGAGGAGTCTTGCACAGCTCTTCACCACCGGACGCAGTGACTCGTACCGGACACTCGAGCCTCATGCCGCCCACACCGGGGACATTCATTACAAGAGCCGCGATCTCGACGACATTCTCTTCAAGGACGATGTCCCTGAATTCGTCATTGTCGAGAATTGTGGGATACCATTCGTGGCCGATTACGCCTATGGCATGGCCGTAGGCAGGCAAAGTATAGGGGCGGTAGCCGTTTTTGTCCAGAACGTTGTTGACTTTCTGTGCGACCTCGCCGATTTTCGAGCCTGCCTTGAGGGCGGCAACGAGTGTTTCACATGTCTGCAGATACGCTTCGGCAAGCTTTTCCTGCTCTCTGCTTGGTTTGCCTATAAAATAGTTGTGGGACAGATCCGAGCAGTAATTCTGGTACGTCGGGTGCACATCGACAAGGAGGTTTTCGCTCCGTTGCACGATCTTTTCACTGGCAGGCGTGCAGCCACCCAGCGTATAGCACGTTCTGTAACCCGAAGCGATTTCGGTAGATCCTGTTACCGGCCAGTGAAATTCGCTTCCCAGGCGCCGCAGTTCCATTTCAGCGATTCCGGCTATTTCCGCCTCGCGAATGCCTATATACAAAGATTCCTTTACCCGTTCCTGTGCGGCATCGGCCATAGCTGCAGTCTGGCGCAACAGCTTGATCTCTTCGGAGTCCTTTGCATAGCTTGCCCGGTCGACCAAGCTGACTGCGTTCACGAACTTGGCCTTTGGCAGTTTTTCCTGCAGGTACTGCAGCTCTGTGGCCCAGAGGAATCCGGACAGTATTCGCGCGGACTGGCCGAGTTCTATGCCGATAGTGCCTTTTTCGTACCCGTTCTTCTTTATCCAGTCGACGGTCACTTCCCACAGATCATAGCCGGGAAGAGGTACGCACCCATTTACCTGATCGAGCCAGGATTCATCCTTCACCCGTTCAGAATCGAGAAAGCACGTGTTGAGGCTGACAAACCCGTTCTTATCCATGATTACTATGCTTCGCCACGGGGCGTACACGCCTGCAAGATATGTGATGCTTTTGCCCCTTGTTCCCAGGAATACATCGATCTTGTCTGATTTCATCATCTCACGAACTTTGTTTATTCTTTTCTGATAGTTGTGATTGATCTTCATGCGGTGTGTCCCTCCCATGGTTTTTGTGTTTGAAAATCATTACTAAAACCAAAGGACAGTGTCAATTATAAAAGTTAAATAGTGAACTAAATATTTACTTATTAACTGTTAATCCTATTTGATGTATGATATTTTTGTTTTCAGCTGTATAGTTTTACACGGCAATGAACGGAATCGACAAAGGGCGCTAAAAAACTCTTCTTTTATGGAGAATAATACTGTATGCGCACCGAATGGGGGAATGGAACATATGGTCGAATACGCAGGAAAACACACGAGCTCCCGGTGACGGCATGTGGTGCATGGCGGACATAAATGATCTTAACTATTGAAGGGATTCAAGTGATAAAAAGCACTATAGTAAAATAAAGCTTATCGCCGCCATCACAGGAGCGGCTGCCGCAAAAAGCCGCTTTGTGGCAAAAATAGTTACCGTGTCTATGACAAGACAGAAATCCCTCAGGGTGGGTTAAATATGAATACAATAGTCGTCATAGCATTAGCAGTTGCTCTTCTCTGTGGCCTCCTTTTTGCGGAAAAAGAAGAAAACCTCAAGGGCGTGCTCCTGACCAAACCGTTCCTGTCAGGACTCTTCATTGCAGCGGCTTTGGCACAGCCCCATAATGCTGAACCATATTTCCACCTCATACTGACAGGTCTGATCCTCTGCTTCATGGGTGACATCTGTCTTGCGTTTTTCTTTAACCAAAAAGTATTTACCGCTGGCCTCGTGTTTTTCCTCACAGGACATATTTCATACACACTGGCGTTTTTCATCACCGCCGGTATCACCGCCGGTACATGGGTGTCCGTTGCAGCAGTTCCCGTCATTTCCTCATATGTATTCACCAGACTGCGCCCGCATCTCGGTTCGATGATGGGCCCGGTTATAGCCTATATTGCAATCATATCCATTATGGTTGTGGGAGCGGCATCTCTTGCGGCACGCCAAGACTTCTCCTTTCAAGCCCGGGCACTGGTAATAGTGGGATCGGTCTTCTTCTATGCTTCAGACCTGTTTGTGGCAAGACACAGGTTCGTGAAGAAAAGCATATTCAACCGTTATGCAGGTTTGCCAATGTACTATGCTGCCCAATTCATGCTGGCCTTTTCAGCGGGAATGATTCCCTAGGGGAGTGTCGGATGAAGGCGGAAATACGATATCACGATACGCTCCTCACCATTGACTTTCCTGACACAAGCCGGATCTATCTTTCATCTTACGATAATCCCGCTGTGGCTGAATCGGAACTTGTCCTGGAGGCGGTCAGAAAACCGATCTGCTCTGATAGACTTGTTGACTCGATAAAAAAGAGACAGCGCAGCAGTGTTGTAATCGCGGTATCTGACATCACGAGGCCGATACCATACCGGATGTTTCTGCCGGCCCTGCTCGATGACATCGAGGCGACGGGAATAGATCGAAGCAGCATTACCATTCTGATAGCCACTGGCATGCACAGGCCCAGTACAGCAGAAGAGAGAGACATCATGTTCGGCAAGGAGGTTGCCGGTAGATATAAAATTCTGGATCATGATGCTGAAGGCGACATGGTCAGCCTTTCCGGTACAAGCTATTCCGGGGTTCCGGTCAAGCTGAACAGAGTTTTTTCAGAGGCTGATTATAAAATAGTCATCGGGCTTGTTGAGCCTCATTTTATGGCAGGTTTTTCAGGCGGGCGCAAAACGCTCTGCCCCGGGCTCTCATCCCTTCAGACCATTGAGCACTTTCATGGGTATGAGTTTCTCTCCCACCCAAAGGCCGGCACTGCACTGCTAGAAGGGAACCCATGCAATGAAGAGGCTCTGTCTGTGGCCAGACTTGCCGGTGTTGATTTCAGCATCCAACTCGTATCAAACCATGAAAGACGAATCGTAAAGGCCTTTGGCGGGGATCTCTTCGAGACACACACCAGAGCATGCAATTATGTAAAAGAGAATGCCTGTCAAGTGGTTGAAACAGAGGCGGATGTCGTGGTTACCGGTTGTGGGGGTTATCCCCTGGACGCCACTTTTTATCAATGCGTTAAAGCCCTTGTTACAGCTCTCCCCTGTGTAAGGAAAGGCGGGATGATCATTGCCGCAGGAGGATGCGTGGAAGGTGTCGGCTCACAGATATATGAGAATATGCTTCGCAAGTACAGCAACGATTTTTCCCTCTTTATCAGTGACATCAGAGAGTCAAGCGGCATCGTAAAAGATCAGTGGCAGATACAGATGCAGGCCAGAATCTATGAGAAAACCGGGCTTGATAAAATCCATTTTTTTACCCATGGAATTGTTCACGCCTACAGCTCATTTCTAGGAGTAAACATTCTTGAGGCTGGCTCGGATAGAATTGCCGGACAGTTGCAAAAAGTTGTTGATGAACTAGCCAGGAAGGGGTGTTCCTTCGCTGTGATTCCTGAAGGACCCTACTGTGCGCCACTGAGTAAAGGAATTGTATGATGTGCAATTTCACATATTATGAGGGATCTCCATTACATGCCCACTGGAAGCCTTAGAGCAAATGACGGTGACATAATACGACAGCTTCTGGTATGGATCACCGAAGCCGACCAGACCAAGCTCATTAGTGCGAGCTCCCGGGAGGACCAGCTGAAATATGTTTTCCAAATATCACTGAAGGCGCAAGGGTGAGGCCTGGAATTTCTTCCTGAGGATTGCGACAGGCGGATCATTCCCTTATTATATCTGGGATGAACAAGCACGACTTCAAGGTTGTGGGGGATTGAGTGGATATCAGGAGAGTTGAGCACTATGTCCAGAATGAGTTCGAGAGATGCATAGGGTTCATGGAAGAGAGGACAGGGAACCCATTCACTGCAAAAGCACAACAACGAGAACGCAATACTTTTATATCATTGCTGTCAGCATAGGTTTGATTTCTCATACGTTTCTAAAATCTTATGGTCTGCAAGTCGTATCTACTACACCTGATCAGTGGCGGGCAGGTGCCATGAAAGATTAACGTTCAAACCAAACTTATGCTTTCTGTAATCAGTCGCCCTTCTTACATCAGCTCAAAGACTGATGATCTGCTGGAAATATCTATAAAGGAAATCCTTTATATGAAAAGCTGACATTCCGGGGCGTGATTCTCAATCTTAAAAAATACAGAGTCTGATCCCACCCGAGCCTTTTTCTCCCGATGTCAGGACAGGGCGCGGTTAATGCGCGCCACAGGAAGACCATTCATCCGGCATGCCGGCTTCTGCTTAAAACAGGAACTTGATCCCGGCAGATGCCGTGGTTCCGCCGATTTCAAAATCTTTGTCATAATACTCATTGAAATCGTGGTCGATCTCCGTGTACTTCAGTTCCATCGTGAAGGCTGTGTTGGAGCTCATCTTGATGTCTGCGCCGATGAGGGTGTGGAAACCGAAACCGGTGTCGTCAATGCGGTCGTGCTCGTAGTAATATCCGTCATAGTACTCGTTGTCGAAATCGATGCCGGTAAAATATACGCCGACCCCTGCGCCTGCATAGAGCTCCACCTGATCCGAAAGGGGAACGATGAACTTGGCGGTGACAGGTATGCCGAACGTGGTGAGGTAAGCATCCTCATACCCATACTCATCATAGCTATAGTCGTGATGAAAATCGGTGGAGATATAATCCAGCCCAAACTCAAGGGCAAAGTTCCTGCCAAGCTTATGACCGAGAGCAGCCCCGGCAGCAAAGCCGTTGTCGAGAAAATCGGAAGCGCCGTCCGGCATGAACGCGCCGATTTTGACAGCAGCGTAATTATCGCCGGAATATCTGTCCCCCTGGTGCCAGCCTCTTTCATGCCGTGGACCGTGTGCCATTGCCGCAGTCATGGGAAATACAATTATGAAAACAGCCAGTGTGAGCATCAGTCTTTTCATTTCACCCTCCTCTTGATGGCGTTATCTTATGCTCTGCCTTTGCCCCTTAAGACGAGTGAAACACTCGTGTTGTCTACACAGGGCAGGAGAGTGAGCTAAAGGTCTTCAACAGATAAAAAGAAAATCATCATGATCAATCCGGGTTGATGATTCCAAATAAACTGACAAATGATTCTTCGTCTGCACAGGAGAGTATCGAGTACAGCTCGTCATTGCCGCTGCGGCTTAGGAGGAACAGGATCTCCTCCCGGGTGAGCATGCCGGTCTGCCCGCACGTGCGGAGCACCTCGTCAAGACGCACGGTCTTTTCCCCGTGGAAGAGCTTCGTTCATGCTGCCGGACCGGAATCCCTGCAGATCCATCGTCACGTAGATGAAGCCCGCCCTTTTGGCTGCCTCGACGATCTCGGATGCCATGCCTTCCTGCAGGATCCGGCTCATCTCGTCTTTTCCGAGCTCGAGCCTGAGAAGGTTTCCGTGATGCCGCGCCCTGAATACCCTGAAGCCCTTCCTGGCGAGAAAATCCTCGATGGCCTCGATCTGACCCAGCTTCCCGGCGGTAATGGCATCGCCGTAGGGGATGCGCGATGCCATGCAGGCCATGGGCTGCTTGTCCGCTGTCGGCAGGCCGTAGACCTCTCGGGATGTGAGCCTGATGTCGTCCTTGGTGAGGCCGCATTCCATGAGGGGGCTCCTCACGCCGAGCTCCCGCGCAGCCCTCATGCCGGGCCGGAAATCGCCCGTATCGTCGAAGTTCGTCCCGTCTGCGATAATGGAGATGCCGAAGCGCCCGGCCTCATCCCGGATCCTGGAAAAGAGCTCCCTTTTGCAGTAGTAGCACCGGTCCGGCGGATTGCTCGAAAACCCCGGAATGTCGAGCTCCTCGGAGCGAAGAGAGATGTACCGTATTCCCCGGCATTGAATCCACTGGAGCGCATCTTCATATTCCCTCCTGGGATAGGTGGACGAGGTCGCTATGACGGCGAGGCAGTCTTTCCCCAGGACCTCATGGGCGACTGCGAGGAGGAGCGTGCTGTCCACCCCGCCGGAAAAGGCTACAGCGAGGCTCTGAAACGATTCGATGAGGCGCTTGAGATTTGTAAGCTTTTCAAGGTGATGCATGTTACCTGATCGCCTCTTTGATAATGCCTGAACCCAGGACAGCGCCTGCATCGTACAGGGCCACGGTCTGTCCGGGAGTGACGGCCTCCTGCGGCTCGTCGAACAAGACGGTCATTTCTCCTTCACGGAACGTTACGGTGCACGCTGCAGGAGCGTGGGCATAGCGGATCTTCGCATGGGCTCTTCCCGGAATGTCATCGGCGAGGAGGTTCACTGAATCGGCGGTAAGCCCTCGTGAAAGGAGCTGGTCTCTCTCCCCGATCACGATCCTGTTGCCGGGGATGTCTTTCGCGATCACGTAATAGGGCTTGCCCCAGTTCATGCTCATCCGGGCACGCTGTCCGATGGTGTAGTAGGCAATGCCCCGGTGCCGGCCCATGAGGTTTCCTTTTCCGTCGATGACGTCCCCGGGGGGCGCCGAAACGTTCTGCTTGAGGAAATTCCCGGTATCGCCTTCCGGGATGAAGCAGATATCCTGGCTCTCTTTTTTCGATGAGACCGGAAGGCCTTCCCTTGCCGCGATCTCCCGGACCTGGTCCTTTGTCAGATCCGCCAGGGGAAAGAGCACGTGCCCGAGGGAATCTCTCGATATGCCGGAAAGGAAATAGGTCTGGTCCTTCCGGGCATCCTTCGGCGTCACCAGGCGGCAATCCCCGTTCGTTCGATCGATGCCTGCATAGTGGCCGGTGGCGAGGAAATCGAACCCCATCGAAAGCGCTTTCCCGAGGAGAGAGCCGAACTTTATGTGCCTGTTGCACTCGACGCACGGGTTCGGGGTCCTGCCCATGCCGTATTCCCGGATGAAAGGCTCTATCACGCGATCCTTGAGCTCCGGAGCGAAATCGAGGACATAGTGCTTGATCCCGAGGGCGAGGCAGACGAGCCTGGCATCCTCGATCTCCCGGGGCCCGCAGCAGCGGACCTTGCCGGTCTCCTTGGCCTCCACGCCGAGGCACATGGTGACGCCTGTAACGTCGAATCCCTGGTCCTTCAGGAGGTATGCAGCCACGGCAGAGTCGACCCCGCCGCTCAATCCCACCATTACCCGCTTCTTCCTCCTCAGTCCTTGCAGATCAATGGATGTGTTCATCGAAGATCCTTTTTTCATGCTCTTCTTTTCCTTCCCAGCAGGTGCCGTGCCCGATCTGAAAGGCTTCGAGGGTCTCCGGTTGAATCTTGCCCGCCACTGAGAACGACGATGTCTTCCTGTTGACGATCTGCTTGCGCAGGACGTAACGGTCGTGTGCGTCTGCAGAATACCTGGCGACGATCTCCCCGATGAGGCGCTCCTGATCCCTGTCGGGAATGCCTGTGACGAGGGCCGCAGGGCCGCGGAAGTCCGCCGGCTGGATGATCGCATATCCCGGCTTGACGAGAGACGTGACCTTCTCGTTCTCTGCCTTGTTCCTGCCGAGCACGACCTTGAGCTTCGCATCGATCCGGAAATGTCTTCCCACTTTCAGGAGGTGGATATCGGTCATGTCGAAATCCGGCTGATAGGTGAAGAGGTCGCGAAGCCTGGATGCGATGACCGGATCGGTGAGGAGGCAGCCTCCTGCGGGACAGGGATAATCCTTTATTCCGAGCTCTTCAGCCAGCTCGATCTGAGGTTTGCGCGACCTGCCCGAGATCGAGAGAAGCTTCTCCCGGTCCACGATGCCTTCCTGCTCCGGGATGCTCGGCTCGAAAAGGCCTGCTGAGAGGGGCCTCAGGATGAGCCCTGTCAGGCCGCTCTTTTTCTCGATGATCCTGATCGCCTGCCTGTGCTGCGACATGGGCCTCTGGCCGAGGACCTCTCCTGTCACGACGAAAGAGGCCCCAAGCGAATCCATCCGCTCCCTTGCCTTCCTCAGCATGTAAATCCTGCAGTCGATGCACGGATTCATCCCCCTACCGTAGCCGTGGGGGGGCCTTTTGACCATGGCCAGATAATCCATGCCCTTGGGGATTGCATGGATCTCGATGCCCAGCTCGTGCGCGATGAGCTGAGCCTGGTGCCTGCACCCGGATTTCTTCGGCGTGCAGTTGCAGAAAGGGCTCATGAAGTTAATGGCGACGACCTCAATCCCCTGGTCGATCATGAGTTTTACCGCCAAAGAGCTGTCCAACCCCCCTGAGAGGAGGGCAATGGCCTTTTTGTGCATCCCTGTTCCTCTTCCGATTGACACCCTCCGGTATTGCTGCCCGGGTCTGTCTATCCCGCCGGATGATCAAATCGCGGTCGGGCTATAAAACCTATAAAGACTATTAGAATGGTAGTAATTATATTGCGGAGCATCCGTTGTCAATGTATATTGATTCAAACCGGACGTGCAAACGACAAAAGCCCTTTGCCGGACCGACCGGGAAAGGCTGTATCCGGGTATACTGCATCAGTGAAGGAAAAGCGAGACTATGAAGCAGGAAGTAAGAAGGAGGCATGGGGATACCGGGAAGATTCTTTCCGTCAACACAAGCTCCCGGAAGGGACAGAAGAAGCACGGTGTGGGCCTGTGCACCCTGAAGGAAGACTACGGGATGGAAGGAGATGCCCACGCCGGCATGGAGATCAGGCAGGTGAGCCTGCTTGCGCAGGAGAGCATCGACAAGATTCAGGCGCTCGGGATAGAGGTCGGTCCCGGTGACTTTGCCGAGAACATTACGACAGAAGGCCTTGTCCTCCATGAGCTGCCTCTGGGCACACGGTTCAAGGTGGGGGAGAGCGTTCTCCTCGAGCTCACCCAGATAGGAAAGATCTGTCATGACAGGTGCGCCATATTCAAGGCGGTCGGCGATTGCGTCATGCCCCGGGAGGGAATCTTCGCGCGGGTCGTCTCAGGAGGAGAGGTGAGAGACGGAGATACCATCCGGATCGTCTCGCCGGACGAGTGACTTGTCGGCATTGGTCTTGAGCCGTGTTCCCGTCATTCACATTTTCACCCCAGTCATCCCATTATGCCTCAAGTTGTTCAACACAGTTGTGACGGCGCCTATATGTCTTTTCAGGATGGTGACGGCTTTTTCGATTCTGACGAAAAAGCTTGCGTGCCCACGGTGCCGTGAGGATAATGCTCCCGGGCAGTAGCCGGTGAGAGGCCGGCTGATTATTTCGAAGCTGCACTATCAACCCGAGAAAAGAGGGGGTACCATGAAAAAGCTTCTGGCAATCGCTGTCATGTTCATTTTCATCATGGTCTCAGGGGCGTACGCCCAGCTCGGCGGACGCGGCCAGCAGGGACCGAAATTCTACGGCGACTTCAAGCCTGTGGTCGGCAGCTGGGCCGAGTATCAGATAAAGAGCCGGGGCGAAGCTCCCATGAAGATGAAGATCTCGATCGTGGGAAAGGAAGGATCGGGCTACTGGTACGAGACCGTCATGCAGGTCGAGGAGCGGATGGTCACGAAAATGCTCGTGTCGGGCAATCCGAATGACCGGCAGAACCTGAAAAAGATGATCGTGAAGTCCGGCAGCGAGCAGGCCATGGAAATGCCGCTTGCCGCCATGGGCATGGGCCGTCAGCCTGCCAAGCCGCAGAAGCCTGCCGGCAAGGTCATCGACAGGGGCATCGAAACGATAACGGTCCCGGCAGGCACCTTCAGCGCACGGCACATGCAGTATCTGGAAGGATCGGATACCGTGGATGCCTGGGTGAGCGAAAAGGTCCCTCCCTACGGGCTGGTCAAATCCAAGACAAGGGATTTCGAGATGGTCCTTATCGGTGCCGGAACCGGGGCCAAGAGCCTCATCACGGAGACGCCGAAGAAGTTCGACATGCCCATGATGCCCCAGGGAATGATGCCCGGCATGGGACATCCTGCGGGGAAATGAGCGAAGGTCTGGAGGGGTGCGGGAGAAATTCCCGCATCCTCGTCTGCATGCTTCTCCCCGATGCTATGCCGTATTCGATATGTCATCGATTGCGTGAGGGTTCGCTCCGATGTCTGCAGCAAGCGGTAAAAGGCTCCGGCTCATCATCCTGCTGATTCCCGTGATCCTCGTCGCGGGCGGTTACGCGGGCTTCCGGCTCGCGGTCGCGGCGCTCAAGGAAAGGGTGGTGGAGGCCCTCGGCCCTGACAGCGAGATCCGGAGCATCCGTGCCGACCGCTCCGGCGTCCACATCGAGGGACTCAAGATCAGGGGATCGAATGGATGGCCTGCAGGGGATACGCTCCGGGCAGAGCACGTAACGGTGGTCCCCGGCATCCGGAGCCTTCTCTCCGGGCAGTACCGGATACGCTCCATCACGATCGAAAAGCCCTACCTCTCGATGCTCCGGACAAAAGACGGGAAGCTCCTCGCGGTCCCGAGCCTCCTCGCGGAAAAGGGAAAGAAGGGCCCGGAGAATGCTCCGCGCAGGAGGGTCTCGATCGGGCGCATTACCCTGAGCGGCGGGGTGATAGAGTTCTTCGATGAGACGATCCCCGGCTCACGCCGGAAGATCCGGCTCGAGCAGATTCAGGCAACGATACAAGATGTCGATACGCCCGGCCTCTCGGGCAGGAGCAGGTTCGAGATCAGCAGCGTGGTCAAGGGCACGCACGGGGAAGGGTGTGCCGGCCTCACCGGATGGGTGGAGATCGCCACGAAGGACTCTTCCGTGAAGGCGACCATGCGGTCGGTGGACCTCACGACGTTCCAGCCCTACATCACGAGGGCAGGGGATGCACAGATCCAGAAAGGGACCCTCGACCTGGATCTGCAATCGGAGATACGCGGCAACCGGCTGAAGGCGCCGGGGAAAGCCACGATCTCCTCTTTGAGGCTCGCTCCGGGGAAGGGGCTGTGGGGCACCTTCATGGGAATGCCTCGAAGTGCGGTCCTGTCGATGCTCAAGAGCAAAGGGGACAGGATCACCCTGAGTTTCGTCCTCGAGGGAGACATCGGCAATCCCCGCTTCTCCCTCAACGAAACCCTGAGCAGGAGGCTGGCCCTCTCCATGGCCGAAACCCTCAAGACCGGAATAGGCGGTGTTGTCGAGGGAGCCGGGACCATGGGAGAAAAGGGCGTAGAGACAGCCACAGGAGTCGTAAAGGGCGTCGGCAGCACCGTTCAGAAAGTCTTCGGGTATTGAGAAAGGCAAAAGTATCTCATCCGACTCCCTTATCACGCTTTGCAGAGTATGCCCAAAGGAGTCAGGGATGGCCCTGGA
Organism: Deltaproteobacteria bacterium; assembly: GCA_029547185.1. Lineage (GTDB taxonomy): Bacteria > Desulfobacterota > Desulfomonilia > UBA1062 > UBA1062 > Phosphitivorax. The sequence goes on along the minus strand of JAKPPU010000035.1, from coordinate 68,248 downwards.
TGAACCGTTGATCGTTTTTTGCTAATACATCCCAAGCGGAGGCTTAAGGCCTCTTGATCCCGTACTGTTTGAGCTTCCCCAAAGGGGAGGCGAGTTTACGGGATCGGCCGAAGACGCAGCTTGTGGATGTATCAAAAAACGGTCCCCGGTGAAGGAAGGGCCATCCCTGACTCCTCTCCCCCGAACGAGTTCACTAAAACTTCGCATACCGGTAGAAAATCTTCTTTGCAACCTCGGCAGAAGCTACGTACAAGGCGATGATGAGGAGCATCCAGAGGATGAACCTGAAAGGAACGGGCTCGAATCCCATCAGGGATGCGATCGGACTGTAGGGTATGATGACGGCCGCAATCACGACCGCCAGTGTCGTCGCCAGGAGCTGTCTGCTCGGCCTGCTCCTGAAGAAGGTATTTCTCGTCCTCACCACGAGCACGATGAGCGGTGCGGAGACCAGGGACTCCATGAACCAGCCCGACCTGAACAGCACAGGATCTGCATGGAGAAACAGCAGCAGGACGACGAAGGTGAGCAGATCGAAGACCGAGCTCAAGGGCCCGAAGACGAGCATGAACGATCGGATGAACCTGATGTCCCACCGGTGAGGCTTCCGGATCATGACGTCGTCCACCCGGTCTGTGGCGATGGCCATCTCGGGGAGGTCGGTGAGGATGTTCAGGAGCAGGATCTGCTTGGGGAGAAGGGGCAGAAAGGGCAGGAAGAGAGAGGCGCCCGCCATGGAGAACATGTTCCCGGAGTTCGCGCTCGTCGCCATGAAGACATATTTGAGGGTATTCGTGAAGGTCTTGCGGCCCTCTCTCACGCCGCTGACAAGGACTTCGAGGTCCTTGTCGAGGAGAACGATCTCGGCGGAGCCTTTGGCTGCGTCGGCCGCCGTATCCACCGAGATCCCCACATCGGCGGCATGCAGGGCAGGGGCGTCGTTGATGCCGTCCCCCAGGTATCCTACGACATTCCCCGACTTCCTGAGGATGCGGATGATCTGCTCCTTCTGGTTCGGCTCCACCTCGGCGAACACGTCCGCCCGCGGTATCCTCGAGAGAAGCGCCCCATCACTCAGCTTGTGGAGATCATCTCCCGTCACGATCACGGGTTCGGGGAGCCCCAGCTCCCGGTAGATCGCGGACGCCACCCTGCGGCTGTCTCCGGTGACGACCTTCAGGGTGATGCCGAGATCTTCGAGCTTGGTGAAGATTTCGGATACCCCCTCCCTGGGAGGATCGTAAAGGGCGATGATCCCGAGAAAGACCATCTCCCTCTCGTCATTCACGCCCACAGTGGCGCTCTCTCCCATGGTGCGGCATGCAACCCCCAGGGTCCGGTAGCCCCGGTCATTGAGATCATTGCCCAGCTTGAGGATCTTCCCCTCGGCATCGTCGATATCGACGGTCTCTCCGGAAGGCAGCTCTGCCTTCGTACATACATCGACCACGTGCATGAGTGCCCCTTTCGTTATCAGGGTATGTGATCCGTCGTGAGAGACGAGGACGCTCAGGCGCCTGCGGGTGAAATCGTACGGCACCTCGTCGAGCTTGTGCCAGCCGGAAAGATCGAAGGTTTTCGCCTCTTGAAGGGCCTTGTCGATGGGGTTTGCATAGTTTGTCTGAAAGCACGAGTTCAGGTATGCAGAGAACAGCACCTTCTCGCTCGGAGAGCCGTTCAGGTCAAGGGCGGACTTGAGCCGGATCTTTCCTTCGGTAATGGTGCCGGTCTTGTCCGAGCACAGGATGTCCATACTCCCGAAGTTCTCGATGGAGGGCAGGCGCTTCACGATCACCTTGTGCTCGGCCATCCTCTTGGCGCCCCGGGCGAGGTTGATGGTGATGATGGCGGGAAGGAGCTGGGGGGTGAGGCCCACGGCCAGGGCCAGGGAGAAGAGGAAGGAATCCAGCACCGGCCTGTTCAGGTATACGTTGAAGGCAAAGATCACCAGGAGCATGGTGAAGGTGACCTCCATGAGGAGGTACCCGAAATGCCGTATGCCGTGCTCGAATTCCGTTTCCGAAGGCTTGAGCCTGATCCTCTCGGAAATCCTGCCGAACTCGGTGTTACGGCCGGTCCTGACAACGACCGCCTTCCCGCCTCCGGCAACAACATGCGTTCCCATCCACAGGACATTCTTCCTCCTGCTGATGGGCGTATCGGGAGGGACGGCCCCCGGTGATTTCTCTGCCGGGAAGCTCTCGCCGGTGAGGAGCGACTCGTCGGCATGGAGATCGTTGGACTCGAGGATCACGCAGTCGCCCGGAATCACATCGCCCGCCCTCAGGATGACGATGTCTCCCGGCACGGCCTCGGTTATGTCGATATCCCCGGCCGACCCGTCCCGGAGCAGGGTCGTGCGGACACGGACAATGGCGAGGAGCTTCTCCATAGCATTGTCGGCTCCCCGCTCCTGGATGAATCCCAGGACGGCGCTGATCATGATGATTGCGAGGATGATGAGGGCGTCGGTTCTGTCGCCAAGGAAAAAGGAGATGGCGGTCGCGAAGAGAAGAATGATGATGATGGCATTCGAGAGCTGGGATATGAAAATGGAGAGATTGCCTCTTTTCTGCTCCCTTCTGACGGTGTTCGGTCCGTACTTCTTGAGGCGCTCGGCCGCTTCCTCGCTCGGAAGGCCCTTCCCGGTGCTGTGCAGGGATGCAAGGAGCTCCTTTGCGCTCTCGCTCCAGAAAGGGATTTCCTTGTGGCCGGCCATGTCTCCACCTCTTCGGCCCAAGCCTTTTCTCCAGCCGCTCAGGGCTTCCTCGTATGTCGCGGATGCAATGTGCTATAGTGGTATATAGTGGCGGCAGGCGCATGGGAGAAGGGGGTTATGGGCACGGGCTGTTCTCTCGAACGTCCCGTCACCTCTCCCCGGGGCAGGGAGGGAAAAAGGCGAGGGGCCTGAATCGCAATCGGCTTCAATGCTGAAGAGGGAATACGCGGCCTCGAGCCGTCCCCGTCTACTGTTGAGGTGAAAGAGGAACATCCTCCTGCGAGGTCGGGTCCGGTGCTACATTCTCCCGATCTTCCTGTTCCTCGGCCGGAGAAAGCCCTGAGGTATCGGTGAGAGAAGCGTTTGAAGCCTCCTCCGAAGGTGCATTCACCCCGGAGGTGTCCGCTTCACCGGCCAGGCCTCCCGCAGATGCATCCGTCTGCACCTGCTCCGGCTCGTCAGGCGTCGTCATGACCTCCTCGTATTCCGGTATCACGATCCCTCTCAGGACCATGATGCGGTAGATCCTCTTCGACCGGTTCAGGACGTACTTCATCTTTCCGGTAGGATCGAACCGTCTGGGGTTGGGAAGAACGCTTGCGAGCCTTGCCGCCTGCTCCGCGCTGAGGGCAGAGGCGCTCCTGCCGTAGTAATGCCGTGCCGCGGCCTGGATGCCGAATATGCCGTCTCCCCATTCCGCCGCATTGACGTAGAGCTCTATGATCCGCCTCTTTGAAAGCTCCTTTTCGAGCCTCCAGGTGTAAATGGCCTCCTTTATCTTCCGCACCGGGTTCTTCGACGGGGTGAGATAGAGGTTCTTCGCCAGCTGCTGGGTTATGGTGGAGCCTCCCGCCTTGAACTTCCTCTTCTTGAGATCTTTCTGCAATGCCCTTTCCATGGCCTTGAAGTCGAATCCCTCGTGCCTCCAGAACTTGTCGTCCTCGGCGATGATCACCGCCTTGACGAGATATGGGGAAACCTTTCTCAAAGGCACCCATTTGTGGACGATTTTCTTCTTCTCCCCGTTTTTCGCCCACTCCTTTTCCCGGTATTCCATGAAGGAGGTCTTCGTGAAATGTTCCTTCCTGAGAGAGGAGACATCCGGGTATACGAAACAGATCGATATATCGGCAACGAGTACGACGATCGCAGCGAGGAGCGGATAGAGGATGAGCTTCTTCACTATGGGCATGCCCTTGTCTTCACGAGTATAAGCCTGTGAGGCTTCTCATAGAATATTTTTTCAGATTAATCAAACAGATCGGGCAGGAGGAAATTGTCGAAGCTTACTCCGGATGTGTACGTGCACCCATCCCCTGCCGGAAGATGGGGGCATCCCCGGCGGCCAGAGGGATAGACCCCTCCTTGGAGAGTAAGCCGGAAGGACAAGGAGACTGAAGATGAGGTTGTCTCATGAACGGAAGTAAGTGATTAAGGGGATAGGGACATTATGAAGCCTGTCTTTCCTCCGGGACAGGAGCGGGTTTGTAAAGGCCGGCACGTCTTCTTCGAGCATGAGACCGGCCGTTTGCTTTGCAGCTGCTGCAGGCGGAATGCATTGCCAGGTGAATACTGCATTCCATAGACGGCTGCTTCCTAATAGCGACGACCGCCGCCCGGCCTTCCGCCGCCGCCGGGCCTTCCACCACCGGGTCTTCCGCCGCCCCGGTGGCCTTCAGTACGGGGCCTGGCCTCGTTCACGGTAAGATTCCTGCCCTTCATCTCCTTTCCGTTAAGGGACTGAATGGCGTTCTGGGCTTCTTCCTTGGAAGGCATTTCCACGAATCCAAACCCTTTGGATTCGCCACTGAATCTGTCTTTGATCACATTCGAAGATGAGACCTCACCAAAGGCCTCAAAGGCATGGCGCAGATCATCTTCGGTGACATCACGGGACAAATTGCCTATGTAAATATTCATCCTTACTCCTTTCTCGTCCTGAAGCCTCATAATCCTTGAACTCATCCCACAGATCATTCCGTCAAATGTTAAGGTCAAACAATACACATAGAAGGCTTATGCAACACATACACGGGACATGGGACTGTCAAGGCCATGAGAGCTCACTTTTTACAATGATATAGATACGAGATCGTTTGGGGAAATCAAGAAAAGCCGGCCGTTTGATTCGGCCCCCGCGCTCTCCTATAATAAATCCAAAGGAAGATGTCGGATATCGCGCTCCTCTATCCCCATACATACCAGCATTCCAGGCATACGATGCCCTTTCATCCGCTGGGGATCGCCCACCTGAGTGCGGTCCTGCGGCAGGCCGGCATGGATGTCATCGTCAGGGACCTGACCTTTGAGGAGATCGACGGGTGCATCCCCGACCTGGTGATCCGTCAGCCGAGGATCATAGGCATCTACATCATGCTCACCATGGTCGGGAACGCCCTCATGCTCGCGCGGAAGATCAGGCAGGACATCCCTGATGCCGTCCTCGTCTGCGGAGGTCCCCTTCCCACGGTGAGGCCGGAGAGCTTCGACCGGGATTTCGACATCGTATTCAGGGGCGAGGCTGCCCGGTCCTTTCCCCTGTTCTGCAGCGACTGTCTCGCGTCCGCGTCCTTAAGGGAAGTTCTCCGGCGTCACCACCGTTATCCCGGGCTCCATGCCGTCGATCCCGGCAGCGGGATGCTCCTCCGGACACCTGCGCAGGCGATCGATGAAGAAGGCATGGACAGCCTGCCCATCCCGGACCGCAGCGACTTCCCCCATTCCCGCTACCAGAAGGCCTGGGAGGACCGGGAGGGATTCTCGCCTGCCTGCATCATGACCACCTACGGATGTCCTCACACATGTGAGTTCTGCTCGAAGCCCATCTTCGGCAGGTACTTCCGCAGACGGAGCATGGACCGCATCATGGAGGAGATACGCAGCATCAGGTCCTTCGGGTATGACGGGCTGTGGATCGGGGACGACTGCTTCACCCTCGACCCAGGCCACGTCCGGGCTTTCTGCCGGAGGATGATCCGGGAGAATCCCGGAATGAGGTGGACCTGCCTTTCCCGCTCCGACGGCATAACTCCCGAAGACGCAGCGCTCATGAGGGAAGCGGGGTGCAAGAAGGTTTTCTTCGGCCTGGAATCGGGAAGCAACGACGTTCTCAAGCTCATGAACAAGAACACGACGGTCGAGTCTGCCGAGCGCACCCTGGATCTCTTCTCCCGGTGCGGCATCGAGACGGCGGGCTTCTTCATGGTGGGCTATCCCGGAGAGAGCCGCGAAACCATCGAAACCACGCTCCGGTGGTCACTGACGCTTCCCCTGGATGAGATTTCGTTTACCATACCGTTTCCTCTCCCCGACACGGAGCTCGCGAAGAGGATATCGGGCCTTCAGGCCGACGCGGACTGGAGATACGAGAGCGAGAACAGGCTCGTTTATGAATCGGACTTCGACCAGGAATACCTGCACAAGAGAATCGAAGAGACCTATGCGCTCTTCACCGCCGGAAAGAAACCGGGCATAACGAGCCGGAGCTCCCCATGAGAAACAGGCTCGAGATCAGGATATCACCGGAGCTTTCCCTGCTCCATGATCCCTGCCGTCACGAGGGCAAGACTTCCGGCATGGGCAAGGGCATGTTCCCGGCTTTCAGGGGTGTAGCCTGTGCAGGAGAGTCGGCAGGGGTGGGCCTTCCGGTGTTGAAGACGAAAGCCCGGACATTTTTCCCTTCGCTCTCATCGGCCCGGAAAGCAGGCCCTTCGGTCATCGAAAAGACCTTCCGGATGGACAGGGTGATTGTATGGTATCTGGGAAAGAGCAGGATTCCGGAATGGTTCGGTTGGATGGCCGAGCACGTTGTGGAGCAGTACATGAAGAGGGCTCGCCTCCAGCATGGCCTGCTCGGGCTGCGCGAGGCGGTTTTCCCGCTCCTGCGGATCAGGAGCGAAATGGCAACAGAGGAGGACAGGGGACGCTGCCTCTCGAGGTACGAAGCATGCGACGGAGGGGTACGCGTCTCCATCGATGCCGCATCCCTCGAGGGCAGGGGAAGGCTTATCGTTCTCAATGAATGCGACGGGAGGAGGTTTACCCGTCTCAGGATGGGGGAGCGTCTCTGTGAAGGTTCAAGGATTCCCGCCTGGGATGAAACCACGTTCGATGCGGTATTCGAGAGCCCTTCACTTGGCATCGGACTCTCCCTCTCCCCCGGAGAGGGGGAGGCTGCTGATCGATATGCCGTCTTCTGCGGCAGGGAGGTCGGGGCCGGGCTCAACTGGGCAGGTCTGGCCATAGAGTGCCCGATGCCTGCCTTCTCTTACAGGGTGCGGTTTCATTCACCTGCAAACCCATGGAGCAGATGAGGTCTTGCGGCACCTGCGGCCCGGGGGCTGTGCCGCAGGTGTAAAGCTTTTCACCGCTTCAGGCCCTGACAAGCAGGACCTCTGATCTCGCCTTTTCGGTCACCCTGTCCGCGACGTTCCCGAGCATATGGCCTATGAGGCCTGTCCTGCCGTGGGACGCGATGACGATGAGATCGATTCCCTTTTCATCCTGCTCTTTGAGGATCTCATCGTAGGGAACGCCCTTCTTGATGTCGAACTCGATTTCAACAGGTGCATTCTTTGCGACCTTCGATACCTCGTCCGCCATCATCTCCCTGGATTTGGTGATGCTTTCATGAGTCAGCTCTTCCATCACCTCCTGCGACAGACAGTAGTCGGCGACGCACTGCTGGACACCCTTGTCGATTACGTGCAGGAGATAGATCTTCGAGTTGTATTTCTCCGCGATGCCGACCGCCTCTCGTAAAGCCTTATCCGAGTGTTCCGAAAAGTCGGTCGGAACGAGTATCTTTTTCGGTTCGAACATGGCTTCCACCCTCCTTTCTCTATTTCTCCAATGATGTACCGGCCCTGTGGTCTGGTCCTTATAGTAGGGACTGCGTGGCATAAATCAATGGCAGCGAATCCCAGGGCAACATGGCTTTTGACCGGCTGTACGGGCCGCGCAAAGGCAACGCTGTTCAAGGCGCTGACGGTATTGATTCAAGGGGTGAAGCCAATACCTATCTATCTAGGTGGCTCCTGCCCTTCTTTAAAAATGACTGTGAGGTTATAGCCGAATGAACAGAGAAACAATCCGTACCTTAAAAACGAAGATAGAGAGGCAGATTCAATCTGCAAGCCCGAAGCTTCTCAATGATTTTCCTTTGGAGAGATATTCCGGGCTTATTGCCCGATATCCGAGGCTGGCCAACTATGCGTATGTCAGTCCCGAGGTAAAGCAGCTGTGTGACGCCGTACTGATGAACAGCAATGGCCACGTCCTGGAGCTCTACAACAAATGCCTCCTGCTCGATCTCATGGGAAAGGCCCTCGACAAGCTGGATCATCTCCAGGTCACCGATGAAGTCAAGGGATTTTATGTGCTGAATTTCCAGCGGATCGCGAGGGAGATCGAAAACAACGAAAACCCGGCAGGGTTCTATATGTATCCCGACGACAAGTTCCTCAAAGAGCTCGGGGTCTGCAGCCTGAGGCTGATCCCGGCCGGGGTGCAGAAGATCAGCCTCTCGTCCCTGCCGGTCAATTTCCTTTTCAAGGATGTCAGGTCCCAGTTCATCGAGGCCCTCAAGTTCCTCATCTTTGACCTGAAGGGGGTGAATCCTCTCTACAGCATGCACACGGATTCGCACGATCCACACCTGATGGCGGAATTCAATGCCCAGGGCTGGAAGGTCTTCCTCCTGAGATGTGCGGACATCCTGAAAATGAATCCCCAGGTGAAAGGGGCATTCGGAATCAGCTGGTTCATCGATCCCCAGCTCGAAAAGATCAGCCCCAAGCTCTGCTATGTGAGGCATCTCGTCTACCAGAGCGGAGGAAAGATATTCTATCTTGCCCCTGCCGTGAGCTCGATCCAGGATGCCGTTTACAAATCCCCGACGAGGAAGCAGCTCTATGAGAGAGGGAAGTACATCCCGAAGGAGTACATAGGGATGTGGTCGAGGAGGAGTCTCATAAGCTGGGCAGATAAGGAGAAAGGCCTGATTCAGTAGGTTTGTTCACCCCGATCTTCACATTCTGTTCACCGAGCATCGAAACCCGCGCGAATGCCCCCTCTGTACATGAGGGGAGGAGGGTAATCGATGAGCTTCATCTGGAAGGTTTTTTTCTCATCGTATGTGCTTTCCCACTGGTCGATGAGGCATTTCTTCGATCAGATGAGGAAGATACCGAAGCCGGTCCATATCATCTTCTGCACCGTCGATCACTATGAGCCGGGCACCGGGAACGCCTCGCCCAAAGTCGAGTGTGAAAGGGTCGATCTGCTCTTGAGAGAGTTTCCGAGGCTCTCGGATGCCCATCTTGATTCTTCGGGCAATAGAGCCAGGAGGACCTGGTTCTTCCCTCCGCACTACCATCGGCTTGGAAACTTGAAGAAGCTGGTTTCCCTGTGCGAGAAAGGGTATGGCGAGATCGAGCTCCATCTCCACCATGGGAAGACGAGGCCCGATACGGCAGCGAACCTCGAGAAGACCATCAGGCAATGCATAGCCGACTACTCCCGCTTCGGGATATTCGGCATGGAAAACAGGAGCAAGCGGTTCGGCTTCATCCACGGCGACTGGGCCTTGAACAACTCATCGGGAGGCCGGTTCTGCGGGGTGGACGATGAGACCTCGGTGCTGAAGAGGACAGGCTGCTATGCCGATTTCACCTTCCCTTCCCGGGGGAGATCGAACCCCTTGAGGATAAACTCCATATTCTATGCCCGCAGCAGGCCGGGCAGGCCAAAGTCGCACCGGACGGGCAAGCCCGTGAGGGCGGCAGGATTGCAGGAAGGCGGCCTGATGATGATTCAGGGTCCGCTCTTTCCCTCCTTTAACGGCGGCGGGGCGGCATCCTTGAGGATAGTCGGAGACAGGATAGGGATGGCGCCCATGGCCATACGCCATGTCGATTCGTGGGTAAGCGCGGGAATCCATGTGAAGGGAAGGCCGAACTGGGTATTCGTCAAGACCCACACCCATGGTGCCGTGGACCACGAGGCCGTGCTTGGCCCGAACATGAATTCGATCCTGAGCTACCTCGAAGCCGAATACAACGACGGCCGGAACTACCTTCTGCACTATGCAACGGCGCGGGAGGCCTACAATATCATCAGGGCGATCGAGGCAGGGGAGGCAGGGGACAACCCGGAGGCATACCGCAATTACGCAGTTGCACCTCCCGTGTACGACAGCTCGCCCGACTGCCGCGAGGTTTCATTCGAGCTCAAGCGGCTCGTTTTCAGCACCTATCCCGGGCCGTGAAGGGTTCCCTCTCTAGATGATCTCTTCCATGGGAAGGACGAAGGCCTTCATCCCGGTCCGCGGGTGCTCCTTCTTGAGCCTCCGCACCAGGTCCATGACCTCGGGCAGGGCTGAATCGTCCTCGAGGGCGATGAAGAGCATATTGTTTTCGCCCGGCCAGGTATGCGTATGGAGCTTCGGCTCAGTCTCCGTCCCTTCTCCGAATGCCTTCTCGAGCTTTGTATAGCCTCTGATCCCGGCCTGTTTGAATGTCGAGAGGACATCGTAATCCGCTGCCCGTGAATAGACCACCAAGACCATTTTCATCGTGCCACCTCATTCTCTTCCGGCCCTCGGGTATCCCCCCGGCCGTTTTTGTCCGCACCGCGCCCCCGTTTCAGGAAACGCAGGAGCCGCTCCTTCCAGTCGTCGAAGAGGTCGTAGGCTGCAGGGACCACGGCGAGTGTGAGGAAGAGCGAGGTAAGGAGTCCTCCGATCACCGTGATGCCCATGGGAGCCCTCACGTCGGAGCCTTCACCTATGCCCAGGGCGACCGGGAGCATGCCGAACACCATGGCGAAGGTGGTCATCAGGATGGGTCTGAGCCTGACGGGTCCGGCCTGCAGGATGGCTTCCCGCCGCGACAGGCCCCTCTCGCGGAGCGTGTTCGTATAGTCGACGAGGAGGATCGAGTTCTTCTTCACGAGGCCCATGAGGAGGATGAGCCCGATGAAGCTCACGATGCTGATGGCCTTTCCCGTGATGAGGAGCGCTCCGAAGGCGCCGATGAAGGAGAGAGGCATGGCGAGGAGGACGGTTATGGGATGGAGAAAGCTCTCGAACTGGGATGCCAGGATCATGTAGGCAAGGAGGATCCCGAGCATGATCGCGAACATGAGGTACTTGAAGGACTTGCCCATCTCCTCGGCCTCTCCCGCATAGTTGGTCGTGTATCCGGGCGGAAGGATTTTCGCGGAGATCCTGTCGAGATCCTGCATCGCGGCCCCCAGGGGCTTGCCTTCGAGATTGGCGAAGAGCCACAGCGAGCGCTGTCGATCTCTGCGCGAGATGCTGCTCGGTCCGCCCCCTTCCACGATCCTGACGACGTTCTTCAATTCCACGAGCTTGCCGTCGACGGCCCTCACGTAGAGCCTGCCGATGTCGTCGGGGTTCATCCTGTTTTCCGGATTGAGGCGCACGCGGACGTCGTACCTCCTGCCCTTGACCTCGTCCTTGAACTTGGTGATGTCCACCTCTCCGCTGATGAGGAGGTTCACCGCCTCTGCGACCGAGGCTGCGCTCAGGCCCAGATCCGAGGCCTTGTCCCGGTCGATGTATACCGCGAGCTCGGGCTTGCCCGCCTCGAGAGAGGTATCCACATCCACGATGCCCGGTGTTCCGGCAAACTCGGCGGCGATCTGCTTGGTATACTTCCTCAGCTCGTCATACGTTCCGCCGCTGATGACATACTGAACGGGAAGGTTCCTCAAGCCCCCTCCCAGCATGGAGACGTCCTCGATGGTCGTCTTCATGCCAGGGATCATGTTCAGGCTCTTCCTGAGCTCGGCCATGATCTGCTGCTGGGTCTTTTCCCGTTCGGCCCGCGGGGAGAGGCGCGTGAACATGACGGCCTTGTTGACCTGGCCCGTGCCGCCCTGACTCAAGCCCTGGGCAAAGAAGACCGCCTTGGCCTCGGGCCTCGCCTTCACAACGGCCTCGGCCTGGGCGAACATCTCTCCTGCTTTTTCGAGGGAGTAGTCGATGGGCGCTTCCATCCTCACCACGAACTGGCTCTGGTCTTCCTGGGGCTTGAACTCCTTTCCCATGAACCTGATCATGTACATGCTCAAAAAGAAGATGATCAGGGCACCGATGAGCACGCTCCCCCGGTGGTTTATGCTGAACTCGAGGATCGGCCGGTATGCGCCTTCGACCTTCTTGTATGCCCTTTCGAAGATCTCTCCCATCCGGTCGAGAGGCCCCCGTTTCTTCAGGCCGTGTGACACCTCTTCCCTGGAGTGGAGAAAGATCGAAGAAAGCATGGGGGTCAACGTCAGCGACACCAGGAGCGAGACGAGCACGGAAAACACGACGGTCAGGGCGAACTGCATGAAGAACCTGCCGATGATCCCCTTCATGAACGCCACGGGCAGGAAGATGACCACGATGGCCATCGTCGTGGCCATGACCGCGAGGCCGATCTCGGAAGTGGCGAAGGCGGCGGCCTCCCGGGGCTTCATGCCCTCTTCGATGTGGCGGTAAATGTTTTCGATGACGATGATGGCGTCATCGATGAGGATGCCCACCGACAGGGTCAAGGCGAGCATGGTGAGGTTGTTGAACGTGAAGTCGAACGCCCTCATGAGCGTGAAGGTGGAGATGATCGAGACGGGCAGGGCCACGGCGCTGATGAGGGTAGTCCGGACGTTCCTCAGGAAGACGAAGACCGCAACTACGGCGAGGATGGAGCCGAGGATGAGGTGCTCCCTCACCTGGTGCATGGAATCGATGATGAACTTGGACTGGTCGAAGGCGATATTGAGCTCCATGCCCGGAGGCAGGGTCTTGCGGATGCGGTCGAGCTCTTCCTTGACCCGGCCAACGACCTGGACGGTATTGGTTCCCGTCTGCTTCTGGATGCCGATCCCGACGGACGGAATGCCGTTGAACCTCGCGTAGGAGCGTCTCTCCTCCATCCCGTCCTCGGCTCGCCCGATGTCCCTGATCCTCACCGGGGCTCCTCCGGTGTATGCCACGATGAGGTCATCGAACTCGGAGAGATCTCTCAGGCTCCCCTTGACCTTGATGGAGAACTCCTTTGTCGTGCTCTCGATGCGGCCGCCGGGCAGCTCGATGTTCTCCCTGCCCAGTGCCAGGGCGATGTCGCTCGGCGCGATTCCGTACGCGCGAAGCTTGTCGGCGTCGATCCAGATCCTGATCTGCCTTTTCTGGAGGCCGGCGAGCATGAGGGCGCCGACGCCCTGGACCCTTTGAAGCTGCTCCTTGAGCACCTCGTCGGCATAGGTGGAGAGCTCCCGCTGGGATTTCTGCCCGGTGAGGGCTATCCACATGACAGGGCTCGAGTCGGTGTTGACCTTCATGATGACGGGCTCGTCGATATCATCGGGGAGTTTCGAACGGATGGCGGCGATCTGCTCCCTCACGTCCTGCACCGCGAGATCGATGTCCCTCTCGAGCTCGAATTCCACGATGATGCTCGAGCCGCTCTCGATGCTCGTGGAGGAGATCGTCTTCACGCCGTTGATCGTGTTCACCGCCTCCTCGATCTTGTCCGTGACATCGATGTCCATGATCTCGGGGCTGGCGCCCACGAGCTTCGTCGTTATGCTCACGATGGGGAAATCCACCTTGGGGAAGAGGTCGACGCCGATCTCGGAGTAGCTCACGACTCCCAGCACGACCAGAGCAAGGATGAACATGGTGGCGAAGACCGGCCTCTTGATCGAAGTATCAGAGATCCACATAACCCATTATCCTTTCATCCACGCAGCCGGCCATTGCACACCGTGATCCGGCCTCACCGCGGTCGCGCTATTTGACCACATTGATCCTGACCCCGTCCGTAAGGTTGTTCTGCCCCACGACGATCAGGCTCTCCCCGCCGAAGAGCCCCTCTGTGACTTCGATCATGTCGCCGTACTTTTCCCCGATTTTGATCGGCCTCTCCCGTGCGGTCTTCCCGTCCCCGAGAAAGACGCGCACCGTGGTCCCCTCATAGAGGACGGAGGTGGCAGGGATGACGATGGCCTCTTTGGGCTTGCTCGTATAGACCTTCACCCGCGCGAAGAAGCCCGGCTTCAATTCGAGCGAAGGGTTGCCCACGAGAGCTTCGGCCTTGAGCGATCTCGTGCGCTCGTCCAGGCTGGGGTAGATGATGCTCAGGCTTCCGTTGAACTCCCTTCCCGGGTAGGGGTCCACCATGAAGACGACGTCCTGTCCGACCTTGAGGGCTCCCACATCCTTTTCCGTTATGGTGAACGAGAGCTTCAAGGGGTCGATCTGGACGATGGTCAAGATGGGCATGCCCGCCCTGATGAAATCTCCGGCAGTGACCTTTCTCTCCTTGACGATGCCTTTGATCGGCGAGGAGATCGTGGATTTGCCGAGACGGTCCTTCGAAAGCGAGAGGGCGAACTTTGCACGGTCGAGCTCACGGGCCGCCACAGTGAGACGGGTCGAGACGTCGTCGAACTGCTGGGAGGTGACGAGCTCTTCCTTGAAGAGGGCCTCTTTCCGCTTTTTCTCGGCCGTGAGGTTCATAAAATTCGCCTCTGCCTGCCTGAGAACAGCCTCGGCAGTGTCGACAGCCAGGCGGTAATCTGTATCGTCCACCCTGGCGAGGACGGTGCCCTTCTCGACCGGCGTGCCTTCATCGACGCGGATGTCCTTAAGGATGCCATCCACCTCCGAGGAGATGATGACCTCTTCATTGGGCATTAAGCTCCCTATCGTATCGATGGAGGGACGGACGGTTTTCTTTTCCACCGGCCAGACCTTGACGTTGCTTACCTTCTCGGCCTTGACCGTGTCCTCCTTTTTCGCGCACCCGGTGCTCAGAAATGCAAGGTACAGGGCTGCAGCAATGAAGAGGATGAATCCGGTTCCCGCCCTGTCCCCGCATCGTCTCGGGCCTCTTGCGGGCGTTTTCTGTCCAGCCATCGATATGTTCCCCCTTTTTGTAGTCTTATCTGATCGCCTTTTCGCCGACTTCCCTCAGGAGCGTCCCGGTCGCCTGCTCCACAGCGAGGATGGCGAGCTGGTATGAATAGACGGCCGAGGCCACCTGCCTCTCGGAAGAGACCAGGAGATTGTTCGCATCGATCACGTCGATGCTGCTCGCCAGCCCCATCTCGAACTGCCGGGACACGCCGCGGTAGTTGTCGCGGGCGAATGCGACATGGTCCTCGAGGTATTTGAGGGTTTCCTTCTGGGTCAGGAGGTCGAGGTAGGCTGTCTCCACCTCGATGCCCACGGTCTTCTTCTGGTCCTCATACTGGAGGATGGACTGATGCTCGCGGATCTTTGCCTCCTGGACCTCGGCCCTTCTCAAGCCCCCTTCGAAGAAGGGAAAATTGAGCGAGAGCGCTCCGTAGGAGCTCTCGGTATTGAGCGTGAGGGTTTCGGGCTCCTGGTCGGTTCTCTGAAATACGCCTGCAATGGCGAGGTTCGGCCAGTAGGCCCCCCGTGCATAGGAGATCTCCAGCTTCGCTATCTTCATCTGGTATTCGAGGCTCTTCAAGTCCGCCCTCTCGGAATAGGCGATATCTTTAAGCTCGGGAAGGCTTTCGGTCCGGGCCTGCCGCGGCGGCTCCTCCTTGAGAGAGAATCCGCCTTCGAGGCCCACGACCCTCGCCAGGGCGGCCCGGGCAAGGGTGAGGGCATTTTCCGACCGCACCAGGTCGGACTTGGCCCCCGACAGCTCACTCTCGGCCCTCAAGACCACGGTCTTCGTGATCTCGCCCACCTCGAGGCGGACATTCGCCGCATCACGGTACCTTACGAGGCGTTCGAGATTGGATCTCGCGATATCCACGCCTTTCTTCGCCAGGAGCACGTTGTAGTACGCCTGAGCCACCTGCAGGAGGTACACCTCCTTTACGTATGCGAGGTCATACCTGGCCCGTACGATGTCGCTCCTCGCCTCGGAGAGCATGGTGAGCTCCCGCAAGGAAAGCGAGAAGGCCTGGTCCGCCCTCAGCCCCCACTGCTCCACGGATTTGGGCTGGATGAGGGTATCGTAGTCATTGTACTTGTCGTTGCTGTACTTCTGGTAATTGGCGAATGCCGAGAGCCTCGGCATGAGAACGGAGAGCGCCCTGTTCTTTTCCTGCTCGGAAAAGGCCACTTCCGCGCTTGCTATGCCGACCTTTTCCGAGCGCTCCAGCGCTATGCGGAAGAGATCGTTCAAGGAGTATTCTTCAGCGCAGGCTGAAGACGGGATGATGCACAGAACCGATAAAGCCAGCCCTACCCATACACTCAGTAACTTCATCTCAAATCCCCTGGTCCAAGAAATTCAGATTCTCAATCCCTTCCTTACGCGAGTGCCTCCGGATGCCCGGGATTCCCTGTTGGAAGAACCGGCCGCGCTGCCTTTCCTGAGCCCCGCAAAGAAGATCTTCACCATCCTCTTGAGCGCCTCGAGAACCCGCTCGGGCTCGTCGTAAAAGGCAAAGGTGTGGTCGCAGCCGAACAGGGACGAGATCATGACGAGGGAGACGAGCTCGAGGTCCTCGATGGGCTCGATCTCGCCCTTTTTGATTCCTTCTTCGAGGATGCTCTTGATGAGCTCCTTGTGCGACCGGAGGTAGCTCTCCCTCACCGTCTCGAAGACGCCTTCCAGCGATTTGAACTCCCTGATGATCTCCTTGGAAGTCCGGGCGGACTTCTCCGCGATGAACCGGTAGCGGGTTTCTATGACGGCGTACATCTTGTCTTCGGCGGTCCCGGCTGAATCGGCTGCCCTGACCATCATGTCGAGGAGATGGTCCATCTCGCTCTCGATGATGGCCCTGACGATCTCGTTCTTGTCCCTGAAGTAGTAGTAGAGCGAGGTCTTCCGTATGCCAGCCCGCTTGGCGATGTCGTCCAGCGTGGTCTTGTGGGCGCCGTACTCCATGAGGACGGCGGACGCCGCCTGCAGAAGGAGCTTTCTTTTTTCCTCTTTTGACATAACCCCCGCCGATTAAAATATTAGAACAATTTGTTAGAATGTTCTATACAGCCCGGCGGGGGACACGTCAAGGGAATTTCAAGGGATTTTTACGAATCCTCCGCCATGGAGCAGAAGTGCTTGTTCTTGTAGAGCTCGATGAGCCGCTCGACGTCTTCCTTGCACTCGCCGCATCCGGTGCCGGCCTTTGTCCGCTCCTGGACGTCGTAGAAGGTCCGCGCGCCGTCGAGCACGGCATGCTCGATGTCCGCGTCGGTCACCTGCATGCAGTTGCACACGATGCGCGTTTCTTCCCTCTTGACCTTGTCGGCCATGCCGTTTCTCTCGTAGTAGTCGTTGATGGCGGCCCGAAGCGCCTTATCGCCGAGGACCGAGCAGTGGATCTTGTGCTCGGGGAGGCCGCCGAGCTCCTTGTTGATGTCCTTGGGCGAGAGCTCGTACGCGTCTTCGAGCTTCATTCCTTTCACCATCTCGGACATGATCGAGGTGCTGGCAATGGCGCTCGCACACCCGTAGGTCTTCCACTTGCAGTCCTTGATGGTGCCGGATTCCCTGTCGACCTGTATGGCGACGATCATCTGGTCCCCGCACTTGACGTTTCCCACGAGCCCCCTGCCGTCCTCTTTGTAGGAGGCCTCGTCGAGGAGGATGTTCTTCGGGTTCATGAAGTGTTCGAGGACCTTGTCGGTGTAGAGCCAGTTCGTCTGCTGGGCCATCATGCCCTCCTTGAATATGCGGTCGACATGTCCCTGATCCTGCCGATGACCTTCGGGAGCCTGTCGAGCATATAGCTGATGTCTTCTTCCGTGTTTTCCCGCCCCAAGCTGATCCGGATGGACCCGTGCGCGCATTCGGCGGGCAGCCCGGTCGCCAGGATCACGTGGGACGGATCGAGCGACCCGGATGCGCAGGCGGAGCCGGTCGATACGGCGATGCCTTCGAGATCGAGGTAGAGGATGATGGCCTCGCCCTCGGCGCCGTCGAACGACACGTTGAGCGTTCCGGGCAGGGAGTCGACCGGGTGCCCGATGAAACGGATGTCCGGGATCGTTTCTTCGATTCCCTTCCTCAGGCGCTCCTTCATCCTGACAAGCCGCTTTGCCTCCGCTTCCATCTCTGCGGCGCGCATCTCGACCGCCTTGCCGAGGCCCACGATGCCGAGCGTGTTCTCGGTGCCGGCGCGCCTGCCTTTTTCCTGGTGGCCGCCCCTGATGAGCGGGCAGAAGGGTGCGGAGCGCTTCACGTACACCGCGCCCACGCCCTTGGGGCCGTAGATCTTGTGGGCCGACAGGGTGAGGAAATCCACCCCGAGTTCCTTCACGTCCACCGGGATCTTGCCGACAGCCTGGACCGCATCTGTGTGGACCAGCGCGCCCTTGTCGTGGGCGAGCTCGGCAATGGCCTTCATATCCTGGATGGTGCCGATCTCGTTGTTGGCGAGCATGATCGACACGAGCCCGGTGCTCTCGGTGATGAGATCTTTCAGATTTTCCATATCGACCTTGCCGTAGCCGTCAACGTCGGCATAGACCACGTCCGCACCGTTCTCCTTAAGGCACCTCGATGCCTCGAGGATGCACGGGTGCTCTATGGTCGTGGTGACGAGCCCTTTGCCGTTCTGTCTGCAGAGCGAGCACCCTCCGGGCTGACAGGTGAGGATCGAAAGCACGGTGTTGTTTCCCTCTGAGCCGCTTCCCACGAACATGATCTCGTCAGGGGAGGCATTGATGAAGCGGGCCACCTTTTCCCTCGCGGCCTCGATGAGGCCCCGTGACTGCCTGCCGAAGGAGTGAAGGCTCGAAGGGTTGCCGAACGAATCCATGGCCTCGTACATGGCCTTCTTCACTTCTGGATGGAGCGGGGTCGTTGCGTTGTTGTCGAAATATATCCTTCTCGTTTCCATGGTCACCTCCGGCAACCAGCCGTAAATTTAATATGTTTCAGCATATCGTTGTTATGAAGTATGTCCATTGCTGAATACATAGTGTTTTACGATGACGTTTTCCACAAGAAAATAATAAAAGGGGTCGGACCAGGAAAACATTTTGAAATGTTTGGAATTGAATATGAAAACCGGGGTTTTTTAAGTGGTTTTCCGGTCCGACCCCTCACATCGCTCACATCACTTCCTGGTTGGTCTGGGCCACGGCCAGGTCGATCTGGCTTTTGAGCTCGGGCGGCAGCCCGGGGATGTCGACGCTCATGAATCCGCGCACGATGGTCGCGGTGGCCTCGTCTTCAGAGAGCCCGCGCGCCATGAGGTAGAGGATCTCATCCTGGTTGATCTTTCCGACAGCCGCCTCGTGCGACATCTCGACGCCTTCGGCCTTGCCGTGAAGCTCGGGGATGGCGAGGATGTCTCCGCCCTTGATGATGAGCCCCCGGCATTCGAGGTGGGCCCTGACCCCGGGCACTTCTCCTGCGAGGTGGCCCCTGTTGATGATCGTCCCGCCGTTGCTGATGGATCGCGCGATGATCTCCGCCCTTGTCTCGGGCGCATCGAGGATGATCCTTCCGCCCACGTCGAGCTCGCTTCCGGGGTGGCCGACGAGCAGGCTGTAGAAGCGCGCCACGGCCCCTTTGCCGACGAGCCTCGTCGCGGGGTACATCTGGAGCGACTTGAGCGGCCTCATGCATACGTAGTTGTTGAGGAAGAGCCCTCCCTCATCGACCACGCCCACCGAGCGCGGCCTCACCATCATCCCCTCGGCCCAGTGGTGGATCATGGTGAAGCTTAAGTGTGCGTTCTTCTTGACGAAGAACTCGGAGACGCCCACGTGAAGGCCCTTGTTCACGTGCGCGCCGGATACGCACCCGGTGATGACGTGGAGCTCTGAGTCCTCGTCCGCGATGATGAGGTTGTGCACGTTCTGGCTCAACGCATCCTGGTGGAGGTACAGGCAGGCCTGGACCGGAAAGGTCACCTTTGCGCCGGGAAGGGCCCGGATGACATATCCGTTGTGGAGGTCGCTGTAGGCGAGGGAGGTAAACTTGTCCTGGTCGACCGGAACGAGCTTCCAGTAGTACTCCCTGACCCAGTCGAGCTTGAGCGCCTCCTTGATGGGAAGGACCTCGAGGCCGTCCATGATGGATGACGCATAGATGGCGGTCGTATCCCTCTGGATATAGGACCCCGACCTGCCTTCCTCGCTTGAGTCGACGCCCGCCTTGAGCATGGTCGACTTCTCTTCTTCCGGGAGCTGCTCGAGGTTTGCGAGCGGCTCGTGGCACTCGCCCTCGGTGCAGTAATCCTTCAGATCGATATCCGGCCCGTATGCGGCCTTCTTTTCCCTGGCCTCTTTTGCCTTTTTGTCTATCTCATGCATTTTATACACTCCTGGTATCCCGCCCTGCTGATGGTCTGGAAGATCTCCTGGGGGTTGCCCCGGCAGGCCATGACCCCGTCGAACATCACCTGTCCGCGGTCGGCAGGGACATAATTGAGAATGTATCCCGTATGGGTGATGATGAGGCCCATCTTGCTCCGATGGCGGTGGACCCTCTTCTGGCTGAGATCGGCGTGGGCCTGGAAGCTTCGCTGGAGAAGGCCGCTGATCGTATTGCCGATGAGGGCGATGTTCTCGATGTCCACGCCCGACTCCGGCTCGTCGAAGAGCATGAGGTCGGGGTTCTGCGCCATGAGCTGCAGGAGCTCGGAGCGCTTGATCTCGCCCCCGGAAAATCCGGCATTCACGTCTCGGTCGAGGAAATCGGTGAAGTTGACTTCGGCGGCGAGGGCCTCGACATTGTCCTCTCCCTTTGCGCATATCCTCACCATATCCCGCGTCTTGAGCCCGTTGATCGTGGGCGGCCGCTGGTAGGACATGCCGATGCCCAGCCTGGCCCGCTCGTCCACGGGCATATGGGTGATGTCGTGGCCTTTGAACATGATTTTCCCCTCGGTGACGCGATACTGGGGATATCCCATGATGGTCATGAGCAGCGAGGTCTTTCCCGATCCGTTCGGCCCGAAGAGGATATGGACCTCCCCCGCGCCGATCTCCATGTTGACCCCTTTGAGGATCTCCTTGTCGCCGAGCATGACGTGCAATCCTTCGATCTTGAGCATGACGGACTCCTCATCGTTTCCCCATATAGGCCCTGACTTCGAGCTCCCGGGGATTTTCACCTCAATACTAGAATCTCTTATTGCATAAATCAAGTTTTGCGAAGAAATGTTCTTTCCTGTTGTCAAGGGGTTGAAAATCGTATGACGGCATTCCGATTGATTGAAACCCTGCGCATATGGCCGGCGGATTCTGCTCGTTGTCCTGGTTGAACGGCGGTATGCCTT
Source organism: Deltaproteobacteria bacterium (assembly GCA_029547185.1). Taxonomy (GTDB): domain Bacteria; phylum Desulfobacterota; class Desulfomonilia; order UBA1062; family UBA1062; genus Phosphitivorax. Next base: position 47,295 of record JAKPPU010000035.1, on the reverse strand, counting down.
CGAGGTCGAAAATTTCAATCTCCATCCCCGCCGGTGCAACCTTCAGGGCCGCACGGAGCGCGGACTTGTTGTAGGACCCCTGCCGAAGGCTTCCGGCTATCCCGAGCACATGCACAGTCCGACCGGATTTTTCTTCACCCATGATCTTTCCCTGTTTGATGGATGAGAATGAGCAGCTCTCTACTATTTATAAGAGCCTTCGAAGAAGGGAAGAGAAGCTGGCAAGGGGCTTTCACGAGAGCCCGGCATCCGTGGGGAGAACGCCGGGTCTGCTCTCTCTACTGCTGGGTGAGCGGGGCGAGCTCGATCTCGACGCGCCTGTTCTGCTGGCGGCCCTGCGGGGTGTCGTTGCTCGCTATGGGCTTGGATTCCCCCATGCCCTGCGTTGCGACCCTCGTGGGATCGATGCCCTGGCTTATGAGGTACTGGCCGACGCTCGTCGCCCTTCTCTGAGAGAGGTTCAGGTTGTAAGCTTCGGTGCCGGTATTGTCCGTATGGCCCGTGACATTGATCAGGGTCTTGTTGTACTCCTTGAGGACGATCGCTACAGAGTTGAGCACGTCGTAGAAATCGGACTTGATGTCGGCGCTGTTGGTATCGAAGGTAATGTTGCTGGGCATATTGAGGACGATGCGGTCTCCCTGGCGGGAGATGCTCACGCCGGTATTCTGCAGACGCTGCCTGAGCTGGGCTTCCTGGCGGTCCATGTATACGCCCACGGCTCCCCCTGCGAGGGCTCCGACGCCTGCACCGATGAGGGCCCTCTTGCGGCGCGACTCGCTGTCCCGTCCGGTTGCCGCGCCTGCGGCAGCGCCTGCAGCACCGCCGATGACAGAGCCCCAGACGGTCTTGCTCGTTTTCCTCTCGCCGGTATAAGGGTTCGTCGTGCACGACTGCAGAGCGAATACCCCCAGGATGATCATCACGAGAATGGATGAAGCCTTTTTCATGTTCCCTTCCTCCGGATCATGATCTTCGCATCTCCTGAAACGAAACAAGCATCAGAGAAGGAGGTGCATCTCAGGCTGCCGGTGTGGATCGAGAAGAGCACTTAATCCTTAGATAATGTCCCCGCCCGACTGTCTCAAGGAAGAGACGGATCTCCCAACGATGCTCAACGCTTCAGGACGATGCGGATCTGGTTATGAGGCCTTCCCCATCTCCCGGGGCAGCATCACGGGCACGGGAAGCGGCATCGCCGGCAAGGGCAGAGAGATCCACAGGAAGCTTCGGACAGCCTATCCCCGGGTGAGGTGCCGGTACTTGATGCGGTGAGGCTGGTCGGCCGCTTTGCCGAGCCGCTTTTTCCTGTCCGCCTCGTAGTCCGAGTAGTTCCCCTCGAACCATACCACCGTGCTGTCGCCCTCGAAGGCGAGGATGTGCGTGGCGATGCGGTCGAGGAACCAGCGGTCGTGGGAAATGATTACCGCGCATCCGCCGAAGTTCTCGAGGGCCTCCTCGAGCGCGCGCATGGTGTTCACGTCGAGGTCGTTCGTGGGCTCGTCGAGGAGCAGGACATTGGCCCCCTCCTTGAGCATGCAGGCGAGGTGGACGCGGTTGCGCTCGCCGCCCGAGATCATGCTGACCTTCTTCTGCTGGTCCGTGCCCGAGAAATTGAAGCGGGCCACATAGGCGCGCGAGTTCACCTCTCTCTTCCCGAGCCCCACGAGGTCTTTGCCGCCGGATATGATCTCCCAGATGGTCTTTTCCGGGTCGAGGGTGTCGCGCTCCTGGTCAACATAGGCGAGCTTGACGGTCTCTCCCGTCCTGATGCTGCCCGAATCGGGCTTCTCGGCGCCGGTTATCATCTTGAAGAGCGTGGTCTTGCCTGCACCGTTGGGGCCGATGACCCCGACGATGCCGCCTGCCGGCAGGGCAAAGGTCATGTTCTCGAACAGGAGGCGGTCGCCGTAGGCCTTCGACACGTTTTCCGCCTCGATGACCACCTTGCCGAGCCTCGGTCCGGGCGGGATGTAGATCTCGAGGTCCTTCTCCTGCTTCTCATAGTCCTGATTGAGGAGCGTCTCATAGGCGCTGATGCGCGCCTTTCCCTTTGCATGGCGGCCTTTGGGAGACATGTGAATCCAGTCGAGCTCACGCTGAAGGGTTTTCTGCCTCTCCGATTCCGTCTTTTCCTCCTGCTTGAGGCGCGTCTGCTTCTGCTCCAGCCAGGAGGAGTAGTTTCCCTTCCAGGGGATCCCGTGGCCGCGGTCGAGCTCGAGGATCCAGCCTGCCACGTTGTCGAGGAAGTACCGGTCGTGCGTTACGGCGATGACCGTTCCTGCGTACTGCTGGAGATGGCGCTCGAGCCAGGCCACGGTCTCGGCGTCGAGGTGGTTCGTGGGCTCGTCGAGGAGGAGGATGTCGGGCTTCTGGAGCAGGAGCCTGCACAGGGCCACCCGTCTCTTCTCGCCTCCGGAAAGCACCTTCACCGGGGTGTCGGCGGGAGGGCAGCGCAGGGCATCCATGGCCATCTCGAGGCGCGCCTCGATGTCCCAGGCATCGAGGTGGTCTATCTTTTCCTGAAGCTCTCCCTGCCTCTCCATGAGGGCGTTCATCTCGTCGTCGGACATGGGCTCGCTGAACTTCTCGCTGATGGCGTTGTACTCCTTGACGAGGTCGACCACCTCCTGCAGGCCCTGCTCGACGATTTCCTTGACGGTCTTGTCCGGATCGAGCACGGGCTCCTGCTCGAGAAAGCCTAACGTGTACCCCGGGGAGAGCACCGCCTTGCCGTCGTATTCCTGATCGACCCCTGCCATGATGCGAAGCAGCGAGCTCTTGCCCGATCCGTTGAGGCCGAGGACCCCTATCTTTGCGCCGTAGAAATACGACAGGGAGATGTCTTTCAATACGGGTCTGTTCTGATACGTCTTGCCGACCCTCATCATGGTGTAGATGATCTTTTCTCCGCCGTTGCTCATGGGGAAGCTCCTTTGTCTCTGTTTCGATGCGTATGGATTTCACCGTGATCTCTGCATAAGGAAAGCTTCGAAAGAAGAGGTGCCACTGCATCCACAAATCCCGAGAAACCCACGCACACCCCCATATAATGGTCTTCACACGAATTTGAAAGGGAAAAGTTGCCGGCGCTGCAATATGCATGCGTTTTCTTTCACGAAAACTGGAGAAAGTAAAAAAGGCTATTATTATAAATAACTGGGGAAATTGAATTGTGGTTCCTCAATGGGAAAATGCCTTGGGAGGAAGAATCACTTGCGGATATACGGCAGCAGGACTGTATCGGCAGCCGCCGGACTGCTTCTGGAAAAATAAAGGATCCTGAATCCATGTAGTTGGCAGGGAGATCATGGAATGAATACCTTGGAATACCGTGACCCGAATTTCAGCACGATTGCGGAAATGCTCCGCTATCGGTCTCAGGAAAGCCCGGACAAAACGGCATACCTGTTTCTGGAATTCCTCGCCGGAGACGACATCTCCGAGCACAGGATTTCGCACTACGGGCTGGACAGGAGAGCACGCCACATAGCATCGCTGCTTCGGAGCGGCAATGCACTGGGCGATCGGGCACTCCTGCTGTATCCTCCGGGCATAGACTATATAGCCTCGTTCTTTGCCTGCCAGTATGCCGGGATCATCGCGGTGCCCTCGTACCCGCCTTTTTCCCAGAGGCATTTCTCGCAGCTGCTTTCCATTGTCAAGGACGCGAGTCCCAGGACCGTCCTTTCCATAAAGGCTGTAGCAGACAGCATCCGGCCGGAGATGGAAAAGGCAGGCATGGAGCTCAAGTGGATCAATACGGACGAGACGGAAGAGACCGCCCATGATGAAGGCATCATCACCTCCCACCATATCTCGTTCCTCCAGTATACCTCAGGGTCCACTTCAAAGCCCAGAGGTGTCATGCTCAGCCATGAAAATCTCCTTCACAACCTTTCCCTCATACGGGACTGCTTCGGTCACAGCAAGGCAAGCAGGGGCGTGATCTGGCTTCCGCCCTACCACGACATGGGGCTCATCGGCGGCATCCTGCAGCCGCTCTATGTCGGGTTTCCGGTCGTGCTCATGTCACCCTTGAGCTTCCTGAAGAAGCCCCTTCGCTGGCTGCAGGCAATCTCCCGCTACAGGGCAACCACGAGCGGCGGTCCGAACTTCGCGTATGAGCTGTGCGTCCGAAAGATCACCCCCGAGCAGCGCGAGAGACTCGACCTGAGCTCCTGGGACCTCGCCTTCAACGGGGCTGAGCCTGTTCAGGCCGCAACCCTCGAAAGGTTTACGAAGGCTTTTCAGGGCTGCGGCTTCGATAAGAGGGCATTCTATCCCTGCTACGGCCTGGCCGAATCGACGCTCATAGTATCGGGCGGCCGCAAAGACGCGCTGCCCGAGGTTCAGGCCTTTGAAACTGCCGCGCTCCATGGCAATAGCGTAAAGAAGGCCGGTGAATCGGGCGGAAGGAATAAAGCCTGTGTGGGATGCGGGCAAACGCTCGCAAGCGGTGAGATCATCATCGTGGATCCCGAAACCGGGACCAGGTGCGGACCGGACAGAATCGGCGAGATATGGGTCCGAGGCCCGAGTGTGGCCCTGGGATACTGGAACAATGAAGAAGGCACGGAGAACACGTTCCATGCGTACCTCAAGGACACGAACGAGGGCCCCTACCTGAGGACGGGAGACTTAGGCTTCCTCCAGGAGGGAGAGCTGTTCATCACCGGCAGGATCAAGGACACGATCATCCTGCGGGGAAGGAATGTGTATCCGCAGGACATCGAGCGGTCAGCCGAGGAAAGCCATCCGGGCCTGCGTAAAGGCTGCAATGCGGCATTTTCTATCGATGTCCATGACGAGAACAGGGTGGTGCTCCTCCAGGAGCTCAGCAGCGACTATGCTGCGGGCGGAGCTCCGGTGCTCGATGAGATCTGCAGCTCCATCAAGAACGCCGTCGCGGTCAACCACGGCATACAGATCTACGATGTCGTGCTCCTGAAGAACAACACGCTCCTGAAGACCTCCAGCGGAAAGATCCAGAGGGGCGCATGCCGAGCGGAATACCTTTCGGGAAAGCTGAGCATGATATCCGATACGCCCACGGAACGCTATGCCGGGAAAGGAAAGCCGCAGACCCGTCAAGGCCATCACTCCAATATGGTCTGACGGACAGGCAGCGTATCTATCGATAAATCTGTTGCAAATACTCCTGATGTGGGTTATGGCACTGTGCGCCGTACGCTGCAGCGCTGCAGCACGAGATACAGGGAATATATGAGCCATCCGACGAAGAACGAAAACATCAGGAACGTCGCCATCATCGCCCATGTCGATCACGGGAAGACCACCCTCGTGGATGCCATGTTCAGGCAGAGCGGCGTGTTCCGCGAGGGCCAGGAAGTCGAATCGAGGGTCATGGACAAGCTCGAGCTCGAGCGCGAGCGGGGCATCACCATCGCCGCCAAGAACTGCTCCGTGTTCTGGAAAGGCGTCAAGGTCAACATCATCGACACCCCCGGCCACGCCGACTTCGGCGGCGAGGTGGAGCGCGCGCTTTCGATGGCCGACGGTGCAATCCTGCTCGTGGACGCCTCCGAAGGGCCGCTTCCCCAGACCCGCTTCGTCCTCAAGAAGACCCTCGAGCTGGGCCTGAAGATCATCGTGGTGATCAACAAGATCGACCGTAAGGATGCCCGGCCGCTGGAAGTCCTCAACGAGATATTCGATCTCTTCATCGATCTCGGCGCCGACGACGGGCAGATCGATTTTCCCTGTCTCTACGCGATCGGCCGCGAGGGGATCGCCGTCGAATCCCTCGAAGAGGAGGGATCGGATCTTCACGTGCTCTTCGATGCGATCTTGAGCGAGATACCCGCCCCGTCGTACGATCCGGACGAGCCCTTCCAGATGCTCGTCTCCGACCTCGATTACTCCGACTACCTCGGCAGGCTCGCCATCGGAAAGATTTTCCACGGCCGCACGACCGCGAACGAGCCCCTCATCTGCATCAATGCCCGGGGAGAACATCTGCCGCTCAAGGTCACGAAGCTCCAGGGCTACGAGGGAGTGAACGCCCGGGAGATCGGGAAGGCCGAGCCCGGGGATATCGTGGTGCTCGCAGGCATCGAGGACGTGATGATCGGAGACACGATCTGCACTTCAGATGCGCCCAAGGCGCTCAAGAGGATAACGGTCGACGAGCCCACCGTGTCGATGAAGATCATCGCGAACAACTCGCCGCTCGCGGGAACAGAGGGCAGCTATGTGCAGTCCACGAGGATCCATGAGCGCCTCCTCAGGGAGACGTTGCGCAACGTGGCCATCAGGCTCGAGGTTCCCCCCGAGAAGGACTGCTTCATCCTGAAGGGCAGGGGAGAGTTCCAGCTCGCGATCCTCATCGAGACCATGCGCAGAGAGGGCTTCGAGATGTGCGTGGGCCGCCCCGAGGTGATCTGCGAGATGCGCGCAGGCAAGGTCTTCGAGCCCATCGAGCACCTCTACATCGACTGCCACGAGGACTACCTGGGCGTGGTCACGAGCACGCTCTCCATGCGCAAGGGCAGGATGATCAACTACATCAACTACGGCGCGGGCAGGGTGAGGATCGAGTTCAGCATCCCCTCCCGGAGCCTCATCGGCTACCGTGACGAGTTCCTCACCGACACCAAGGGGACCGGCATCATGAGCTCGTACCTGTCGGGTTATGAGGAGCACCGGGGAGAGTTCCCGAGCAGGTTCACCGGATCGATCGTTGCCGACCGGCGGGGGGCTGCGGTCCCCTACGCGTTGTTCAACCTCGAGCCCCGTGGCAGGCTCTTCATCGTGCCCGGCGACCCTGTCTACGAGGGCATGATCATCGGCGAGCACAGCAAGGAAAACGACATCGACGTCAACCCCACGAAGGCGAAGAAGCTCACCAACATGCGGGCTGCGGGGCGCGACGACAATGTCCTGCTCTCGCCGGTCATCCCCATGACCCTCGAGCGTGCTCTGCAGTTCATCAGGGAAGACGAGATGGTCGAGGTGACGCCAAAGTCCGTGCGCCTCCGCAAGGCAGAGCTCTCCGCCGCCAGGCGCCACGACATGAGCATCGCGAGGAAGAAGGCGGCCGGTTTATAGGCAGAGCGGGAAGCAGGCCTGCACCGCAAGGTCGATAACCGAGCGGCGGACGCACGCTCTCACTCTTCGTGGATCACGTTCTTGATGATGTAGCTCCCGGACTTTTCGTCGAGCTCGAGCTCGAGCAGGCGGCGGTCCTGGGCCTCCTCGAGGAGCCGGCTGAACGAGCGGAAACCGTAGTAGCTCTCGTTGAACCCGGGCTGGCGGCGCCTGAGCGCCTGCTTCACCATGGAGCCCCAGATCTTGTCTTCGCCGCCCCGCTCGGTGAACATGGCCTCGACCGTCTCCATCACGAAGTCGATGGCCTTCTGCTTCTTGTCCTCCTCGGGGGCCTCCTTGGGCTCGACCTTGACCGGCGCACCCGGGGCGACCTTGGGCAGCGGCCTCCGTCCCTTGTGCTTCTTGGTTTCGCTCTCTCGCACGAGGTCGTCGTAGAAGATGAACTCGTCGCAGTTGGCGACGAGGAGGTCGGAGGAGGAGTTCTTCACGCCCACCCCGATGACGGTCTTGTCGTTTTCCCTGAGCTTGCTCACGAGAGGCGAGAAGTCCGAATCGCCGGAGATGATCACGAAGGTGTCGACGTGGAGCTTCGTATAGCAGAGGTCGAGGGCATCGACCACCATGCGGATGTCCGCCGAGTTCTTGCCGGACTGGCGGAGGTGGGGGATCTCGATGAGCTCGAAGGATGCCTCGTGCATGACCTGCTTGTAGTCCTTGTAGCGCTCCCAGTCGCAGTAGGCCTTCTTCACGATGATGCTCCCCTTGAGCAGGAGGCGCTCGACCACCTTCTTCATATCGAAGCTCGCGTATCTGGCGTCTCTCACGCCCAGGGCGATGTTCTCGAAATCGCAGAACAGGGCCATGTTGTTCGTTTTATCCTGCACGGACATTTCTCTCTCCTCTCACAGTGCCTGCAGCACCGGGCATTCCAGTCCATCCAGAGCACGGTTTTAAGCATCCTGTAACACCGGTTCGGATTTCAATTCAACATGCCTTTTTCCATGCTGTCAAGAAGTGAAATCGAGCGTGACTTGCCAAACCTGGGACTTTCGGGATGCTACGCGCTGCGGGACTGCGAATCCGACGGCAGGGATGAGCTTATCTGTCTTTCTTTTTCTTCTCTCTGAGCATCTCGCCCAGCTTCGAGAAGGGATTGTTCCCCATGGGTACGGTCCCCTCGTCGCTGTGATCGTCCGGCCCTTCCCCGCTTAAGTCCCGGCCGTGCTCGTGGTCGTGGCAGTAGACGCACAGATTTTCCCAGTTGCTCCCGTCCGGAGGATTGTTGTTGTGGTTGTGGTCCTTGTGGTGGACGGTGAGCCCCTTGAGGGTCTTCACGGTGAACTGCCTGCCGCAGCGCGCACATACCCAGGGATGGATCTTGAGCGACTGCTCGCGGTAGCCCTGCATGCGCTCGCTGTTGAGCTGGCGGGCCTTTTCCACGAACCGATCGAGCTCTTCCCTGCTGAGCTTCGTCATGGCCGGCTTATCGGTCTTCGAGCTGTCAGAGCCCATGCTCTCCTCCTTGAATCCCGGGGTGTCGGTGCGGAGCTTTTCCCGGCCCGGCACCTCGTTCCCCGTCTCCTACAGTATATGAAATCTGATCGCGACTCAATGGGCACTATCGTGCGAAGCCTCGATCGCCCTCCATCCTGGAAGGGGAAAGACGGTCACTTGTCGAACCATCGCAGATTTCTATCATAAATATTACGAGCCACTCGCTCCCCATCACAAAGGAGCATTCGATGGGGCTAAAGATCCGGTCATGACGGTCAGTACAAAGGCCGGGAGGAGGAGAGGGAGAAGGGACAATGCTGAATTGGACGATCCTTTTTCTGATAATAGCAGTTTTTACCGGGATTCTCGGCTTCAGCGGCATCGTAGGTGTTGCATCCGAGATGGCAAAAATCACCTTTATCGTCTTTCTGGCATTCTCTGCCATTTCCTACCTGCTCGGACGAAGGCCGCCCGTGACCTGATTGCTTGACTCGATGATGACCTGCAGCCGATTGCGGTGAACGGAAAGGGCTGTCGGCATATCGAAGAGGGCCACCCCTTTTTTTGAGCCGATGCCCCGTCGCGATCCCTGAACAGGTCATGCCGTCTTGCCCTTGCTCACAGAGAGTGGTATATTGCCGATAGATGGAAGATGCGGGCTGTTCATTCGGATTCATGAGTCAGGCTAAGGGGAAGACCAGTTTTTACCCGAACTTCAAAAACAAAACCCGGATTTCAACCGTGCGTCTGTTTGTGAAAACAAAGAGCTCTGCCCTCCCGGTTCGGTGTGGCGGCAGAGGCTGATGCGAAGGACGCGGCAGCGAAGGCATCGTGCGGACGTGAGTAGGAGTGATATGAGCAGGATCGGAATGCATCTCATGAGCGTTGTATTGCTGGCAGCGGCAGTCACTGTTCTTTTCCCGTTTCAATCTTCGGTCCACGCCTATGAGATAACGTGGAGCGTCTTCAACAAGGGAGCTGAGTACTTCGATAAGATCCAGTCAGATCCGAAAACGCTCGTCCAGGAGTACTGCGATGCGGAATTCAAAGGCGCCCAGGACATCAGGATAAAGGTCGTCAAGCTCGATCCGAAGAAGGCGAGCGAGAAGGAAGCAGCATCCGATCGCGGCGACAAGCACGGAAAGGTCATCAATTTCTCCAGCGACCCTCTGGTCGTGGTGGATTCCTATGTGATCCGGGACGTGCAGGTCTCGAAGGATACCGCCGAAGCCACGATAGCCTATCGACGGCTCGCCAGCACCGACGGGATCGCTGGCAAGAGGTACATGGCCGACAGGAAAAGCAACGACATCGTAAAGCTGAGCCTGAGCTTCGACGGCTCCCGCTGGTGGATTACCGCCCCGCCCCTGCCCCGGGTATCCAAATGGGCGCTCATCGAATACTCCGAGCGGATCATATCGAGCATGGACAGCCTCATCAAAGCCGGCAAGGCGTCCGACGGCCAGAAGAAATATTACCTCAGCAACAAGGATATCGTGGCCTTCCTGCGGAGCCTGTGAGGATACGCTTCGAGGCGGGTGCCGATGCCCGCGTTCCCGTGCCCTCTCCTCGCTGTTTCTCTACCCCGATCACCAGCATGGCCTCGCCATAGGTATAGCCGTGAAGAATGAACGCAAGGAAGCCGTGGTCCGGACGGGATACTGATCGGAGAGGGACTGAGGTGCGAATCCTATGATCATTCGAAAGGTGCCCCGGTCATCGCTTCCAGACCATTCCCCGGCTTCATTTCCTGCCTGTCATCGTCATCGGCGTCGATGGTCCCGCTCTCTGCCCCGAGAGAGAGGCCTTTGAACACTTTGGCCAGCCGCTCGTCGGGGAAGGTCCTCGAGATCGCTTCCGGCCTCTGCCGCCTTGATCCGGGGTCGATACGCGGATCAGGTCCCAATTCTTTCAGCAGGGAGGGATCGTGGCTGTAGAGGTCTTTCCTGAAGGAGGGCACTCCCTTTCCGTCGACCACCACGGTCAGATACGTTATCAGAATGGGAACCGGCATGGGCAGGTCGAGCGTCCAGGTCCGGCTGCTGTTGGCTGCACGCTGGAGCTTTCCCGGGGTCCACTCGCAAAAGCCGCGGAACAGCAAGGATGCCAGCTCGAAAGGTCTCTCGACCCGGATGCACCCCGAGCTGAACGTCCGCTCCCCCCGGTCGAACAGGAACTTGCTGGGGGTGTCGTGGAGGAAGACCCGCTGCTTGTTCGGAAACATGATCTTGATGCGGCCGAGCGGATTGTTACCGCCGGGCTGCTGCACGAGCCTGTAGGGGAAAGGCTCTTCGGGGTAGAGCCACCATTTCACCTCTTTGGGTTCCGTGACGAAGCCCAGGCCCTCTTTATCGATGATCACGATGTTGTGCTTTTTGAGGTAGTTTAAGTCCTTTTTCACCTCAGGCAGAACGTCTTCATCTCGCACGGTGGGCGGTATGGTCCAGGTGGGGTTGAGCTCTATGTGGGTGATCTCGGACCTCAGGAGCGGCGTGTCGCGATAGGGCTGACCCACCTGCGCCCTGCCCGACCACATGACCTTGCCGTCCTTCTGGACGCAGACATTGAAGCCCACGATGTCCACCAGCACGAAGAGGTCGCCGAGGTTTCTCAGCACCCACCTGCACCGCTCGAGGTTTATCCGGATCTGGTCAATGCGGTCCTTGACCGGGACGTTCATCGCCATGATGGTCTCTCTGCCCGCCACCCCGTCAGGCCTGATGCTGTGCCGGGCCTGGAAGTAGCGCACTGCCCGGCTCAGTCCATCGTCGAAGAGCGGATTTGTCAGAGGCAGCTTGAGGCCGGGGTATTCTGCTGCCAGGCGCCGGCGGAGCGCCAGCACGCCCGAGCCCGAATCGCCCATTCTCAGAGGCTTGCCTTCAGGCAGTCTCTTCCAGCCGCCTCGTGCACGGATGGAACGGTAGGCGGCCAGGGCCTGCTTCATTCTTTCATAATACACATAGCGCACCTTCCAGGAGTCCACGATCTGGGTGACGGAGGGAAACGCAAGCGCCCTCTCGAAGTAGTCCACGAGGGCTTCGCTTCCCGTGGCATCCTCCGTTGTCCATTCGGGATGATGGAAGGCGGGGTCCTCCTTGCCATACAGGGTGTTGCTTGCGAGGCGTATGAAGGCATCCGTGAGGAGCAGATCGAGGAACGCTGCCCGGGCAGGGTCCGAGGCCTGGCCGACAGGATTTTCCTCGAGCGATTCGAGGATCTCGTCCAGGTTGTAATCCCAGGGATTGAGGCCCTCGTCATACGATGCCCGTATGGCGGCAATGAGCTGGTCGACTGCCTCGGGCGAGGTCCAGACGGGACGGTACCCCCGACGCTCATAAAGCCTCGGCAGTACGGGCCATGACGAATACCGGCATGAATCAACGCCGAAGGCGACCTCGGGCTCCGCGCCTTCCAGGCCCTGCCGGAGTGCCGCCGAGACCGGGTCTTCCCGGGGCTGCGGCACCTCCGGAGCCGAGTCCCCCTGCTCCCGGGCCTGCTCCTTCTCTGCAGCCGAGTCCTCGTGAGCCTGCCGCGTATCCGAATCCGGAGCCTGGCCTTCCCGGGGTACCACTATCTCGGGGATCGGGGCATACTCGGTCTTGAGCGTACAGGCAGGAAGGAGAAAAATGCAGAGGAGCAGAAGCACGAGCAGTCTCAATGGAATACGCAAGGCCTGAGCTCCTACCAGTAGCGAACGCGCCCGACATCCACATGCACGAAGCCCAGGGCGGGATAGTAGCCCACGCCTCCGCCCTGCAGCCTCACCGCTGCCTTGTGGAGGGTTTTGAGGCTGCATCCCGGCAGGCGGAAATCGACGGCCTTCCCCTCGATGTGGAGGCTTTTGGCGGCTACGCCGCCGTCGTTTTCCCTGAGGAGGGCATTCGTTTCGGGTGACCGGTACCCGGAGACGACGTGGAGAATGCCCCGGGACCCGATGAGTCCATGAATGGAATGGAGAAGGTCGAGCAGGCCGGTGTCGATGGGTTTGATATCACCGGTGCGGAAGTCCCGGAGGATCTGGTTGATGTCGGAAAGCGCCTCGAGGACGTACATGCCGTCGGACCAGTATACGGTCTTGAGCTTCTCGCCGGTGTGGAGGTTATAGAACGACAGGGATTTCTCGTAGGGAAGCGTCGGGCACATCGATCCCATGAGCGCCTGCGGGCACAGGAATCCGCCCAGAGCCAGCATGCCGGTCTTGAGAAGATCGCGTCGGGTCAGGGTCCCTGCTGAGAGTTTTCTCTTCGGTTCGCTCCTCACAATCGTTCCCTACGAGCCTAGAATACTTGACCTGACCGTGTACTGTCAACCCTTGGCTGATACATGGGTTTTTAAAGGAGAGAGCTCGTATTCAGTCTCCAGGCTGTCGGGATTCGGGCGGGGATACCGGCCCCGCTTTCATGGCAGCCGTGCCGGAGGCCCCGCCGGCTTTGTATTTGAGGCGGTACTCCGAGGGGGTCATGCCCGCCATCTTTTTGAATATCCGGTTGAAGCTCGCCTTCGAGCTGAAGCCCGAGGAGAATGCAATATCGAGGATCGAATCCCCGGGCTTGTCTCTGAGCAGGGCCTTTGCCTCATGGACGCGATACGAGTTGATGAGGTCGGTGTACGTAGTATTGAGATGGAGGTTCAGAAAGCGCGAGAGCTGGTGGGGCTCGATGCCCAGCTCATGGGCGAATGAGGCGATGGTCAGCTCCCCGGTGAGGTATACCTGCTCATTGCCCAGCTTCCGGAAGATCTCGCTCTTGAGCTCGCCTGCATCGATCGAAGAGAGGATCTGAAGCTCTCTCTTTGCCGGGGCCGGGTTTGAAGAGGCCTCGGGATGGGTCATGAAATGGTGCATGCGCAGGAGAAGGTTCGACTTCCGGATCATGCCGGTCGCCTGGCGTGACAGGGCGAGCTCTTCCATGAAACAGGCACGTTCGCTGTCCAGCACGGGAAGATCTGCCTCCTCGAACTGACAGCGCTGCCATGCCGGTGCTTCCACAGGGGCCTCGTCTCCGCGGCCCTCGGCTTCGAGGGGTGAAGCGTGAATTTCCGGGGATGGACTATCGAGGCCTGCAGAAAGGCTCTCACACCTCTTCTCTTGAGCCTCATTCCTCCTTCCAGGCGCGGCCATGCTCCTGACGAACGAAGGGACCGATCTCATCAGGTGGACGATTCCTTTCATGACCGCAAGGGAAAGGGAACTCACGGCAGGCCCTCGCTTTCTCTCTCTGCATTCCAAGTATTTCTTTCGCTGATTATACTCTATATAACGTTCATTTTCCACCGAGCAAGGCCGGCCGGTTGTCCATGACCTCGATGAAGCCCTCGACCCGTGTCCTGACCTGTTCGGGCAGATATCCCCTGGGGTCCGAGATGTCCATGTCGAGGACGAGCAGCGGGATGCCGAGGTGGGAGAACTCATCCCTGATCAGTGAAGCGGCGCTCTTCGAATGGCGGCACGCAGGCGTTGCGAACAGGAGCGCCCCGTCGATCTCATAGCCTCTGACGATCTCCTCCATTCCTTCGAGCCTCCGTGACGTCCTGCCGATAAAGGGGTTTTTCAGGCATTTCAACGCCAGGCCCTCGAAGGGATTGTCCTCGTCCATCTCGTCCCAGTAGACGCTCGACGTTTCGCACATGGCAACGTTTACCCCATGGCTTTTCAGGATCTCGAAGAGATTGGAACGATAGACGGGAAGCCAGGCAAGCCAGTATATACGGTGCTTCTCGACCCGTGCCTTGTCCGATGATCTCCTCGCTGCGAGCTCTTCGATGAGCCGGGCTTCCAATATCTCCCTGGTCTCTCTCCCGTTGAAAAGCTGCCCGTTTATGGAGTACCCGATGAAGTCCTGCGGATTCAGCGCCGCAGGCCGGGCTCTCAATGCTTCATGGAGCTCGAGCTGGAGCCTTCTCGCGCGGTTCGAGCTCCGGACCGCCTCTCTCAGCCTGTCCTCGTCGAGCTTCTGCCCGGCCTTCTCCCCGATCTTCCCTGCGGCGTCCCTGAGCTGCTTTTCGACGTAGCTCACGGACTCTCTGCTGATCTCGTGCGGAACGGAGAGGAAGAAGGAGTCCCTGCCCGAGAGGTGCGACAGGATGTCGTTCGTCTTGCCCTTGCCGTCGCAGTAGAAGGACGTCGAAATGAGGAGATCGGGCTCGGGAAAATACGATTGGAGATATCCGCCGATGCTCGCCCTGTGGAACGAGCAGATATCCCCGGAGTATCCCAGGCCCTCCGCACGCTCCATCAGCGGAAGCCCCATGTCTGCGGCGGAGGGGAGGCTTCCGGCGATCTCGAAGTCGAAGGGGGCCACGTCGAAGGCAGCCAGGATCTCCATGGGGAAGGCGTAGATGGAGGTGTAGACGACCGTGCTCTCAGGATCGAACGCTTTCAGGAAGAGATCGGACCATTCCCCGTACCACATCGCCCGGAAGCTCGTGCGTTCCTTGAGCCCCTGCTCGGACATCTGCTTCATGGCTGTGAGCATGGTTTTAAGCATGGGAGCCTCCTTTCGGATCGATCGTTTCGAGGAAGGCCTCGATCTTGATGCGGGCCTTCTCGATGTCCGACCACTCATAATCGTTTTCCAACATGAGGACCGGCACACCGAGCTCCCTGACGCCTTCCCGGAGCAGGGGCAGGCTGTACAGGAGCTGGTCGCAGTATTTCATAGCGCTCACGATCACGCCCTGTGCCCTGCTCTCGACAACGAGGCTTTTAAGGTGGTCGATCTGATCTTTCATGCCCATCATGCGCGGGCAGGGAGGCCGCAGGAGATAGCGCTCGGCAACCGCGGCAAAGGGATCGGGCGTATTCTCTCTCACGGGCGTACCGTAGTGCCTCGGTCCGAAGCAGATATCGAAGGCAGCCACGTGTGCGCCTTTTTCCTCGATCATGTCCACAAGCTCCCGGTTTGCCGTTATGGTTCCGGTTATGATGATCCTGCTGCCTCCATTCCCGAGGAGATTGCCTTTCTGCCCGGAAGCTCTCTGTCTGATCCCGGCCTCATGGTCGGCGATCTCTGCTTCTCCTTGAGCGAGGAGCAGGGGGAAGACATCCGAACCTTTTATCGCCGAGTCGGGGCTGCTCTGCATTCCGAATATGTCCCCGAGAGACGAGCGGAGTCTGTTGGTTTCCCGGATCGCTGCATTGAGCCTTTCGGGTGTCACGGTCGGGCGGGAATATGTTTCTTCGAGCCCGGCCGCGAGCTTTTTCAGAACCGAGGTGAAATACCGGATCGAATCGGGATCGTTCTTCTTCGGGATATCCATAAAGAAGGCAGGCGGGCTGTCCTTGAGATCACCCCAGATATCGAAGAGCTTCCTCATGGCGTCGCACGAATTCGCGAAAACCATGCCCTCGAGATCCGAGCAGGCGCCGCCCATGAGATCGGAGAGCAGACTTCGAACGTAGCAGCAGGTGTTCGAATGGATCCGGCTGTCCGCATCTGCGCACCTGCCTTTGGGGATCAGTCTCACAGGAGAAAGCCCTGCAGCCGAGATGATCTCAACAGGCACGAGGGAGCAGGCATAGGCAACGAGCTTCTGTTCCATATCGCCTCCTTGGGGTATGATAGGAGTCTATAGTAAGGGAAAGATGATCTCCTGTCGCCTCAAGATAGGATTTTGAGACGTTTTCATCAAACCGGATAACCCCTTGACAGAGGAAAAGGAAAGCTGGTACTTAACTGTTTAGTTAAAATAAATGGTTGGTTAAATATGGGCGAAGGCCTTTCCGGAGCATGCGATGAGGGACAGATCAGGAGACAAGGGTAGGGAGACGGTAGACCGGATCCTCGGTGCGGCCAAGGACGTGTTCGCTAAAAAGGGCTTTGCAGGAGCGCGCGTGGATGAGATCGCGGAGAGGGCAGGGGTCAACAAGGCCGCCCTGTACTACCACATCGGCGACAAGAAGGCCCTGTACGCCGAAGTCATCCACGATGTCATCGGGAGTGCGGCCAGAAGGCTCTCTGCCGGCATCGAGAAAGCCAGGACGCCCGAAGACAAGGTGAGGACCTACATCAGGACCCTCGCCGCCACCTTTGACGAAAACCCGCAGATGCCCCGCCTCATGATGCGTGAGCTCGCATCGGGCGGACAGAGCCTGCCCGATGTCTTCTTCGAGGATCTCTTCTCGCTCTTGAGGACCTTGAGCGGAATCATCGAAGAGGGCAGGGAACAGGGCGTCTTCATCGAGACGCTCCCGCTCATCGTGCACTTCATGGCGATCGGTGCCACCGTTGTGTACAAGACCATCATCCCGGTCCTGCTTTCGGCGAGGCAGGTCCCCGATGAGCTCAAATCCCACGGCAAAGACCTGTCCGGCCTGGTCTGCCGGGAGATCGAAAAGCTCATATTGAAGGCAATGAGAACGTGAGGTTCCCATCGGAGGTCGTGTGAAAAAGCGCATCGTCATCGTAATCTTCGCAGCCTTGCTGGTCCTGGTGGTCGGCCTCGTCTACTACGGGCAGCGCAGGGCGGGAAAAGGCGAGATGTACTACTCGGGCACCATCGAGGCGATCGAATCGAACCTTGCCTTCCAGGCTTCGGGCAGCGTAATCAGGGTCGAGGCCAGGGAAGGCGAGGCCGTCCGCACGGGCGATGTGCTCGCCGAGCTCGACAGCTCCGAGTTCGCAGCGAGGCTCGATCAGGCCCGGGCCGCTCTGGAAAAGGCGGTGAAAGCGAAAGAGCAGCTCGAGGAGCTTCTCGCAATCTACTCGTCCACCCTGCCCGAAGATGTCAGGAGGGCGCGGGCCAATGTGGATGTAGCCCGCAACACCATGATCGATTCGAAGAGGAACGACGAGAGGTACGAGGAGCTTTTCCGCCGCGGCGTCGTCTCGCAGAAGGAGCGGGATTCGGTCAACCTCGCCTACGAGAACTCCCTCTCGAAGCTCCATGAAGCCGATGCGGTCCTCGCGCAGGCAGAGAGCAACCTGAGGAAGATCGATTCGACGAAAAAGGACATCGAGGCGGCCCAGGCCCAGATCGATCTCTCCAAGGCAGCCCTCGAGCAGGCGAAGATCCAGCTCGGGTATACGAAGCTCACCGCGCCCTACTCCGGCATCATCACGAGCAGGAACGTGGAGCCGGGCGAGTTCGTCAGCCCGGGAAGAGAGGTCTTGTCGCTGTCCGACCTCTCCCGGGTGGATCTCAAGGTCTTCGTGGACGAGACGGACATCGGCAAGGTCAGGCCGAACCAGAAGGTGGACGTCGTGGTGGACGCCTTCCCGGGGAAGTTCTTCAAGGGCCGGGTGTCCTATATCTCCCCCGAGGCCGAGTTCACCCCGAAGATCATCCAGACCAAGAAGGAGCGGGTGAAGCTCGTCTATCTGGTGAAGGTCTCCGTTCCCAATCCCAAGTTCGAGCTCAAGACAGGAATGCCGGCGGATGCCTTTCTCAGGTAGCCTCTCCATCGAAGTGGAAAACGTGTCGATGAGCTTCGGGAAGACCGTGGCGGTCGACGACGTGAGCCTCGAGATCGAGAAGGGGACCATCTTCGGGCTCGTGGGCTCCGACGGGGCGGGCAAGTCGACCCTGCTCAGGATGATCGCCGGCATGATCAGGCCTTGCAAAGGAAGTATAACCGTCTCTAAGATCGATGTGGCAGCCGACCTGTGGAAGGCCAAGCCACTCATCGGATACATGCCCCAGCGCTTCGGCCTCTATCAGGACCTCACGGTCGAGGAGAACATCGACTTCTTCATGGACATCTTCGGGATCAGCGGTGACGAGAGGAGATCGAGAAAGGAAAAATACCTGGGCTTCTCGAACCTGCTCCCGTTCCTGAACCGCCTTGCCGGCAACCTCTCCGGCGGCATGAAGCAGAAGCTCGGGCTCGCCTGCGTGCTCATCCACGAGCCCTCGGTCCTCATCCTCGACGAGCCCACCAACGGTGTCGACCCGGTATCGCGGGGAGAGTTCTGGGATATCCTCCTCGCCATGCGCGAGGGGGGGATGACCATCATGGTCTCCACCGCATACCTCGACGAAGGTGAAAAGTGCGACCGGCTGGGCCTCATGCACAAGTCGCACCTCCTGGCTGTTGCGTCCCCCTCCGAGATGCGCTCACGGTTCGCGACGCTCGAGGATGCGATGATCCACCGCATCAAGGAAGTGGACAAGGAAATCGCTCATGACACCTTCAAGCGATGACGTGATCTTCGTGAAGGACCTCGAAAAGAGGTTCGGAGATTTCGTTGCCGTGGACAGGATCTCCTTCTCCGTCAGGAAGGGCGAGATCTTCGGGTTCCTCGGCAGCAACGGGAGCGGCAAGTCCACAACCATCCGCATGCTCTGCGGCATCATCACCCCGACCTCGGGACAGGGGTTCGTCGCCGGCCACGACATAACGACACAACCCGAGGAGGTCAAGCACGCCATCGGCTACATGTCGCAGAAGTTCTCGCTCTATGAAGACCTCACGCCCTTCGAGAACATCCGGTTCTTTCTGGGCCTCTACAGCGTCCCGCAGCACGTGTGGAAGGAGCGCATCGAGTGGATCCTCGACATGACCCGGCTCGGCGAGGTGAAGGACCGCCTCACGAAAGAGCTTCCGCAAGGCTGGAGGCAGCGCCTCGCACTGGGGTGCGCCATGCTCCACAAGCCCGAGATCCTCTTTCTCGACGAGCCGACCTCGGGGGTCGATCCCATCACCCGCAGGCATTTCTGGGAGTTCATCCGTGAGCTCGCAGAGGGAGGGATCACCGTGTTCGTGACCACGCACTACATGGACGAGACCCGGAACTGCGGCCGCATCGTGATGATCAACCTCGGCACCATCGTGGCCCAGGGAAGCCCGGCCGAGATCGTTGCGTCCGCATGTCCGGGCAGGCCCGATGCCGATCTGAATGACGCCTTCATCACGCTCATGGAAAGGAGGCAGGCGTGAGCCTCCGGAAGATCGTCGCCGTCACGCGCAAGGAGTTCTACCACCTCATGAGAGACCCGAGGAGCCTCATCCTCGCCTTCGTCATGCCGCTGTGCCTCATCCTCATGTTCGGCTATGCCTTGAGCCTCGACGTGAACAACGTCGAAGTGGTCTTCGTCGACTACGACCGGACGGACCTGAGCCGCGATCTCATCCGCCGCATCGACGCCTCTCCCTATTTCCATGTGGGGGCATCGCTCAGGAACGCCCGGGAGGTGGCCGGATACCTCGACCGCGGGTGGACGGAGATCGGGATCGTCATACCGCCCGACTTCACGAGGAACATCAGATCGGAAAGGCCTGCCCCGCTCCAGGTCCTCATGGACGGGAGCGATCCGAACTTCGCGAGCATCTCGAGGGGATACATCAACGCCTTCATCGAAAGATACAACCGGATGCTCCTCTTAGAGTTTCTGGACAAGAAAGGCGTCGAGAGGATCAAGCCCCCCGTCGAAGGCCGGATCAGGGTGTGGTTCAACGAGGATCTCGAAAGCAGGAAGTTCATCGTCCCGGGCCTCATCGCCGTGATCATCATGATCGCCGGCGCCATGCTCACCTCGCTCGTCATCGCCAGGGAGTACGAGAACGGGACCATGGAGACCATCAAGTCGCTGCCCATCACCGCGTTCGAGCTTCTCATGGGCAAGTCGATCCCCTACTTCATCATAGCCCTGAGCAATGTCCTCATCTCGGTGCTCCTGGCGCAGGTGCTCTTCGGCATCGTCATGAAGGCGAGCTTCTGGCTCATGATGGCGGCCTCCGCGATCTACATCTTCGTGGCGCTCGCCCTGGGCCTCCTCATCTCGACCGCGACGAAGTCGCAGCTCCTGGCAAACCAGGGGGCCATCCTGCTCACCTTCCTTCCCTCCCAGATGCTCTCGGACTTCATCTTCCCGGTGTCGAACATGCCCAAGGCCCTCCAGCTCGTCACCTACGCCGTTCCTGCGAAGTACTACATCAACATCCTGGGCGGGATCTTCCTCAAAGACCTCCCGTTCATGAGCATGTGGAAGGACTTCGCCGTGCTCGCGCTCATGTTTCTCCTCATGGCCTTCATAAGCATGAGGCTCCTGAAGAAGGAGGGGCTGTGAACTGGGTGCGCATCAGGGAGCTGGTCCGCAAGGAGTTCATCATCCTCTTCAGAGATGAGAGGAACCGGCGCGTGCTGATCCTGGCACCCCTCATCCAGATCCTGCTCTTCGGCTATGTCGTCAACTACGACATCAGAAACATCAGGGTCGCGGTCGTGGACGAAGCCCGCACCATTGAGAGCCGCACGCTCATCGACTCGTTCACGGGGAGCAGGATATTCAGGGTCACCGATTACCCGAAAGATCAGAGAGCGCTCGAAGACCTGCTCCTCAAAAGAAAGGTGGACCTCGCCGTCAAGATCCCGCCCGATATGGGGAGCCGCATCAGGGAGGGCGAGACGGCCGACGTTCAGATCCTCGCGGACGGCAGCATGAGCAACATGGCATCCGTCAGGATCGCCTATACCGTGCTCGTTCTCGACAGGTTCAACAGCAGCATGATCAGGGAGCTCAAAGGACAGAGTCCGGATTACGGCAGCATCGATGCCCGGATCAGGTCGTGGTACAACCCCAACATGGACAGCCAGAACTTCTTCGTGCCGGGGATCGTGGCCTTCGTGATCATGCTCATCTCGCTCCTCCTGACCTCGA
This sequence comes from Deltaproteobacteria bacterium, assembly GCA_029547185.1. Taxonomy (GTDB): domain Bacteria; phylum Desulfobacterota; class Desulfomonilia; order UBA1062; family UBA1062; genus Phosphitivorax. The sequence goes on along the minus strand of JAKPPU010000035.1, from coordinate 26,133 downwards.
TCGCGGTCATACGCGAGCGGGAGCAGGGCACCATGGAGCAGCTCATCGTCTCGCCGATAAAGCCGGGCGAGATGATCATGGGCAAGACCATCCCCTACATCATCATCTCGATGGTCCAGATGGTCGCCGTGACGGTCTTCGCCAAGTTCTGGTTCAGCATCCCCATTGCCGGGAGCCTCACCCTCATGTTCATCGCCACCTGTCTCTTTCTCCTGAGCACGCTCGGGGCAGGGCTCTTCATCTCGACCGTCTCGTCGACCCAGCAGCAGGCCATGATGACGACCTTCTTCTTCATCTTTCCGACCTTCATGTTTTCCGGCTTCGTCTTTCCCATCGCGAACATGCCGGTCGTCATCCAGTGGCTCACCTACCTCAATCCCCTGCGGTATTTTCTCGTGATCCTGCGGGGCATCTTCCTCAAGGGTGTGGGGATCTCGATCCTCTGGCCGCAGTACGTCGCGCTCGCTGTCCTCGGAATCGCCCTGTTTATCGGCGCAGTCACCAGGTTCCACAAGACCATGGACTGATCGAAAAAAATATTCATCGATAAAAAAATTACTTATAATGCAATTATCTGTATTGTATTTTAATACACACAGATGTTAGGATATTATTATTCTCAGATAAAAGAGGAGGAGTGTATTATGGCAAAAGCAGCAGCAAAACCAGCAGCGAAGAAGGCAGCAGCAAAGAAGCCGGCAGCAAAAGCAGCAGCGAAACCAGCAGCAAAGAAGGCAGTAGCGAAGAAGCCGGCGGCAAAGAAGCCGGCCGCGAAACCAGCAGCGAAGAAGGCAACAGCAAAGAAGCCGGTAGCGAAAAAGCCGGCGGCGAAAAAGCCAGCAGCAAAGAAGACCAAGTAACTTGTTCCAGTAACTCGTGGCAATGCGGCGTCATGCCGCGGTTCAACAGTAATTGGAATGAGGGACCTGGTATTGCACTTTGCCGCTCCATCATGGTCCGGCGATTTCATGAGGAAAAAGGCAGTACATGGTCCCTTCCCTTTGTAGATCTCTCCTCCCCCTTTAAATCCTTAAATAATCTTGACAGCCGATCAGCCCATCCTGTACGCTTTATTGCCTGCCGGTGGAGGGCCTCGATCGATCAGGCCGTTTGCGGGCATTGAAGATGGAATGCCGGGAGATGCCGGCTTTCCCTTTGAAGGGTCGGTATGGAAACGGGTGAAAACTCATCGGGCTGTTCGACTGATACCTCTCCGAGCCGCATCTTGACGCAGCTCGTGGAGGCATGTGCGAGCAGGGGATGGCTCAACCGGAATCTGCGCATCAGGCTCAAAGACGCGAGATACCGGATCTTCTGCAGCGAGGCCGAGTTCACGGCCTTCCGCGTAAACGACAACTGCGGCGTCTCTCCGGGGATTCCGGGATGGCCCGTGTGCATCGTCAGCGCCGAACGCATCATTGAGGACGGCCGCATGAAGGGGTTCCCTTTGGCCGAACCCGGCGCCCGCGAGTGGCTGGCATCTCTTTCAACCGGCAGCATCGAGCTCATTTGAGAGGAGCAGGGCATGAAGAACATCGTTGTCTCCGGGTCGCTTGCATACGACAGGATCATGGACTTTCCGGGATATTTTTCCGACCACATCCTGCCCGAGAAGATCCACGTGCTGAACGTGTGCTTTCAGGTGGACGGCATGAAGGAGAAGTTCGGAGGCACGGCCGGCAACATCGCCTACTCGCTCATGCTCATGGGCGAGAAGCCGGTCATCTCCGCCACCATCGGCCACGATTATCACCGCTACCTCGACTGGCTGAAGAAGATCGGGATATCGACCGAGGCGATCCGCGTCATCGAGGACGATTTCACCGCATGCGCCTACATAACCACCGACAGGGCGGACAATCAGATCACGGGCTTCAACCCGGGCGCCATGAAGTACACCTCTGCCCTCGACTTCGACAGGCTCGATCCGAAGGACACCCTCGTCATCGTATCCCCGGGCAACCTCGAAGACATGGTGAACTATCCGCAGGCCTGCAAGGAGAGGGGGATCGGCTACATCTTCGATCCGGGCCAGAGCCTGCCCATGCTCGAGGCGAAAGACCTCGTGCGGTCCATCGAGGGCTGCAGGATTCTCATCTCCAACGACTACGAGCTCGACCTCATCATGAGCAAGACCGGCCTCGACAAGAGGGCGCTCCTTGAAAAAGCGGGTGCGATCATCACCACGCTAGGCGAGCTCGGATCGCAGGTCTGCACCAAAGACGGCGAGATGCGCATCCCCATCGGCAAGACGAGGCAGGTTCTCGACCCCACGGGCGCGGGCGATTCGTACCGGGGAGGTCTCATCAGCGGCCTCGTGAAAGGCCTCGACATCGGGCAGTGCGCAAAGATGGGAAGCGTGTGCGCCTCGTTCGCCGTAGAGTGCTACGGCACGCAGGCCTACACCTTCAGCCCCGCCGAGTTCGAAGAGAGGCTCGTCTCCTTCGGGTGAAAAGAAAGGCCGCGGAGAAGAGCTCCGGCAGGGCTTACATGAACGATCAGTACTGCGTGCCTGCTGCTTTGTTGGCTGTTTCCGTTGCCTGGTGTGCCATATCGATGGCGCGGCCCAGGGTATTCATGACCTGGTCCGGGTTGTGAAACCCCATGCCGTTCTCCGCAGCCACGATATCCCAGAACCACTGAGCCTTCCTGACCAACTCCCGTGCTCTGTCCAGATCTGCCTTGTTGGCTTTTGCCACGGCTGAAGCCTTGCCGATGACCTCATGCGCCCGGGCAACCGCCTGGCCGGCGGTATGCTGCAGTTGCCAGACATTGTTCTGCACGGTCTTGACCCTTTCCAGCAGCCAGTCCTCACTCTGGGTGTGGCAAGTTCTGCAAGACTCCTGCACGTTCCTCATGGGACTGGTGACCCAGTGCGACGAGTATTTCTGGCCGTTCTTGAGCGTAAACGGCATATGGCAGTCGGCGCAAGCCACCCCGGATTTCCCGTGGACACCTCCTGACCAGGTCTCGAAGTCAGGGTGCTGGGCCTTGAGCATCTTGGTCTGTGAGTCGGGATGCACCCAGTCCTGTTCGAAGCCCGCGGGCTTTTCCTCGTAGTATGCGTACATCTGCTCGGGCAGGAAACCCCTGTCCCAAGGGAAGACTACCTTCTTGGTCTTGGGTTCGAAATAGTATTCGGAATGGCACTGGCCGCATACATAGCTGCGCATCTCCTCCCTGGATGCCTTGCGCACGTCTATCCCCTTACGCTGCATAGCATCGATGAAGGCGGGATTGACTACGGTGAGCTCCATGGTGGCGGGATCATGGCAGTTGGCGCAGGAGATGGGGTGCCTGGCCGCGAGGAACAGTTCCGATAGCGGCAGGCTGGCATATTCCCATCCTTTCTCCTTGTAGATGTCCTTGATATAGGGAGTCTTGCACGTCATGCACGAGCCCACACTAGCCGGCGTGACCCGTTTCGACGACTTGAGGTCGTCGAGGGAATAGGGATGGCCCCGGTCTTCCGAATAGTCCTTGCTGAAGGGGTATCCTTTGAAGTTCATAAGGATCTCGGGTTCCTTGATGGACTTCTGCACCTTCAGGCTGCCGCCGAAGCCTGTGGGGGAATCCGCCATCTCGAGATTCTTCAGGTAGCTCCCATATTCGAGGGGATATTCCCTGCCCCAGACCGCCGGGTCGTATTCACCCGCGGGCAGCTTTGCCAGCTTGATCGTGGCGGGGGGATGGATGGCGAACGGCTGCACGATCACGGCTGCCAGAACGATCACGCCAAACCCCAGTCCTGCAAGCAAAAGTTTTGTCTTGTTATTCAACTTTGATCCCTCCTGCTCCCATCCCCGTGCCATGGACAAGGCCGTGATGACACTTGATGCAATCTCCTCCCCCCTCCACCATGAACGTGTTCTCCACCGTCGAGTAATGGCACCTCAGGCAGTTGCCGCCGACGATCTCCCGGGCTTCGGGCGAAGCGCTGATGGAGGCAGGATATGCCCTCAGGATTTCATGGTAGAGGTCGTGCAGTCCGGCTTTCGTTTTATAGGCGACCTGTACGGCGATGTTGCTGTCGGGGAGGTGGCATTCGATACAGCCAAACTGCTTGTGCTGAGACTTCTCCCACGTCGCGCCCACTTCCTTCATGCTGTGGCAGGACAGGCAAAAGATAGGGCTTCCTGCAGCGTGGTAACCCTTGATGGAGATCAGGGTGATGAGGATACCTGCGAATGTGCCCGCAAGGAGGATTTTAATGATCGACCTCAGAGCTTTGTCTTTGCCGCCCACGTTTCATGTCCCCCTTGCTCATGAATGGATTGCGGGGTAAACAAACTATCCATAACGTAACAAATTGAATCATTAAGTCAATCTTTTTATGAGTACACACATAATGTGCTTCTCTAGGATGGTGCTGGTGCACATACCGCGAGGACAGCAAAGGTCAGCCTTCTTGGAACGATAGAGATCACCGGCCGCGTCTGTGCCTCGGTTGGTGCATTGAATGGTCATGCAGCCGTCCGCCGGTTTGACGTGGCAAGAGAGGCATTAACAGGGTTGGCCTGCTTAGACGAGTCTTGTGATAAGCCCGGCCTTTCCAGCAGCAATAATCTGTTGTTTATCGAAGGAGACAAAAAGTTCTGCTCCCCATTCAAGGGCACATGCAATATGGAGAGCATCCATTGCGCGAAGTGCATTACCCTCGAGTAGTCTCGTAGTTCTGGTAATCACCTCTGGAGTCAGATTTATTATTGTAACGTCCTGTACATCTTCGGAGAGTGCTTTTTTGATTTTTTTATAGTTTCCTTGCGAAAGATTTTTCTCTCGAACACGGCGATTGAGGGCGGATATGAGTTCGGGAATACAAATCACGCTCAAGCAAAGCTCTGTCGCTTCCTGACAGAGATCATCTACCGACTGGCTTCCAGTCTCCTCGATATACCTTTTAGCAAACGCCGAAGAATCAAGAAAGGTTCTCACGTTCCCTTTCCTCTAAAATAGCAGAAGACAATTGTGCCCCCTTTATCGAAAGACGCAAACCAGGCTTTTTCCAAGACGGTCTGTTTGATTTTTCCGTAAAGGGTTTGATCTCGGCAATAGGCTTCCCATGCCTCACGACAACGAGCATCTCACCATTTTCGACATCAGAAAAGAGATTGGAGGCGTGCTTGCGAAACTCTGTGAATGATACTGTTTTCATAATTCACCTCTTCAGGTTCTGTACAGATTGTACATCACTGTGCACATAATCTCAAGGTGAATCTCAAGGCTGATGGCTGGTATCACCGGCGCGGGAGGGCAAGAAAGGGGACAGATTTATTTTCCGCTCGTCCCCTTTTGCTTTAAAAATAAATCTGTCCCTTTTTCTTTTTTTCCTGTGAAAAGGAAGGCCGCAGAAATTAACTGCAGCCGGATAGTCTGTGCGGATTACTCTTCTGACTTACCGATGAGACGATAAACGGCTGCGCCGAGAACACCGCCTACAAGAGGTGCAACCCAGAAGAGCCATAGCTGCGCAATTGCCCAGCCTCCGACGTAGATCGCCACGCCCGTGCTTCGCGCGGGATTGACCGATGTATTTGTCACGGGAATACTGATCAGATGGATCAATGTCAGGCCCAAACCAATGGCAATCGGTGCAAACCCGGCCGGCGCCCGCTTATCCGTGGCACCCAGGATGATGACAATGAACATCATGGTCATCACGATTTCGGTAATCAGCGCGGATAGCATCGTGTACCCGCCAGGCGAATGCTCACCGTAGCCGTTCGAAGCAAAACCGCCGGCAACGTCGAAGCCCACCTTTCCAGTCGCAATGAGATAAAGGACTCCTCCCGCCACAATGCCGCCAAGCACTTGCGCCACAATGTAGGGAAGCAGTTCCTTTGCCGGGAAGCGTCCACCAGCCCAGAGTCCCACAGAAACCGCGGGATTTAGATGACAGCCCGAGATGTGACCAATCGCATAGGCCATAGTCAGCACTGTCAGGCCGAAGGCAAATGCCACGCCCAAGAAGCCTATGCCGAGTTCCGGAAACGCTGCATCGAGTACGGCGCTGCCACAGCCCCCAAGAACCAGCCAAAACGTACCAACGAACTCTGCTGCGTACTTGTTCATACTCCTCTCCTTTCATTTGTGAATTATTGCCTGACAGCAGGCAACAGCTGCGGCCATAGGCCGTCGGCCTGAAAGTAAGAAAGGGACAGATTTATTTTCCGCTCGTCCCCTTTTTACTTTGTACCCGTCGTCATCAAAAATAAATCTGTCCCCTTTTATCTTCTGTCCCCTTTTATCTGATGAGTTATCTGTGCCGTGCAGAATGCTTTAGCCCCTTGCGGGCGCCGGTTCGAGACGGTATAGTAATTCCAGTCTCGATTCAAGGGGGGAGACAAGTCTGTTCAAAATCGACGCTCTGCATATCGTGGTCACGGCTGTCGTATCTCTCGTTGCGACAGTGGGCATCGTTTTCCTGATGGATACCGTACAGCCGGGTCTCATCGTTTCGAGAGGCGGCACCAGCGTCTTCATCTTCATAGGCGTCTTCGCCGCCAACCTGATCATCGAGGCCTGCCGTCAGCGCATCGACAGGAACCGGAAGATCTGATCTCACCAGAGACGGGAGCTGCACACGGCAGGGATGACCGCTCCCGGTCGAATGCCTTTCTCAAGCCTCCGGACAAGCTGATCGCGTCGGGTCGGCATCCTCATCACGTTTCATGTCATCTGCATGAAGGTGCCCGGAATATGGGCGCGCCAGGCTTCTTGAGAATGAAATCATACGGGTTAGAATGGAGATACTATAGAGCGTAAAAAAGAGGGGGGAGAAGCTATGGCGCAGATGGAAAAAAGAAGACCTGAAGATATCAGGGCCGACGTTTCCTCCCAGCTGTTCTGGGACAACAGGATCGACGAATCGAACATCCATGTCGATGTGGTCGAGAGCAGGGTGATCCTCACAGGCACCGTGCCCTCGTACTCCGACCGGTGGCAGGCTGAAGACGACGCCTATTCGATCCCCGGGGTGAGCTATGTAGACAATCGCCTCAGGGTGAGCCCCGGCACCTTCCCGATCCCCAGCGACGAGGACATCAGGAACAGGGTCGAGAACGTCCTGTGCTGGAACCCCACGATCGACGCCTCGAGGATCGACGTCATTGTCGTCAACGGCGTCGTGACGCTGACCGGCGCCGTCGATTCATACTGGCAGAAGAGAAGGGCTTCCTACCTCGCCTCGAACGTGAGCGGGGTCATAGACGTGACCAATCTGCTCAGGGTGGAGCCCATGGCCAGGACCACCGACGAGGACATCAGGCGCGACATCGAAGAGTCCCTTGCCCGCAACGCTTATGTCAACCCCGCCACGATAGAGGTCCGCGTACGGGACGGCATCGTCACCCTGACTGGAACGGTGGACGATTATCTCGCCTACCGCACTGCGGAAGACATCGCCAATTACACCAGCGGCGTGATCGAGGTGAACAACAACCTGGTCATCACCTAGCAAGGGCGTTCAAGCCTTTCAGCATGGAGAGCGTGACGGTGTATCGGCGCCTCTCTTTCTCAGCATCCCACTCTTGAGGTGAAGCATATGGAGTGTGTGGTAAGTCTTGAAGGAAAAAAAGGAATGATCTTTGGAATGGCCAATGAGCACAGCATCGCCTACGGCGTGGCGAAAGTCTGCCGTGAGGCAGGGGCTGATATAGGCGTCACCTATCTGAATGCCAAGGCCGAACCCTATGTCCGGCCCCTGGCCGAAGATCTGAAAAGCTCCATCATCATGCCCTGCAACGTTCAGCAGCCGGGTGAGCTCGAGGCCGTATTCGCCCGGATCCGGGAACAATGGGGCAGGCTCGATTTTCTCCTTCACGCCATTGCCTATGCGCCGCTCCAGGATCTGCGGGGGCGGCTCGTGGATGTCTCCCAGGAGGGATGGAACATCGCGATGGACGTCTCGGTGCATTCCTTCATCCGCATGGCAAAGCTGGCCGAACCTCTCATGACGAACGGCGGATGCCTGCTCACCCTGAGTTACCTCGGCGGAGAAAGGGTGATCAGGAATTACAAGATGATGGGGCCGGTGAAGGCAGCGCTCCAGCAGACGACCGAGTATCTGGCCGCGGAGCTGGGCGACAAGGGGATCCGCGTGCATACCATCTCTCCGGGCCCCATCATGACCCGTGCCGCCTCCGGGCTGGCAGATTTCGAATCCCTCCTCGAGGAGGTGTATTCCAGGGCCCCCGAGCACTACATCGTCTCCGCCGAGGATGTCGGCTTCCTGGCAGCGTATCTGGCGAGCGACCGGGCAAAGGGCATGACAGGCAATCTCACCTATCTCGATTCAGGATACAATATCATGGGTGATTAGCACTGCGCTTGTGCATCCATACTCTTCGGATGGTCCGGCCGATTGTGCCGTCTTCCGGGAATCGTCCGGCAGCAGGTGTTTCTTGAGAAAGAGACCGTACGGCTTAGAATGGAGATACTATGCGTATCAGGAGATAGGGGAATAATTCGCCAAAAGGGAGGAGATAGCTATGGAAATGGAGAGAAGGAACCCGGACGATATCAGGGCTGACGTATCCTCCCAGCTGTTCTGGGACAGCAGCCTTGACAGCTCGGACATCAACGTCGACGTGGCGGGCAACAAGGTGATTCTCACGGGCTCGGTGCCCTCCTATTCGGACCGGCTGGAGGCAGAGGAAGATGCGTATGCGATTCCCGGGGTGACCTCGGTCGACAATCAGCTTGCCGTCAGTCCCGTCATTTCGCCGATTCCGAGCGATGATGACATCAGGATGAGGGTGGAGAACGTGCTGGACTGGAACCCCATCATCGATGCATCGAGAATAGACATCTCGGTAGAGGACGGCATCGTAACGCTTAAGGGTGCGGTAGATTCATACTGGCAGAAAGACAAGGCATGGGATCTCGCATCGAATGTCAGCGGGGTTGTGGACGTGGTCAACGAATTGAGTGTCGAGCCTCTCGAAGAGGTTTCGGATGAAGATATCAGGGATGACATCCTCAATGCACTTGACAGGTCATACGTCGATGCCGGCGACGTGAACGTCTCTGTGAAAGGCTGCGTTGTAACCCTGGATGGAACCGTCCACGACTACAACGAGTTTCGCACCGTAGAGCAGATCGCCGATTTCACGGCCGGAGTCTGCGACGTAAAAAACAATCTCGTCATTGCGAGTGTATAGCCCCTCGGGGCCTTTGTACAGCCATTCAGCGTGGTGCCGGTCGGGTGCTCTCGTCCGGCGGGCACACCTTGCCGTGCCGTCATTGCATCGAAAGCATAGGAGAGGGACTTTAAGGTCCGGTCTGTCGATCAATCCCCTCGATGCAGGGATGACGGCAGAGAGATACGCTCATGCGGATCGTTCAGCGCTGCTTGAAGTCGAGAGCCCGTGGCATTCCTTAAAAAGGAGAGGATGAGCATGGAAAGAGGAAGAAGACCGGAAGACATCATGGTGGACGTATCCACCCAGCTTTTCTGGGACAACAGGATCAACGATTCGAACATCAACATCGAGGTGTCGGGAAGCCGGGTGATATTGACGGGCACGGTGCCTTCCTCCACGGACAGGTGGGAGGCAGAGGAGGACGCATACTCGATCCCGGGAGTCAGCTATGTAGAGAACCGTCTCAGGGTGAATCCTGCTGCTTACCCCGAGCCCAATGATCTGGAAATCAGGAGCAGGGTGGAAAATGTCCTCGATTGGAATCCGACGATCGACACGTCGAGGATAGAGGTCCAGGCACACGACGGAGTGGTGATATTGAAGGGCTTCGTCGATACATACTGGCAGAAGACCAGGGCATGGGAGATCGCTTCGAACGTGAGCGGGGTACGCGAAGTGATCAACGAGCTCAAGGTGAAGCCCCCCGAAGAGATCACCGACGAAGACATCGAAAACGACATCAAAAGGGCCTTTGCCAGGACCAGATACGTCGACACCGACAGGGTGGACGTATCGGTCGAAAACGGCATCGTCACCCTCAAGGGGACCGTGGGCGACTACTACGCCTACCGCACGGTTCAGGAGATCGCCAACTACACGAGCGGGGTCATCGAAGTGCACAACCGGCTCGTGATCGAGTGATGCAGGCCTTCTCCGTTCGTTGAGCTTCACCTCGTCTCTCATCCATTCCCGCTCAAGGGGGTACCATGGCACAGACGGTAACGAGAAATGCGGAAGATATCAAAAGGGACGTTTGCTCCCACCTTTCGTGGGACGACAGGATCAATGAATCGAATATCCGGGTCGAGGTTGCGGACGGCACGGTGATACTGAGCGGGACGGTCCCCACCTATTCGAACCTGGCTCAGGCCGAGAAGGACGCGTACCAGATTTCCGGCGTCAAGTCCGTGGACAACCGGCTGACCGTCCTTTTCCCGGAGACCTCTCCATCGCCTGCCGATGCCGAGATAGCATCCCGGGTCGTCGATATGCTTCACTGGAACCCCACGATCGACGACAGCGGCATACATGTTTCCGTCCTCAACGGCGTCGTGAAGCTGACCGGAGACGTACATTCCAGCTGGGAGAAATCGAGGGCAGGATATATCGCCATCAACGTCGAGGGGGCGGTCGGGATGGAAAACCTCCTGCACGTCCAGCCCCGGGCGGTTGTCCTCGACGATGAGATACGGAAGGACATCGAGGAGACCCTCGCAAGGAACGCCTTTGTCGATGCCTCCGGCATCCGCATCGAGGTGAAGGACGGCGTCGTGACTCTGAGCGGGACCGTGGAGGACGACCGCTCACGCCGTATCGCGGAAAGGATCGCGCGCTACACGGACGGGGTCAGGTCCGTGAACGATCAGCTCGCAATCAGGTAACAGCCGGCCGGGTTTTCCCCCGGCCTTCGGTTTCAATATTTCACGCCGGCCGGCTCTGCCGGTCACCGGGAATTCTTTTCAAGATGCATCTCCGTTCATCCGATAGCTCCTTATATTCCGGAGGAGGGATGGATGAGAGACGTATACCCGGTTGTGCTTATCTCTCTGCTTATTCTCTGGGCGATGCCTGCCCAGGCCAGAGTGGAATTCGAAATAAGCGCCGGCATTGGATACCTCACGGGAGACACCACGTACGATATCGGAGATGTCCCCGCCGGGGAGGATCCCTGGGGCAGAGAACCGTACTTTCCCGTCAGCGAGCTGAAGTTCCCCCTGGGGGTGGGCCTTGCAACGCTCGATGCAAAAGTCACGATCGACAAGCTTTCGATATCGGGGGGCATACGCCGCAACATCACCGACAAAGCAGGCAACATGAGGGATTATGACTGGGGCATTCCGTTCTGGGACGAAGAGGGCGTGAACGGCCCCGGGTGGTATGTCTATGTCTGGACCGACGGGACCCATAACTGGTACGCCCTGGACATCGAATCCAAGAGCAAGACCGAGGTCGACGTCATTGCCTGGGAGGCAAAGGTCGACTACCAGATATTCTCGTACCATTACGACTATAAGTACAGAGACATCTTCGACGGCAGCACCTCCCATTACAAGGGCGACGTACGCGGAACCTTCGGGATCGGCTACGAGAAGCGCTCTTTCGAATACGACTGCTCGCTGACCCGGCAGTGGTCGCCCTCGGGGATCCCGGGGTATGATCACATCGGTGACGGGAGCACCACCTTAACCTATGATGTGGACTATTCGATCCCCTATGCGGAGCTTGCCGTAGCCGATACCATGGGCCGGCTCACCATCGGGATGAGCTTCGGATATTCCCCGTTCGTTCAGGTCAAGGACGAAGACGACCACCTCGCGAGGGTCCCCGGCCCCATCTACTCGAAGGCGGACTGCACCGGGCATGCCCTGAAGTATGGGGCGGATATCGGGTATGACATTACACCCCACTGGACGGTGAAATTCGTGTTCGACTATCTCTACGTCCGTGCCTTCGGCGACTCGGACAGCATCATCTATGCCGGCAGCGACGGTGAGCGCTCCTGGGACACCATGGCCTGGACCACGGACGAAAGGATCGTGAGCAGGGAAACGTACATGACCCTGAACATCGCGTACCGTTTCGGTCTGCCATAAAATAAGCTATCCGAGACTCCCTGGCTGCGCGCAGAGCCGCTCCGGCTAGAGCACCTTCTGGAGGAAGGCCCGTATCCTCGGGTGATCCATGGTCTCGGAGAACAGGTCCTCGGGGTGGCCCTCGAAGATGAACTTTCCGTTGTCCATGAAGATGACCCGGTCCGCCATCTCCCGGGCAAAGCCCATCTGGTGGGTGACGATGACCATGGTGATGCCTTCCTCCGCGAGGCCCTTGATCGTGGAGAAAACCTCGCCCACGAGCTCGGGATCGAGCGCAGAGGTGGGCTCGTCGAAGAGCATGAGCCTGGGCCTCATGGCGAGCGCCCTGGCAATGGCCACCCGCTGCTTCTGCCCTCCCGACAGGAAGGCGGGGTAGGTGTCCTTCTTGTCCAGGAGGCCCACCTTGCCCAGCAGGTCCATGGCGAGCTTCCGCACGTCTTCTTTGGGCTCCTTCTTCACGGTGACGGGCCCTTCCATGACGTTCTGGAGCACGGTCATGTGGGGAAAGAGGTGGAAGTGCTGAAAGACCATGCCGATCTCGGAGCGCAGAGGACAGATGACGTGGGGCTTCTCCATGACGAGCCTGCCCTTCTTGTCCCTGCGATACCCGACAGGCTTCCCGTCCATGAGGATGACCCCCTCGTCCATCTTCTCGAGGAAGTTTATCATCCGAAGCAGGGTCGTCTTGCCCGATCCCGACGGACCGATGATGACGATCCGCTGCCCTGCCTCGATATCGAGGTCCACGTGATCGACCGCCGTGAAATGGCCGAATCGCTTGACGACGCCTTGAAGCTCTATCATCGGTTCTCGTACACCCCCAGTCGGTCTTCGAGCCTGCGGAAGGAAACGGTGAAGATGCTCGTGAGGATCAGGTAGATGATGGCTGCCTGGGCCAGGATATAGACGTTGAACGTGGCGGAAAAGATCTGGTTCGCGGCCCTCATGAGCTCCACCATGGCGATCGTGGAGACGAGCGCCGTGTCCTTGATGAGCGCGATGAACTCGTTGCCCACGGGCGGGACGAGCCGCTTGTAGGTCTGGGGCACGATGATCCTCCTCATGGCCTGCCAGTAGGTCATGCCGATGGCCTTGGCCGCCTCCATCTGCCCCGCATCGATGCTCTCGATGGCCCCGCGCATGATCTCGGCCAGATAGGCGGAGTAGTTGAGGCCCAGCCCCAGGACCGCCGCCGTGAACGGATCGAAGGTGATGCCCAGCGAAGGGAGCCCGTAGTAGATGAAGAAGAGCTGGAGCAGGAGAGGGGTGCCCCTGAAGATCCAGATGTAGAACCAGAAGACCGATGAGACCACCCTGTGCCGGCTGATCCTGCCCAGGGCGATGAAGAAGCCGCCTATGGGCGATACGGCCATGGTGATGAAGACCAGGATGAGCGTCATCGAAGTGGCCTTGACCAGGGTGGGGAAGAAGGTCTTCATGTCCTTGAGGAACCGGATCCATTCGGGGGTTTTCGCCACCTCGACCTGGCTGAGCAGGTTCTTCGCATCGATATTGTCCGGAAGGACGCTCAGCACCTCCCGGCACAGCCGCTCGCTCCCCTTGAAGTCCTCCTTGCTGAAGAGGATCTTGGCCGCATCCATGTGGGCGCGGACGAACACCCCGGCATCCTCGCCGGGCTCAGGCGCAGGAACCTGCTCGAACACGAGGACGGCCTCATCGAGCCTGTCCTCCTGGACGAGCTTCGTGCCCCTGGCCAGCAGGTCATACTGGTCAGGCCGGGAAGAGTCTTCCGCCCGGAGAGGGGCGATAGAAAGGATGGCGAACAGGAGGCCCAGTGCGCAGGCATACGCACCGGGCCGGATTATGCATCTTTCGCTACTTCCAGGACGTGATGTCATCTCCGAACCACTTGATGGAAATCTTCTTCATGGTGCCGTCTTTGAACATGGCATCGAGCGTCTTCTGGATCTGGGCCTTCAAGGCCGCGTCTTCCTTCCTCAGGCCGATGCCGATGGGCTCGGAGAGGAGGTGTTCGGGTAGGACCGTGTACTCTCCCGGCTTCTGCGAGAGGTAGTAGCGGCCCACGAGCTCATCCACCGCCAGGGCGTCTATCCTGCCGATCTTGAGGTCCAGGAAGGCATCGGTGTTCTTGTCGTACTTCTTGATCTGCTTGAATTCCCTGTTCAGCTTCTTGAGCGCGTCCTCGGAGGTCGACCCGAGCTGGACGCCGACCACGGTATCCTTGCCGAGGTCCTTGAGTCCCTTGATCTTCTTGTTGCCCTTCTTCACCACGATGACCTGCTTTTCCATGATGTACGGCCTGGTGAACGCGATCTCCTTCTCGCGCTCGGGGGTGATGGACATGCCGGACCATACGATATCGAACTTCTTCGATTTGAGCGAAAGGATCACGGTGTCCCATACGGTGGGCATGTGCTCGACCTTGATGCCGAGCCTCCTGCCGAGCTCTTTCGATGCGTCGATGTCAAAGCCGACGAGTTCGTTCTTGTCGGTGCGGAACTCCATGGGCGGGAAGGCGTCATCGATGCCGATCACGATCTTTCCGGCCTTCTTGACCCTGTCCCACGAGCCGTCTCCTGCGGCGAAGGCATTCGCTGCAAGCAGCAGCGCCGCGAAAATCATCACGCCAACAGTCAATAAGCCTTTTTTCATGCCTTGCTCCTCCTCGGAATTTGCTTGAGATCAGTTCTATTTAATCTTAAACGGCGCCGATTACAACAAACAAAGGGACGTGATTCGCCTAAGCCGGAATGAAAAATACGGTACCGATTGCCGCACGGGGCGGTATTTATATACCTATGGACACCGCTTCTTGGCAAAGGGAAGGAGACGAGAAATGATCATGACGAAAATACCAGCTGCACGCCTTGGCGTACTGGCGACCGGTGCGTTTGTGACCGGTGCACGGGCGATCGGCGCCCTGGCGATCGGCGCATTCGCGACCGGGGCCCGGGCAATAGGCGCATTCGCCGTTGGCGCGTTTGCCATAGGAAGGCTCGTCATCGGCAGGCTCAATGCAGGCCGGATAAAGATCCGCTCCCTTGAGATAGACGAGCTCACCGTAGGCAAGCTCAATATCAGGGAATCATCCGGCAACAGGGCATCGCCCTCCGAGTAGCCGTCATCGGGACTGTCCCTTATGTGCGCGGCGCGATCCGTGACAGGGTGAACCCGGAAAGGAAGGAAAGGAAGATGGCAGAGAAGGAAGCGAGAAGTCAGGAGGATATCAGGAAAGACGTCTATTCCCAGCTCGTGTGGGACGGCAGGGTGAACGAATCGGATATCGACGTCGATGTCCTCGACGGCAAGGTCATTCTGAAGGGCGTGGTCCCCACGTATTCAGACCTGCTCGAAGCCGAGGAAGACGCCTATTCGGTATCCGGCGTCCGGCATGTGGACAACCGCCTCAGGGTGAGTCCGGCGGCCGTATATCCGGTTCCCGGTGACAACGACATTGCTTCGAAGCTGCGGAGCCTGCTCGAGTGGAACCAGGATCTCGATGCGGAGAGGATCGACATCGCCGTGGACAACGGCCTGGTCACCCTGATGGGCACAGTGGATACGATCTGGCAGAAATACCATGCCGAGCATATTGCCGAAAATGTCCCCGGGGTCGTGGGGGTGAGCAACAGGCTGACCGTACAGCCGGTCAGGAGGTTTTCCGACGAGGACATCAGGCTCAACATCCTGAGCTCGATCGACAGGAATGCATCGATCGACTTGAGCATGGTGAACATCTACGTCAAGAACGGCGTCGTGACCTTGAGCGGGACAGTGGCCGACTATCAGGCGTACAGGACAGCGGAAGAGATCGCCAGGTACACGAACGGGGTGGTCGACGTGAACAACAATCTGGTGATCGCATAAGAGCGGGAAAATCTCACGCCGGCTCTCCCTATCCGGGCTCTCCGTCCCTGTCCGTAGCGTGGGGCGCATTCGATCGTTTGTCCTTTGGTTTCCCGTCTTCCGGAATGAGGCCGTCTTCCTCCCTGCCCCGGGTATCGAATGCATCGCTTCCGCTCCTCTTCCGGATCCTGTACGCCCTCACCAGCAGGGCAAGGCCGATCCACCCGGTTACCGCCGCATACGGAACCGCCAGCAGCCTCGGCCAGACAGCGGCCACAACCGCGAGGGCGAGGAGCATGGCGCCTATGCTGAGCATGATCTTGGCATCGGCAGGCCCCAAGACCCTGCGGTTGGTGATGGCGGCTTCCACGACCCTGCTCACCCGGATGACGCCGCGGCCGATGCTCCCGCTGCCCTTTCCCTTCATCTTCCGGGGCAACTTCGGCCGCTGCTGGACAGGACAGGCCACATAGCGCCTGCCCAGCACGATCTCGGTCGAGCGGGCCAGGTCTTCGATGTACATGCGCTCCATGCGAAGGGCGAAGTCCTCGTCTTCGACGGCGACGTCGAGCTCGTAGTTGCCGATCCAGCTCGAGATATTCAGGTTGCTCGACCCGATCCTGGCCCACCTGCCGTCCGCCACAGCGGTCTTTGCATGCAGCATGGGGCCGTTCCATTCGAAGATCCTCACCCCTGCTTCGAGCAGCGGCTGGTATCCGGCTCTCGAGAGCGTGCTCAGGACCGGGATATCGGTCGTCCCGGGGACGAGGAGCCTGACGTCCACGCCGTCTTTGGCGGCTGCCCTGAGGGATTGGACGTAGGGGGTGAGGCCGACGAAATAGGCATCCGTGAGCCACAGCGTCTCGCGGGCTACCGCAGCGATGAGCTGGTCCAGGCGGAAAAGCCCCGCAGTGTTCGGAATGTTCGCCACCACCCTCAATGCCACATCGCCTACCGGGTGCAGCGCGGTCCTTTCGGGGATCTCGTCGTCCGGAACGGGAGGCCCCATGGTCGCCCATACGTCGGCAAACGCCCGCTCGATGTCGGCTACGGCCGGCCCCTGAACGATGATTCCCGTATCGCGCCACGGCTCGATCGAACGCTCGGGCCAGCCTGCCCACATGCGGCCGACGCACAGCCCTGCCACGAAGCCGATACGTCCGTCGACCGCGATCATCTTGCGATGGTCCCGGCTGAGCCAGCCCAGGGGATGGTCCATGCGGGGCGGATTGAAGCAGCGGACCTCGACGCCCGACTGCCTGAGATATCTCCAGAAGCGGCGGGAAGACTTTCCGAGAGCGCCGAGCCAGTCGTATATCAGCCTGACCCGGACACCTTGCCGTGCCTTTTCCGCCAGGACTTCGGCGAACTCCCAGCCCATATCGTCGTCATAGATGATGTAGCTCTCGAAATGAATGCTCTTCTCGGCAGAGCGCATGGCATCGAGCCAGGCGGGATAGTTCTCGGCCGCATCCTTGAGGATGCGCACGCTGTTTCCCGAAACGAGCGGGGCACCGGCGGCCCTCGAAAAGGCCTGCTCGGCGAGCACCCGGACGTGACGGCCCGTTTCGGGAGAAGGTCTCTGAAAATACGATCTCTTCATATGAAATCATAATCTAACAAGGGTTAGAGGGGATGTCCATAGGTTTGCACCGGCAAAGCATCCCGCAGCGTCAGGGAATACGAAGAGTCCGGCGCTATCGGCCGGGACGAACCCGGTGTGCTGCACGTAAGCGGGGTTTCAACGCCATGAGCGTCCAGTTCACACCGGCGGGTCCGGGCTCGATGACGACGTCCTCCAGGGGAAGGGGCTCCGCCAGGGAGCGTGCCTCCTCCATGCTCAGCGATCGCCGCACCGCGAACAGGAAGAACGGGAGAATGGAAAGCGGCCTGAAAATCGCCGGTACGTTCCATCTGCGGACGAACCGCAGGCCGTTTTGGAGCGTGCATTCCCTGTCGACCTCTGTTATGAGGAGCAACCCTCCGGGTCTGAGAAGGCGGATGCATTCCCTGAGTCCTTTGTTCTTGTCAGGCCAGTGTTTGAGGCAATCGACGCTGTAGACGAGGTCGAACGCTTCATCAGGGAAGGGCAGCTCGAGGGCCGATGCCTGAACCAGATGGAGGCCTGCACGTGCCCCCGCGTCCCTGGATCTTGCCCGGCGCAGCTGGCTGATGGAGAGGTCCAGCCCCGTGACATCGAGGCCCTCATCCGTCTTTTTGAGATCGATGGCAAGCTGTCCCCCGCCGCAGCCGATATCCAGGACCTTGCATCCCTTTTCTGCCGCGGAAAGAATGGCGCTTTTGAACGATGACAGGGTGCTCAAGACAGCCGGTGCTACGATGTAATCGAAGAGAAAGGCTTCAAGGGGATGATACCTGGCCGTTATATCGAGCAGCATCATGGGAGCATATATAACCCATCTTTGCAGGAGCTTCCATACCATTGACTTTATCGGGGCATGATGCGAGGCCGAGGCGTGGCCGTGAGGGGCTATGCCTCGTGTCTTGATTGAAGCTGATATATTCAGACCGGCTGACGTCTTGCTTTTTCCGGAGGTTCATCGATTCCCGCTCTCGGTCTCATCGAGCCTGAGAGCATCCATGATACTCCGGATCTTCTTCGGCTCTTTGAGAGAGTAAACCTTTATATTGCCCTTTCTCGAGCTGTCGACGATCCCGTTGATTCTCAATATGGAAAGATGCTGCGATGCATTTGCCTGGAGTATGTTCAGAGAACGTTCCACTTCACCGACATTTTTCGGACCCTTCAGGAGTTCCTGGACTATCCTGAGCCTCACCGGATGACCAAAGGCCTTGAGATAGGAAGCAGCTTGTTCATCCTCTGTCACAATATTATTCCTCCATACTGGCATATTTAAATATCTCTACTCAAGCTTATATCTATGCATGAGGAAAGCTGATCTCAAGCCATTCTTGCCATGAAAACGCTGCCTGCGAAACATTTTCTGGGCCCCCATTTTCTTATGAAGAACATTGAACAGTGATTATTAGACCTTACCACCGAGGTGCATTTTTTCCTGAAATCAAAGTTGAATACATACATGGGCACTCCTAATACAGATTCAAATCTATCAGCATGGTGGCTGGTGGAAAAACGAGAAAGGAGGATAGACTCTATGGGTATCCTATCCTGGATCATCATCGGCCTGATAGCCGGTTGGCTGGCCGGTGTCATAATGAAAGGCGGCGGGTACGGCATCCTTACGGATATCATCCTGGGAATCGTCGGTGCTCTCCTCGGCGGTTTTCTGGCAGGGGCCATCTTCGGTATCCCCGTCGGCGGCTTCAATCTGACAACTCTGCTTGTGGCCTTGATAGGCGCCATTATCATCGTGGCAATCGTCCGGGCATTGCCAAGAAGAACATCTGTCTGACACCCATACCCCAGCACATAGACCTGGAAGGAGTAGGGCTCAATTGACCTTGCTCCTTCCTTTTTTTGCTCAGGAATTGCTGATGCGACCTCCGGTCTTCTTCCCGAGGATGGACCAGTAGAGCCTGACACCGCCGATCGTGAAGTATTCGATGTCCTGTATCGTGCAGCCGGCTCCCTCGACGAGACCGGGATAGTTCCATACGGGATGGAAGACAGCCTCCGTGGTAGAGCTGTAGATCGAGATCGCGATGTACCAGTTGATGCTCTGTATGAGACCCCTCCAGCCCTTTTCCGGGAGCACGAATTCACCCACGACGAAATAGCCGTCCGGCTTGACGAGGGTGCCCAGGTGGTTCGCCACCTCCTTCACCCTCGTCTCGGAAAAGACGTTCAGGAAGAAGTTGGCGATGACCATGTCGTACTGCCCGGTCTCTTTGAAGTTGAAGACGTCGTCGTGGATCACCCGGATTCCGCTGCGGGGATTCTCGCGGGCGATGCGCTTCCGGAAGTGCTTCAGCATGGTTTCCGACAGATCGATTGCCGTTACGTCCGCCCCGAGCCTGCTCGCCTCTATGGCTTCGGTCCCATGGCCCACGCCGGCCACGAGCACCTTGTCACCCGGTTTGAGGTGCTTGAGCATGGCTGATTTGCACCTCGGTATGCGGCCCAGGCTGTACAGAGCGCCGCTCAGCTCATATTGAAATCCGACGAGCCAGTATCCATCCTTCATCGACTGTCCCTCCTTCATGACCGGCCTTCTTCGTGCAAGAGGCGCATCGCTCGATCCAACGGAGAATCCGAATGTAAACCCACTCTTAAAGGTAAAGAAGAATGTAAAGGAAATGCTCCCCGGTGTCAATGAAGGAACAGCCTTGCATTCAAACCCGGCCCGATCGTTTCCGTGACCGTGCACGCCCGGCCGTCTTCACAGGGCTGCCGGACTGTTTCATCTTACCGTCGGCGCAATAGAAAAGGGTTAGAAGCCCATCGGGCTGAGATCATCGCAGACAGACCGATCTGAAAGAATGACGCTACACCTCCGATTCATCCGTCCCGGGAGGAGTCTGGTGGGGCAGGGGAGCTACCCGCACCTTGGCTACCCTCTTCCCTTCCATGTCCATGACCTCAAAACGGAAGTCCGCATGATCGAATGAATCGCCCCTGACCGGGATCCTGCCCAGCATATCCATGACAAAGCCGCCCAGTGTGTCGTATCCCTGTTCAGCCTCCTCGGGGAGCTCTCTCATGTCGAGGATCTCCATGAACTCATGGAGCGGAAGGCTCCCGTCCAGCAGCCAGGCACCTCCTTCGAGCTTTACGACCTCGGGCTCTTCGGGGAGCCCGGGAGAGCGGATCTCACCGACGAGCGCTTCGATGATGTCGGTCAGGGTCACGAGCCCCATCAGACCCCCGAACTCGTCGATCACCATCGCCATGTGCTGGCTCGAATGCTTGAACGTCTCCAGCATCTCGAGGGCGGACTGGCTCTCGGGTACGAATATGGGGGGCTTCATGAGGGTGATGAGCTCGACGGGCTGTCCAAAAGCCTTTCGGACGAGGATATCCCGCCCCCGCACGATGCCGGCGACGTTGTCGAGGTTTTCGTGGGCAACCGGGAAGGTGGAGTGCGGGCTGCCTGCTATCACGGCGAGAATGCTCTCGGGGGGCTCGTCGACGTCCAGCCAGGTGATATCCATCCGGGGGGTGATGAGCGCGCTCACCCGCACATCGTCCAGCCTGAGCGCGCTTTCAACGATGTCCTGCTCGGTCGGCTCGAACACCCCGGCGCTCTCGCCCTGCTCGAGGAGGATGGTGATCTCCTCCGCCGTTATGGGGAGCTCCTTTGTCGGCCGGATGCCGAGGACCCTGGCCAGAAGATTGGTCGAGGCGCTCAGGATGTACACGACGGGGGAAAGCAGCTTCGAGAAAAACCTCATGGGAATGGCGACCGCCGATGCGATCCCCTCGGCATCGGTCAGTGCGAGCCGTTTCGGCAGGAGCTCGCCGATGATCAGGGTGAAGAAGGTGATGAGCAGGACGACGATCGCCAGGCTGATGCCCGAGGCATAGGGCACGAGCACGGGGATCCTTTCCAGTGCTGCCGACAGATGCACTGCGATGGTGGAGCCGCCGAAGGCCCCGGCGAGTATGCCGATCAGCGTGATGCCTGTCTGGATCGTCGAGAAGAAGCGGGTGGGTTCGGAAATGAGCTCAAGGGCCACCCGTGAGCCGTGCCTGCCCTCTTCGGCCCTCTGTTGAAGGCGCGACCTGCGGGCAGAGACCACGGCGATCTCGGACAGGGCAAAGATGCCGTTTGCGATGATGAGCAGGAGGATGATGATGAGGTTGGCAAACACTGAAGACATATCATGCGCTCCGAATTTGCCCGTTCATATGAAGTTAATGTCTAATGGAGATACGGCGGCACTCAAGTAAATGGGCATATCGACCAGGGCAAAACGGCCGTCAGGTCTTTGTTGAAGCAATGCGTGCCGGGCCGCCGGATGACTTCCCCACGTTCTTGAAAACCTGAAGGAAGACGATTACGCATGCCGTGCGCGAATCTCCTACACCGGCCACCAAGAAGTTTGACATGGAGATCGATCTCCGTGTATAGTTCTAACATTACAAAATTACAGGCTTACCCGTGCCTTTGCGAAGAGGAGATGCATCTATGAGCAACATCATCAACCGCGACACGATCGGCGACATGGCGAGGAGGGCAGCAACCAAATACGGCGACAAGACCGCCGTCATCTTCCGGGATGTGAAGCTCTCGTTTTTCGATCTCGAACGGGAAGCCAGACGGTTCGCCCACCTGATGACAACATACGGGATCAAAAAAGGTGACAGGGTGGCGGTGTATGCATACAACTCCCACTACTATCCCATCAGCATGCTCGGCCTGGCCAAGATCGGTGCGATCCAGGTTCCCATCAACTACATGCTCAATGCCGAAGAGATCGCCTATATCATCAACCACTCGGGCGCGAAGATCTTTATCATCGAGGATGCCCTCTATCCGATCATCGCCCAGTCCCAGGACAAATTCGCCTCGGTCGATAAGTGGGGCTTCATCCCCTTGAGCGGCTCCATGGTCCCCGAAGGCTTCTTCGACCTGATCACGGAGATGGAGGAAATGCCCACCGACGAGCTCCTCGTCGAGGTGAGCGCCGAGGACATCGTGCAGATCCCCTATACGAGCGGCACGGAGTCGAAGCCAAAGGGTGCGATGCTCTCGCACCGGGCGCTCATGTCGCAGTATCACTCCTGCATCTTCGACGGCCAGTACGACACGTACGACGTGAGCCTCCACGCCCTGCCTCTCTTCCACTGCGCCCAGCTCCACTGCTTCCTCATGCCGTACCTCTACGTCGGGGCCATGAACGTCATCATGCACAAGGCAGATCCGCTCGAGATGATCAAGAATATCGAAAAGTACCAGATCACCCACATGTTCGCACCTCCGACCGTCTGGATCGGGATCCTCAATCATCCGGAGTTCAGGAACTACAACCACGGAAGCCTGAAGAAGGCCGCCTACGGTGCGAGCATCATGCCGGTCGAGGTGATCAAGCAGCTCTCCGTGGCCTTCAGGGGTTTGCGGCTCTGGAACTACTATGGCCAGACCGAGATGGGGCCGGTCGCCACCATCCTCAAGCCTGAAGACCAGCTCTTAAAGCCCGGCTCGGCAGGGCAGCCGGTCCTCAATGTCGAGACCAGGCTCATGGACGACGAGGGAAGGTTCGTTCCGAACGGCGAGGTGGGCGAGATCGTTCACCGGGGGGGGCACGTCATGAGCGGCTACCTCAACGATCCGGACAAGACCAGGGACGCCTTTGCCTTCGGGTGGTTCCACAGCGGCGACCTCGGCAAGTTCGACGAGGACGGCTATCTCTACGTGGTCGACCGCAAGAAGGACATGATCAAGACCGGCGGCGAGAACGTGGCTTCGCGTGAGGTCGAGGAGGTGCTCTATCAGCATCCGGGCATCGAGGAGGTCGCGGTCATCGGGCTGCCCGATCCCAAGTGGATCGAGATCGTCGCTGCCGTGATCGTGCCGAGGAAGGATGCGGCGCTCACCGAGAAGGAGCTCATCTCCTACTGCAAGGAGAGGCTCGCCGGGTTCAAGTGCCCGAAGAAGATCGTTCTTACGGACAAGCTCCCGAAGAACCCCTCGGGCAAGATCCTCAAGCGCGAGTTGAAGGCTGTGCTGGGGAAATAGCGCTTAAGGGGGATCAGGGCTCGTTGAGCCTGTAGCCTACGCCGTAGATTGAAGAGATGATCTCCTTGCCGGGGAGGAGCGCCGAGATCTTCCTGCGGAGGTTTTTTATGTGGGTATCGACGGTCCGGTCGTATCCTTCATAGTCGTACCCCTGGACGCGGCTCACCAGCTCGCCGCGGGAGAAGACCCGCCCGGGGTTCGCCATGAGGAGACGGAGCAGTCCGAATTCATTGGGAGTGAGCCTGAGCTCCCGGCCTCCGATGGTCACGTTGCGCGTATCTTCATGGAGCACGATGCTTCCCGCCTTTAGGACGACGTCTTTGACAGCGGGCTGCGCGCGTCTCAGCACCGCCTTGACCCGTGCAACGACTTCCCTGGGAGAGAAAGGCTTGCACACGTAATCGTCGGCGCCGAGCTCCAGGCCCAGGAGCCTGTCGATCTCCTCGACCCGGGCAGTGATCATGATGATGGGGACCGTGGAAAACTTTCTGATATCCCGGCATACATCCATGCCGTCCATGCCCGGGAGCATGATGTCCAGGAGAATGAGGTCCGGCAGCTTCTGCTTCAGGAAGGAGACCACCTCGTCACCCCTGTTCAGCCGCGACACGGAGCAGCCCTGGGCTTCCAGATAGTCTTTCAGGAGGGCAGCGATCTTGTCTTCGTCTTCAACGATGAGAATGTGTTTTGAATTCATATAAAGGGAACCTCTTCATGTGACGTCTGTTTATGCGTAGGCAGGGTGATCTCGACGAGCAGGCCGCCGAGCGGAGAATGGTCGCTTCGGATCGTCCCTTCGAATGATTTCACGATGCCTTTGCAGATAGCCAGACCCAGCCCGCTTCCGCCATGCTTGCGCGATCTCGACGGGTCGAGGCGGTAGAGCCTTTCGAACAGCCTGTCCAGAGACTCGTCGGGAACACCCGGCTTGGTGTCTTCAAAAATGATGTGCAGATCGCTGTCCTGAAGCTTCCACCGGATGATGAGCTTCCCGGGGGCATCGGTATATTTCAGGCTGTTTTCCAGAAGGTTCGAGAAGACCTGGGCGAGCCGATGGCTGTCCCCGATGAGGGTGATGCCCCGATCGGATCCGGGGATATAGTCCAGGGAGAGAGACTGCTGGGCGAATCTCGGCTCGAACATCCGGATGGTCTCCGTGAGCACCTTGATCACATCGACAGGCTCCCTTACGACCGGAATCTCGCCGTTATCCACCAGGGAAAGCTCATAGAGGTCATTCGCGAGCTTTTCCAGATGGATGACCTCTGTATAGAGCGAGTCGAGGCTCTTGCCGGACATCTCCCGCACGCCGTCCTGAATGGCCTCGATCTCGCCCTTCAAGATCGAGAGCGGAGTCCTCAGGTCGTGGGAGACGTCCGAGATGAGCTGCTTGCGGAGGATCTCGTATCGCTCGAGGGTCTGCGCCATGAGGTTGAAGCTGTCGGCCATACGCCCGAGCTCATCGCTGGTGTGTACCTCGATCCTGGTGTCAAACTTTCGCGAGGCCATTGCATGTGCCCCTTGCGCGATCTGGTAGACCGGCCTCAGGATGCTCCGCGAAAGCAGGATCGAGATGAGGACGGACAGCGACAGGACCGAGCATCCGACAATGAAGAGGGTGACGGTCTGGCGGTACAGGTACTTCTCCTCTTCAGGCGTCGTCACGCCTTCCGTCCTTTTTATCAGGCCGAGCCAGCCGACGGTCTTTCCATCGACCACTATCGGCTTCATGATCTGCTCGTGCAGAGAAGCGGCCTTGCCTGCCAATACGTTCTTGTTTGCATCATAGAGGGTCATCCTCCTCCTGATGGCAGGATAGTAGGCCTCCACCGATTTGGGGGCACCTGCTGTTCCAGGTCCGTATCCGGATGCATCGCCGGCCTGATTTCCCTGCTGGACGTTATGCTTCGATGCACAGTTCTCTTCGGAGATATCCGGGAACAGCATGTCCCTGAATGCATTCGGGGGGCCTTTTACGAGCTCCCAGTCGCGGTGGATTCTGTAGGAATCACCCAGCTTGTTCGCAAAATCCCCGAACCGGTCGATCTCCCAATTGATCACGAAGTCGTTGAGCTCCTGTTTGGAAAAATGCCTCATGAGCCCCATCATCAGGATCATACTGCCCATGCCCGTAAACACGAACATCAGGAAGAGCTTGTACGCAAGTTTCACCTTCATCGTTGCCCCTCTGCCCGGCCTGCCCAAGGTAATCTCCACGATTTAACCACGATGCTCCCACTGGTTCGCCATAATTACCCTGTAGGCTTACCACACCCCGATGGATCAGCGTACCAAAAAGCGATGTTCGCCGGTAGGTTTATAATAATGAACAGATGTTCGACCAGAAGAACGAATACCACAATCACTCCACGGAAACAACACATTTTCTCCATAATTGAGTGTTACCGGTTTTTCAAGAGGGAGAAGCCTGCATAGACCAAGGACACAAAAAACAACGAGAGGAGAGAAACATGAAGAGGCTGTATATCTCATCACTTGCTCTGTTTTTCGTATTCGTTTTTACCCTGCCGGTGTTTGCATTTGAGAGCATATTTGGAGGGGAGTGGAACACCCGGGCGTACCTACAGAAGGATTTCACCGGGGATGATTCGGGGGCTTTGGATCTGCAGATGGTAGACACGCAGACCCGGCTTTTCTACACGGCGA